>WFRX01000270.1 GCA_015486285.1 bacterium
CCTGTACGGAAGGCGGTTGCTTTCCTCGAATCCGAACAGGAAGAGGACGGCTCCTGGTACGGCAGATGGGGTGTGAACTACCTTTACGGAACCTGGTGCGTACTGTGCGGTCTACGGGAGGTAGGGTACGACATGGATTCGGCCCGCATCCGGCGAGCCGTGGCCTGGCTGCAGTCCTGCCAGAAGGAGGACGGCGGCTGGGGAGAACCCTGCGAGTCTTACGACGACCCGGCCAACAAGACGAAGGGCAGGAGTACGGCATCCCAGACCTCCTGGGCGTTGATGGGCCTGGTGGCCGCCGGGGAGGCCGCCTCGCAAGCGGCGGGACGTGGGGTCGGCTACCTGCTCAGAACCCAGCGCGAGAAGGGCTCGTGGGATGAAAAGGAGTTTACAGGTACGGGTTTCCCGAGCTTCTTCTATCTGCGCTACCACATGTATCGGGATTACTTTCCGCTGATGGCCCTCGCCCGTTATGCCCGGGCCTTGAATGGATTGAAGCGGTAATCGGGCGAATCAGCCAAAATTCACTTTCCCATTCGAAACGAAAGAGGACAAACCATGCGATTTCCCCTCAAGCTGAACGTCTCGATGACGACCTACCTTGCCAAAATGGCCTGGCAGAAGCAGGAGCACTTCCCCCTCGTTCTCATGCTCGAGCCGCTCCACAAATGCAATCTGGCGTGCAAGGGGTGCGGCAGGATCCATGAGTACGCCGACTGCATGGACAAGATGCTTTCCGTGGACGAGTGCCTCGCGGAGGCACGCAAATGCGGCGCACCGGTGGTGAGCGTAAGCGGCGGAGAGCCTCTGTTGCATCCGTCCATCGACGAGATCGTAAAAGGCCTGCTCGATATGGGGAGGCATGTCTATCTTTGTACGAACGGCCTCAAGTTGTCCGAATACGTGGAGAGGAATAAGCCCCACCCGCACCTTTATCTCAATGTCCATCTCGACGGCATGGCTGAACGGCACGACGTGCTTGCGAACCGGCCGGGCGTTTTCCGGGCGGCCACGGATGCAATCTGGATGGCGAAGAAAAAGGGCTTTTCCGTCACCACAAACACGACCGTTTTCAAGTCGACCCGGATCGATGAACTCCGGAGTCTTTTCGCCCATCTCGCGTCCCTCAAGGTGGACGGGTTCCTCGTCTCTCCGGGGTACCAGTACAACGGACTGTCGAAAGAGGATTTCTTGAGCCGGCAAGAGGTCCACGCGAAATTCGAGGAGGTCAACGGACTGACCGAGCAGTATCGCTTCTTTTCCACCCCTCTCTATCTCGACTTCCTCAGGGGCAAGAAACAGTACAAATGCGCCCCATGGGGAACGGTGACACGAAACCCACAGGGCTGGAAAGCGCCCTGCTACCTCATCACGGACGCACACTACGATGACTACGACACCTTCATGCATTCCGTGGACTGGGACTATTACAGCTCCGGAGAGGATCCGCGCTGCAGTCAATGCATGATGCATTCCGGATTCGAGCCGGCCGTCGTCCTGGCCCTGAAGGGCAACTGGAAGGATATCTGGACCATGTTCAAGTGGAACATCCACTGAAAGAAAGGCGCGTAGCGACAACGAGTTGGAAGGAAGTCCCGGCCCCGTGAAACTTCCCGTGAAAGGGTTCTGATGTGGAAGTCCTCTCCCTCCTGGCCGGGACCGTAATCCTCAGGCCCTATGTTTTCATCTTCCTCGCCCTCTATCTCTTTGTCGCATCCAGCCAGCTCGGCTGGCGCCGTGCCCTCCTGTGGACCGTCACCGGATACGCCGTGGCCTTCGCTGCCGAGTTCAGCTCCATCCACGGCGGCTTCCCCTTCGGGGACTACTTCTACATCGACGCCACCCGGAACCGGGAACTCTGGATCGCCGGCGTGCCTTTCATGGACTCTCTCTCTTTCAGTTTCCTCACCTACACCGGGTACGCCTGCGCATGGCAGATTGCGGCGGCCCTCAAAAGCAGGAGCAACCCACAGGATGCCGTCACGTACCAGAGCATACGGAGGTCCCGCCGGGTGCTGATCCTCGGGGCGGCAATCACGACCCTGATGGATATCATCATTGATCCGGTGGCCCTGATGGGGGACCGATGGTTTCTAGGACAGATCCACGGCTGGCCTCGGGGAGGGCAATATTTCGGGGTGCCTTTCACCAACTTCGCCGGCTGGTTCTTGGTCGCCGCCGTGACCATCGGCGTGAACCAGGCCCTGGATGCCCTTTTGAACCGGTCCGGAAGAGAGAACTCGAAGCCCCCCCTGCCTTACATGCACCTGGGAGGCTTCGCTTTGTTCCTTTTCATCACGGGCTTCAATCTTTGCGTGACCGCCTGGCTGCGGGAATGGCGCCTGTTCTTTTCAGGCCTGGTTCTTACGGTCGCCTTTCTCTTCGCCGTCCGACGGATCCTTGCAAAGGGCGGCTTTTTTCTCCCCTATCCCGCCGTATCTCCAGGGACGTCAAGACTCCACGGCTACTTGCCGCCTGCAACGGAGTAGGATAGACTCTCCCTGTTTGTGAGCGATTGTGACATGGGGCGGCTGCGGCCTGACAACCGGGAAAGGGGCCGAACGATATGGACCGACAAAGGGAAATCACGCTGGAATTCATCCGGGTTACCGAAGCGGCGGCACTGAAGGCCAGCCGCTGGATGGGACGGGGGGACAAGAACGCGGCCGATCAGGCGGCCGTGGACGCAATGCGCGGCATGCTGGACCTCGTCAGCATACAGGGAACGATCGTGATCGGCGAGGGAGAGAAGGACGAGGCACCGATGCTCTACATCGGCGAGCGAGTGGGAGGCGGGGGCCCGAGCGACCCGAAGGTGGATATCGCCGTGGATCCCATCGACGGAACGACCCTCACGTCCCGGGGCCTGCCCAATGCGATCTCCGTGATCGCGGTGGGCAACGGGGGCACCCTCGCCGCTCTGCCGAGCTACTATGCCGACAAGATCGCCGTCGGCCCGCAGGCCAGGGGTTGCATCGACATCAATGCCCCTCTGAAGGAGAACCTGGACCGCGTGGCCCGGGCTTACGGGGTCGGGACCGGCGAATTGACGGCCATCGTGCTCGACAGGCCCCGCCACGAGGAGGTGATTCGCCGCATCCGGCAGTGCGGGGCCCGCATCAAGCTCATCAGCGACGGGGACGTGGCCGGGGCGATCGCCACGGCTATGGAGGACTCGGGTGTGAACATCCTTTTCGGTATCGGCGGATCCCCGGAGGCCGTCATCTCCGCCGCGGCCCTCCGGTGTCTCGGGGGGGAGATGCAGGTGAAAATGTGGCCTAGAGACGAGGGGGAGCGCCGGAAGATCCTCGACATGGGCTACTCGGAAGCGGACCTGGACCGGGTGTATGAAACCGAGGACATCGCAAAGGGAGACAGCATCATCTTCTGCGCGACGGGCATTACGGGCGGCGATTTCCTGCCGGCCGTGCGATACGACGGGAGCCTCGCCATCACCCATTCCGTGGCGATGCGCGCCCGGACCCGGACCGTCCGGTACATCACCGCGCACCATCATCTCGACATCAAAACCATCCCCTCAAGAACGGAAGCGCGCGAGATCGAAATCTGATTCGCCTTGAAGGTCCTCTCACGTCGGTCTGCCGGGGGGACGTTCTGCCTCCCCCGCTGGGTTACGGGAGGGCATTCCAGGTAAGGTAAAACAAAAGGTGCTCCCCTTCCCTTTCTCGCTCTCCACCCAGATGTTTCCCCCATAATGATGAACGATCTCCTTGCAGATAGGCAGCCCTAATCCTGTCCCGAAAGGCTTCTCTCTTCCCGGGTCCGAGGCGATCTGGCGAAAGCGGTGAAAGATGATCTCGAAGTTCTCCACGTCGATTCCGATACCCTCATCCGTCACGCTTACCTTGACCCAGTCCAATGGCTCTCCGGAGCGCTTCCCTTTAATCCTCTCGATCCGGATTCGGATCTCCTCCCCCCGGGGGGAGAACTTAATCGCATTCCCGAGCAGGTTCGTCACGACCTGATGAATCCGGTCACGGTCCGCGAAGACCTCGGGCACATTCGGTGCCGCCTCCAGTCGCAACCGTAACCGATGATTCGAGAACATCTGTTCAAGGGCCCTGGCCGCGTCCCTCGTCACTTCCTCGACGGACAGGGGCCTGTCGTGCCAGGTCACGGCGCCCGCTTCGATCTTCGAAAAATCGAGAAGGTTATTGATCAGGCGCGTCAATCTTTCACTCTCATTGTTGATGATCGTCAGGAACTCTTTCTGCGTCGCGGGCTCATTCTCGTACCGAAGAAGAATTTCCGAGAAAGAGCGGATGGAAGTAAGGGGGGTACGCAGTTCATGGGAAACCAGGGCCAGAAATTCGTCCTTCGCGCGGTCGATTTTTTTCAGCTCGCTGTATGCCTTTTCCAGGGATTCGGTCCGTTCCCGCACCTCTTCTTCGGCAAGAATCTGCTTCGTTACGTCCCTGGCGATCCCAACTACTGCGCAAGGGCTGCCTTTGCGGTAAACCGGGAAGCCCTCGGTTTCCACCCAGACGAATCCCTTTGATTTGGTTTTCAGCTTGTAACGGGTAAGTTCGCCCTGCCCCCCCGTCGTGGCAATTTCGTTCAGGGTCTTTGTCGCCAACCCCGCATCCTCTTCACTCAAGAGGGTGGCAAAGTTCAGCCCTCCGAGTTCTTCTCTCGTGTATCCAAGCATCCCGAGCGCCGCATCGTTGGCATCCAGGAAATGCCCCTCCAAGTCGTGGAGGTAAACACCAAAGAAGCGACTCTTAAAGAGTGTTGCAAAGGACGTAGCGGTATCCAAATGCTCCCCCACCAAAGTAAGGAGGCCGTTAGTCCCTCCATTTTCCGGCCTTGTGCCGAGCTTGGGCTTCCCCCTCATGCCGCATTGTCTCCCCATAGACGTGGTGTCTCCACGTTTCATCGTCTTTTCATGAGGTTTTCCTTACTATTGGACAGAAAATGGACAGGATGCAAACGGACCCCGCCCCTTGTGCCGCGGGAGGGCGGAGGCCCCGGCAGTGGGAAGGGGCGGTTGACCTTTTCCGGAAAATCCAAAAAGATGGGAATTCGCGCCGACCCTGGTCTATTGGAATCGTTGGGGAACAGAGGTACACATGGAAAAATTCATGGAGCGTGACAAACGCATGAGCGGGGCGGAGGCAATCGCCCGGTTCGTGAACGACGGGGACTCTTTCGTCTTCGCCAATTGCCTGACAGGCATGCCGCTGGGGCTGGTTCACGATCTGATTCGGTCCGGCAAGAAGGGCCTCTTTCTTTTCCAACAAGGGGGCATCGAAGAGGTTGATCTGCTCATCTCATCGGGCACGATCGACCGATTGGCTGTTGCCTACAACTTCCGGCTGGGCGGGAAGCGGGTCACTCCCCCCCTGGACAGGGCAATGAAAGAGGGTCGCCTTCAGGTCGAAGAGCTGACCAATTTCACCCTCCTTGCCATGATGAAGGCGGGCGCCATGGGCTATCCCTTCCTCCCTGTCCTTGGGGGCATGAGGGTGACGGACGTGATCCGGAAGCAGGGGTTTCTCGGCGACCGGTGTTTTGCCGAAGTCAAGGACCCCTTCGGCGGCCCGGATGTCCTTGTCGTGAAGGGATACCGCCCGGATTTCGCTCTCATGCACGTGCAGAGGGCGGATACAGCCGGGAACGGACAACTCTGGGGCGCCATGATCAACAGCAAGTGGGCCGCCCTCGCTGCGGACCGGATTATCCTCTCGGCCGAGGAAATCGTCGATACCGAGGTGATCATGTCCGCACCCCACCTGACGATCGCCCCGGCTCACAAGGTGTGCGCGGTCGTGCCCAGTCCCTGGGGCGCTCACCCGTCGGAACTCGCCGGCTTCTACGACTATGACATGGTCTTTCGGGCCCTCTATTTCGCGGGCGTGAACGACCCCGACGCGATGAAGGCCTGGATGGACGAATGGATCTACGGTGTTTCGGACCGCAAGGGGTATCTCGAACATTACCTGCGGAAGTTCGGCAGGGAGCGCCTGGAGGCGATCAAGGCAAGGCCCCTCAAGAGCGTGCCCGCCGATTACGGCTTTAGCTTTGCCCCGAATTGGGATGAGCGGGGGTACTCGGAGAATTTCGATATGACCCTGGACGAATTCATCCGTTTCATGGATGAGAGGGGGATTCTCAGGGAAGGCTGATCCTCCAAAAGGAGCGAACGAAATGGGTGTCAAGTACACATGGGATGAACTGATCGTCTATCGGGCCGCACAGGAGATCAGGGACGGCGAGATCGTGGTCATCGGGCAGGGGATCCCCATGGCCGCCGGAGTCCTGGCCCGGAAGACCCACGCCCCGAATTCGCTGATCGTCACCGAGGCCGGTATGGTCGGAATCGATCCTTTCAAGGTTCCCCTTCACATAGCGGACACGAGCTGCACCCGGGGCTATTCGTACGGGTGCGACATGTTCGACATCTTCACAACCGTGGTCCATCGCGGATACGTGGATGTGGCCTTTCTCGGGGTGGGGCAGATCGATAAATACGGGAACCTGAACAGCTCCTACATCGGCGACCCGAATGACTACGAGATGCGGTTGGCCGGGGCCGGAGGCGCCCCTGAGTTCGCCGGGTACTCGCAACGCACGGTCTATACCCTGAGCGGGGGCGAGATCGTCGAAAAGCTCGACTATTTCACGACGCCCGGCTACGTCGATGGAGGCAACTCCCGGTACGAGGCAGGGATGCCCGAGGGGTCGGGGCCCAGCACGCTGATCACCACGAAGGGCGTCTTCAAATTCGACCGTGAGACCAAGGAGATGTATCTCGCCGGCCTCCATCCAGGCGTATCCCTGGAGGAGGTCAAGGCCCAGGTCCCGTGGGAGCTCAAAGTGGCGGAGACCCTCGAGATCACGGAACTCCCCAGCGAAGAAGAGGTGGCAATCATCCGGGATTTTTCCCCGGAACTATCCGTCGGGCGAAAGCTTTCCATCGAGCTGATCACCCGCAGGGTACTCAATGTGTTATCCGGTCGGAACACGGAGGCGTAGCCATGATCATCGATTCCCTTTGTTATGTTCCCACGGAAGAGGTGCTCGTAGACCTCGTGGCCTCCCTGCCGCCTCAAATGGCGCGCTACTTGAAAGACGTCTTCGGACCGAAGGTGGCCCCCCTCATGGGCCTGACCGCTGAAGAACTCTACCGAATGAAGACGAGCTTGAGCCAGGCCGAACTCGAGAAGGAGCTGGCCCCCCGAATGAGGCCCCTTGCCCTGCCCCTGGAGGACTTCGTCAGGCAGTTGGACGAAATGGGCGTCGACAGGGCGGTCATCTTCAACCTGGATGAACAGACGCCTTCCGGGCTTGCCGGCCTGCCGAACGACTATTATGCGGACATTGTAAAGCGGTTCCCGTCGAAGTTCATCGGGGTTGCCGGGATCGACCCTCTCAAGGGCATGGATGCGGTGCGCGAAATCCGCCGCTGCTACGATCTGGGGCTTCGGGGCGTTGCGATGCGGCCGTTCATGTTCGGTATTCCGCCCACCCACGCCAAGATGTACCCGATCTATTCCACCTGTGTGGAGCTGGATATTCCCATCTGGTTTCATCTCTCCGTCAACTATTCCACGAACACCATGGAGGTGGAGAGGCCCATTCATCTGGATGTGGTGGCCCAAGATTTTCCTGAACTCAAGATGATCGCCGGCCACGGAGGCTGGCCCTGGGTGGCCGAGATGATGGCAGTGGCCTGGCGCAATCCGAATATCTACATAGACATCGCTTCCTACACCCCCAAGTATCTCGGCATGCCCGGAAGCGGGTGGGAGCCCCTGATGAACCTGGGCAATTCCATCCTGCAGGACCGCATACTCTTCGGTTCCACCTGGCTCTTCATGGGGCAGACCATCGAGCAGCTCGCGGATGGTGTGAGGGAACTGCCGCTCAAAGAGGCGGTCAAGGAAAAGTGGCTTTACAAGAACGCCGCCCGGCTCTTCGGCATTCCCTAGCAACCACGGGATTCGAACCGGCTCCCTCCCCCCCTCTCTTTTCCTCTCCGGCTGCCGCAAACCGGCTGCCATCCAACAGGAAGATTGCCCAGCAAAACGGAACAAAAATGTCACCCGAGTCTAATGTTTTTCTTCAAGAGAATCGTATAGATATATATGAACAAACGACAGGAAATCATCGAGAGCATTGCCTCTGTACCGCCGTTGCCGAGCGCCTCCACAGAGGTCATCCGCCTGCTTCAGGACCCGAGAGTGCCGAGCGCCAGGATTGCCCAGGCGATCGAGTACGACCCGTCCCTCACAACCAACGTGCTTCGCCTTGCCAACTCTTCGTTTTTCGGGTTTCACCGTTCCGTGAGTACGGTCAAGGAGGCTATCTTTCGTCTGGGCACAAACCAGGTCTTTCAACTCGTTGTGGCGGCCACGGTGGGCAAGATGACCCAGAGGCCGGTGAAAGGCTATGACCTCCCGGGCGGCGACCTCTGGGATCATCTCGTCGGGACGGCCATTGCCTCCACCCGTCTTGCAGAGATCTTGAAGCTCGATCTCCCTTCCTATACCTTCACGGCCGCTCTGACGCACGATGTGGGAAAGGTTGTACTCGGGACCTTTGTGGAGGTGGACGCGGAAGCGATCCGCACCCTCGCCTATGAAAAGAAGCTGCCCTTCGAGGTGGCGGAGCAAAAGGTGCTCGGAATCGACCATTCCGAGGTAGGCGCCCTTCTTCTCGAGCGCTGGAACCTGCCGGAACACCTGGTGGATGTCGTGCGATGGCACCATCAGCCCGAGAGTTGCCGGGGCGGGAATCTCCGGGTGGCGAATGTGGTCCATGTGGCCAACGTTCTGTGCCTGATGGCGGGCGTGGGGGCGGGCCTCGATGCTCTGAGCTACAAGCCTTCCACCCGGGCGATGGAAGATCTCGGCCTGGAGGTCATGCTCCTGGACGACATCGTCTATCAGGTACTGAACGAATTGATGGAAACCCGAAGGCTCTTCAATCTCGCATAGAGGCGTACCCCCCGGCCTTTACAGGCCCAGGCGCTCCTTCATCAACCGGATCGCATCATCCACGGAGGCGGGCGTTTTCCCTGCGCGGGCCGCCGCCACCTTTTCTTCCACGCGCCGCACGGCGAGGCGCCGGGGGACGATCCCCTCCTTCCGCGCTTCCGCCAGAAGGCTCCGCGTATTCGATCCGATGAACTCCTTGCATGCGTCGAAGGCATGCCGGGAAGTGCCTCCAAGAAAATCAACGATCCCGAGGACACTCCCTCCCGCGTTGGAAACGAAGTCCGGTACAATAACGACCCCTTTGCGGAAAAGGGTCTCCTCCGCATCGTCGGTCATCGGAATGTTGGCGATGCTCGCAATGATCCGTGCCTTGACCTCCTGCACGTTCTTTGGGTGGATCACATACGGCCTTGCCCCCGGAACAAGGACGTCCACAGGCAGGGAAAAGAGCCTCTCTCTTTCGAGATGTTCGGCGGATGCGACCTCCCGGATCGCCCGGTCGCCCACCTTCTTGCGCTGCTTCAGGAGAAAATCCACGTCGAGGCCGTCCATGTTCAAGGCCATCCCGTCGATGGTGGATATGGCGACGACCTTTGCGCCTGCCTCCGCCATATAACGGGCGACCCCGCCCCCTACCTTTCCGAAGCCCTCGATCGCCACGGTAGCTCCCTTCAGGTCGAGCCCGGCGAACTCGCAGGCCACACCGGCCGCGACCACGACCCCGTATCCGGTCACATGGTTCTCGATGGCTTCTCCATCCTTCTGCTCGGCCATCAGGCCGGTGCCCTGGGGGGGCATCTCGGCGCCCTCGAATACCAAGTCCAGGTCCTCGGCCTCTGTCCCGATATCCGCGCCGAATGCCAATTCGGCGGGAATCAATGGTTTGACGGCCCTGCCGAAGGCCCGCATGATCTCTTTTCTCTCTTCCCCGCGAATCGAAGGGGCCGCCCAAATCCCGGATTTCGCGCCTCCGATCGGCACACCGAGGGTTCCGAACTTGTAGGTCATCGCACGGGCGAGATCGCAAATTTCCCGGGTCGTAATGTCCGGAAGCATTCGGATCCCGCCGCCCGCCGTTGCTCCCAGGGCCGTGCAGTCGATGACAACCACCGCCTTCATCCCGGTCTGCGGGTCGTAGACGTGAAGAATCTTCTCGGGACCCAGCTCCGTCGTCATGGTCATCCATTCAGGCATTTTGTCGCTCCTTCCTGGGGGTCTCCAAGATGACGGACATCAGGAACCACCCAAGGCGTTCATGGCCAGTAGGGCGTACACCCGGATCGCCTCCAGGTACTGGTCGAGTTCCAGGCTCTCATTGGGGGCGTGCGCCTCGGTGGCGGTTCCCGGCCCCATGACGATCGTGGGAATTCCCTTCTCGGAAAAAATCCGACCGTCACACACCTGGCCGTATCCGACAAAATCCGTCGGGCGTCCCAGCTCCTTCATCGTATCCCGGGCCACTCGGCAGATCATCTCATCCGGCGAAGTCTCAAAAGGGGGTGCAACCCCCAGCGGAAGGATGCTCGCATCCAGCGCGGGATCCTCCTTCCCGAGCCGGTCGATGATGTCCCGGATCTCCCGGGTGACCCCGTCGGCCGTTTCGCCCGGAAGGGTCCTCCTGTCGATCACCACGTCGCATTGGTCCGCCACCACATTGAAGGCGATCCCGCCCTGGATCATTCCGACGTTCAGCGTCGCGCACCGCAGGAATCCCGAATCCCGCCGACGCAGGTCGGGAACCAGATCTGTCTGCAGCCGGTGGAGGATCTCGACCATCTTGTCGATCGCGTTTACCCCCGCCCAGGGCGTGCTTCCGTGGGCGCTCCGGCCTCTCGTGGTCAAGGCGTATACGGCGATCCCCTTTCCCGCGATGGCGATGCCGCAGTTGTCCGTGATCTCCCCAACGACGACCATGTCCGGCGAGTAATATCCCCTCTCCATCAGGAAGCCGGTCCCCTTCGCCGCGCCCGTTTCCTCGTCCCCGACGAAGCTGAGTACGAGGGATCCCTCGAGCGCGACCCTTTCCACGGCAAGCGCCTTCGCCGCCATGAGCATGGCGGCCACGCCCCCTTTCATGTCCGCCACGCCCCTGCCGAACATCCTGCCGTCCCTCACCACCGCCCCAAAGGGGTCCACGTCCCAATTGGCTTCGTTTCCCACCGGCACCGTGTCCAGGTGCCCGTTGTAGAGCAGTTGCGGACGAGCGCCCGGGTTCAGGGTGATAAAAATGTTGGAAACCGTCTCTCCGCACGAGACGATCTCCACGTTCTCCGAAAAGGTCGCGGCCTTGCGGGTGATCACTTCCGCCGCCTTTCGCGTGTCGCCCGGCGGGTTGACGCTGTCGGCCTTCACCAGCTCGGCAAGCAGGTCGATCGCCTCCTCTTTGGATGCCTCGATCCTCCTCAGAACGCTTGCTTTCCCGGCCTTCATGGATTTTCTTTTTCTCCCCAGGGCTTGAACAAGTCGTGATCGATCTCGAAGGCGTCCAGAATCTTCCCGATCGTCTGATCGACGAGATCTTCGATGGTGGCCGGCCGGTGGTAGAAGGCCGGAATCGGCGGAAGGATCTGCGCCCCCATGTCGGCGGCCATGGCCATGAGCCGGAGATGACCCTTGTGGAGGGGCGTCTCCCGGACGACGAGCACGAGCCTTCGTTGTTCCTTGAGGGTCACATCCGCGGCCCGTTCGATCAGGTTGCCGGCATAGGAATTTGCAACCCCCGACAGGGTCTTCATGGTGCAGGGAACGACCATCATCCCGTCCGTTCGGTACGAACCGCTGGCCACGGGTGCGGCAAGGTCCGAGTCATTATAGGTTCGGCTCGCGAGGGCCTCCACCTCCTCCACCCTGTAATCGGTCTCCAGTTCGATGACCTGTCTGCCCGCCCGGGAGATGATCAGGTGGGTCTCGATCGCCCTCTCCCGGAGGCACTGGAGGATTCTGACGCCGTACCGCGCTCCGCTCGCCCCTGTGATCCCGACAACGATTCGCTTGGGAGCGGTCTTCTTCACAATTCTCCTTTCCCGCTACGCGTATGCGGCTCGGCCCGGATCCGTTCGATGATCAAATCCAGCAGCTTTCCGCTGTTGCGGACGACCTTTCCGATCGCCTCTTCGTTCAGGTTGTCCCAGTGGATACCGGCGGTGACGACCACGCGGGCATGAAAGGCAGCGGCCAGTTTCTCGGCCGTTTGTTTTGCCAGGTCGTCCTCCTTGTGACCCAGGCAGCAGAATACCGACGCCGTCGCACTCGTCACCGCCGGATCCTTCAGGCTGGGCCGGGGTTGCGCCACGGCCACGGCACCGATGTGCGGTTTCTCTCCGCCGCAGACGGCTACGAGCAGGTCTTCGCCGATCCATCGGACGTAAGCCTCGATATCATACTCGCCCTGCTCGGTGGCCACGTAAAATTCCATGGACATGCTTCCCTTCTATCACATTGCCTTGCCCAATGCTCGCAGGCAGGGCGGATTTCGTCAAGCCGTCCGGTCGTCCCGCTCTCCCGCCTTCGACTCATTCGGCGGCTTCGTGTGTTTTGATATTTCGAGAACCCCGCTCTATGATAAATTGGCTTTCGCAACATTCGCGCCGGGAAAGGAGGCTTCAATCCCATGGAATCCGGATCAGACGCTCTCGTCCGGGCACTCAGGGAAGCGGGTGTCGACACCGTCTTCGGGATCCCCAGCATTCACAACATCCGCCTTTACGAGTGCTTGAGGGGCGAGCCATCCATACGGCATATCCTCTGCCGGCAGGAAGCGACGGCCGCCAACATGGCGGACGGATACGCGCGGGCGGGCAACAGGCTCGGGGTCGTGGCGGCCTCCACAGGGCCCGGGACCGGGTATGTGGTGCCGGCCATCCATGAGGCATGGGGCGCCTCTTCGCCTCTTCTCCTGATCACCACCAACATCGCCGCCGCCAAGATCGGCAAGGGGCTCGGCTCCTTGCACGAACTGGAGGATCAGGACGCCCTGTTCCGGAACATCACCAAGGCGCGATTCATGGTCCGCCAGGGGGATGACGTCCATGCGCTCGCAACCGAGGCGATTCGTGTTGCCCTTTCAGGCAGGCCCGGCCCCGTGTATCTCGAGGTGCCTACCGACCTTCTCGACGAAGCCTCGGCCGATGCGGGCATCCCGCCTTCGGCGGAAGCGCCGGCACCGGGTCCCGACCTGGACGCCGCCCTCGCCCTGCTTCGCCGCTCCAGACTGCCGATCCTGCTGGCCGGGACCGGAGTCGTCCGCGCCGGTCTCGCTGGGGAGGTCCGACGCATTGCGGAGGCGCTGGCTTCACCGGTCGTTACCACCACCAACGGCAAGGGGGTATTGCCGGAAGACCACCCTCTCTGCTTTGGGCATGCCGTCCGGGGGGGAGCCGTCCGGGAAGTGATCCGGTCCGCGGACCTGTGCCTGGCGATCGGAACGAGACTCAGGGAATCAGACCTCAAACAACACGACCTGCACCTTCCGACGCTGATCCACGTGGACTGGGACGACACGTGGGTCGGCAGGAACTACGAGACGGAACTGGCGCTTACCGGCGACCTGCCTGCCATCCTCGGGGGCCTCTTGAATGGCCTGGAGGGCAATGCCGCGGCGAAGGGCCGCATGAAGGCCGTCCAGGCCATGAAAAGGTCCCTGGAGAACGAACTCGGCGAGATTCGCGCCGTACGTACGGAACTTCAGCTTCTCGATTCCATACGGAATGCCCTCCCCAGGGAAAGCATCCTGTGCGTAGACAATACACAGCTCGGGTACTGGGCCGAGTACTTCTATCCCTCCTACGCTTCCGGCGGCCTGATGGGCGCCAAGGGAAGCACCACCATCGGCTTTTCCCTCGCGGCGGCGATAGGCGCCAAGGCCGCCTGCCCCGGAAAGCCGATCGTGGCGGTCATTGGAGACGGCGGCTTTCAGTATAACGCCCACGAGCTGGCAACCTGTATGAGGCACCACATCGGGTTCCCGGTCATCCTGGTGAATGACCGGTCATACGGCATCATCGCGTTCCTGCAACGTCACTTCTTCAAAAAGGAATACGAATCGAACCTGGTCAACCCTGATTTCACCGCTCTTGCCGCCGCCTATGGCCTCCAGAGCGCATGCGTGGATTCGGCCGCCGGACTGGGAGGAGCATTGAGGGAAGCGCTGGCGTCGGGCGGCATGTGGCTGATCGAGCTGAGGGCCTCCTTGCCGGAGCCGCCTTTCTGGCTCTATTGAATGCCCCCGGCAGGCGGGTGAACAGGCGGAAAGCCCTACAGCCTGATCTCCACCTTGCCCCGCAGAAACTGCTTCACCGCGGCGATGGGCACCTCTTCCCTGTGGAAGATTCCGGCGGCCAGTGCGGATTCCGCCTTGGTTTCGGTGAAAACCTCGTAGAAATGTTCGACGCACCCGGCGCCGCTGGATGCGATGACCGGGATCGTGACCGCCTTTTTGACTGCGTTGATGAGTTCCAGGTCGAATCCCAGGTTGGTCCCGTCCCTGTCGATACAATTCAGGAGGATCTCTCCGGCGCCCAAGTCTTCACAGGCCCTCGCAAGGGTCATGGCATCCAGGTCCCTTCCCTCGCGGCCTCCCTTGATCGTGCACTGGTACCAGCAATACTGCTCGCCCTTCGGCCCTGGGATCCGGGTTCCAATGACCCTGTGTCGGACCTCTCCAGGCGAATCCACATAGACCCTTCTCGGGTCGATGGAGATCACGACCGCCTGGTTCCCGTATACACGGGAGATTTCTTCTATGGCGCTGCGGCCGGTCCTGCGCCCGGTCCTGAGGTAGTCCTCGGCGATCAGGACGGCATCGCTTCCGATGGATACCTTGTCCGCACCGGACCGAAAGTATTCCGCCGCCACCTCGAGGGCCGTGTATTTCCGTCCGTCCTTGTCCGTATAATCGCGGATCCCGCCGCCGATGGTCAGCGGAACGAACACCTCCTCGGATGTCTGTTTGAGGACCTCGATCATGGGCATATCTTCCAGGGGAAAATCCCGGAAACCCGTGATGTTGAGAAAGGTAATCTCGTCCGCCCCCTCCTGATAATACCGCCTGGCCAGGTCCACCGGCCTTCCGAGGTTCCTGACGATCCCCTCTTCCCGGACATCGTACTGGTCCCCCTTCGTCACGACCAGGTCACCGCGGTCGTTGGAGCGTACATCCAGGCAGGCGATGATCCGCTTGGCCAGGCGGGTCTTTCCGGGCACGTGAATGGGCAGCCCCTCGTCAGCGTGAAGGTCGAGGAAGTTCCTGAGAACCCGCAGCCCCGCCTCCCCGCTCTTTTCCGGATGGAACTGGGTCGCCATCACATTGCCGCGCTGAATGCCGCTGACAAAGGCATCCCCATAGTCGGTGAGGGAGAGAACATCCTCCTCCGCCTCCGGGACTACATAGAAAGAATGCACAAAATAGAACTTCTCGTCGCCCCGAAGGCCGCTGAAGAGCCGCGACGGCTTTCGGGCCCTCACGCCGTTCCATCCTATGTGAGGCACCGCGAGATCCGTAACAAACCGCTTTACCGTCCCCGGAATAAAGCCGAGGCCCTTCACCCCGGGGGCCTCCTCGCTTTCCTCGAACAGGGCCTGCAGGCCGATACAGATTCCCAGGAAGGGCCGATTGGAGCGAAGGTACTCCCGGAGCGGTTCCATGAGCTTCTTCTCATTCAGGATTTCGATCACATTTCCGAAATTGCCCACTCCGGGAAAGACGAGCCTTTCAGCCGATACGATCTCCTCCGGCCGGGTAACAAGCCTGACCGTTTCGCCCAGGCTCTCGAGAGCGTTGATGACGCTCCTGACGTTGCCCGCCCCGTAATCCAGAAAAGTGATCATGCGCCATACCCTTTCTTGACCGAAATCATTTCGCGGGATGCATTGTACCATTTCTGCCCCATCGGGTCTGCATCCGTCTGTCTCGGATCCGTTCCGGGGAGGGCCTGTTATTCCGTCCCCTGATTGATTACAATGGACCAACCTGCCGGGCGACTTCGGGAAACGGGGGAGACGGAGCCCAAGAAACCCGAGACGGAACAAGGACTCCCCCTATGGAAAGGAGGGACACATGCCCACGATCGACGATTTCATCCAGCCGAAGGAGTGGGTGTCGGAGTTCATCATCGAGGTGGGCAAGATGATCCGGAGGTGGGGAGAGGAACGATACATCCCGATCCGACAGCAAGTGGATGAGGACTGGCGGGACCACGTTCTGATCGAACCGCTGCTGAAAGAGGCCCTCGTGGACCTCGGCCTGAACAAGGGCATGTTCCCCGCGGAAGTGGGGGGGGCCGATTCCTCTGAAGGGGCGGCCGGTATCTGTATGACCGCCCAGGAGCTGGCCCGCATTGATTCCGGTTTTGCAACGGCCTGCCTTTGCTCAACCTGGGGGATGATGCCCGCCATCCTGGAGCCCCATCGCAGCCAGGAGATCTGCAGGGAATTCGGCCCGAAGTTCTGCGGTCCCGAGCTTTACGTGGGATGCCACGCCATGACAGAGCCCGCGAGCGGCGCCGATGTGGAAAACATCGGCCGCATGCAGGGGCGGACGATCCGGACGACCGCGACCCTGGACGGGGACGAATGGGTGATCAACGGACACAAGATCTGGCCGACCAACTCGGGCAAGCTGGCCGATCTGTTCACAGTCGTCTGCACGACCCGGAGGGGGTCTACCGATCCGAACGACTTTGCCCTCATCCTCGTTCCCGCCGATACGGAGGGCGTCTCCACCGGGGCTCCTTATCGAAAGTGCGGCATGAACGCGGACATGAACTCGGACATCTGGTTTGAGAACGTCCGCGTGCCGAGGCGCTATCGCTTTCACGGCCCAGGGGATGATCTGAAATACTGGCGCCGGGCCATCAGTTCGGGCAACCTCGCCTCCGCCGCCATGTGCGTAGGGGTGATGAAGTCCGTGTACGAAATCATCAAGAAATGGACCACCGAGCGCGTTGTCGCGGGCAAGCCCCTCAAGGAGCACAGCCTCGTGGCGGATATGCTCTCCGAGGTGGCTTTGCTGATCGAATCCACATCGGCATGGATGTGGTGTTACGCACGGGAGATGGACCATCCGGAGATCTACAGGTGGGACCCCTGGGACGAACGCTTTCTTCTCAAGACGCGCGGCTTGTCGCTTTACGCGTCCAACGCCGTTGAGCAGGCCTGCAGCCGTGCCATGGACTTTATGGGCTCCTATGGCTACTGCCGGGAATTCGACATCGAGAAACACTGGCGGGACCAGAAGGTCATCGGCCTCTGGATGGGCGGCAAGGGCCTCAAGGCCCTTGAAAACGCCCGCTACTGGTATGATCTCGAAACGTTGTAGCAGAGAACATTCAACCTGATTCTGAAGCTTTACATGCAACCCATTGATATATAAGACGATTGAACGGAAAGCACCAGGGCGGGTTTCATCCTTGAAAGCCTACGGATGCCTCCCCCTTGGAAAGGACTGGCGTCTATGATAGAAAATGGGCGTTCACCGGCGATGATGAACCTTCCCGAGTATCCACGCCAGAGGTAGCGGCCCGATGAGTCCTGCCCCGCCAGAAGACAACCCCGAGGATCTCTATTTGAGGGTCTTCGAAAAGGCCTCGATCCGTAAGCAATCGGGTTGCGACCCCCTTTCCGCCGACTGGCAGGCCATCCTTGAGATCGCCTTGAACCTGGGGAGAGCCCACCTTCTTCGGAATCCGGGTCGATTGCTGCCCTTGCAGATAGGGAACGACGAGGAATGGGAATTTTACCTGGACCTGCTCGAAAAACTCGATCTGCCGCCGGATACCTATGCAGTGGTCAGTACGCCGAGCTTCTCGGAAACCCTTCTCGATGCCGTGGACGACCAGGAGCCTGATGGGGCCGGGGAGTGCGAGATGCCTTGGGGGAAAAAGTCCTATTTGATCATCATCAGCGATTGCCGAGACCACACGAGGATCATGCAGGTTTCCCTCCCGAGCGCTTCCGGCTCTTCCGGCATCGATGTGTACGACGACGGGAAGCACCTGGCAGACTACACCTATCACACCACAGAAGAGTGCATCGAGGCCCTTGGAAAGGTTCCCTGGATCTTTTTCAGTCCCAGGGGGGATTGGACAGAGGAACAGATCATCCGGTACACGGAAAACTGGTTCCTGAGAGGCATTGATACGCAGGACTTCCAAGGGATGTCGCTCCATAGCCGGTACAGCTACGTCCATCACCCCGAACTTCTCAATGTGTCCCCGTTGGAGGCCGTCTTCCGGCTTCTCCTGGCTTCTGTTCCTTCCGCTCTGGAGAATCTCGACACGGCGATCGAGACGGCGAACGACCTGTACCGGGACCTGGAACTCGGCGAAGCGGTCGTCACCAAGGATGGGATCCTCCGAAACGATCCCGAGCCATGCCGCTCTCTCTTCGGCCGTGTCGTTGTCGAGATGGAACAGCAGCTGGAGGCGATGCGGGGGATGGAGGAAATCCCCTGTCCCGCGCCGGACGACCCGGATTATGATCGCCTCTTCACACAAACAGCAAAGAAAATATACGAAAAGATCGTTGGGCAGCCATGCCCTTCATCCATCACCTTCGGGTAGGCATTTTCTCGTGGCGGGAAATCGGTGGAGCCCGGAAACGATCAAATTTCCAATGGAGACCGTTGCGGGGATTCGGAAAATTTCTCCCTCAGTTGACGTTTGAGGACTTTCCCGGTGGCATTTTTCGGGATTTCTTCCACCAATCGGATCGCTTTCGGTATCTTGTATCCGGCGATCTTTTCTCTACAAAAGGCCTTCACCTCTTCGAGGCCCAATGTTTTTCCCTCCTTCAGGACGACCACGGCCGTTACGGCCTCTCCCCATGTCGGATCCGGCAGACCCAGCACCGTCGCTTCAGCGATAGAAGGGTGTTGCGCCAGTACGTTTTCCACCTCCCTGGGGTAGACGTTCTCTCCGCCGGTCTTTACAAGATCCTTCTTGCGGCCCATGAAGTAAAGGTATCCGTCCTTGTCCAGGCGGCCGAGATCGCCGGTGTGAAGCCACCCCCGCGTGTACAAGGCCGTGTTGGCCTCCTCGTTGTTCCAGTATCGGCAGCACATCCTGGACCTCACCATGATCTCGCCGCACGCGCCGACAGGCAGCCTTTTGCACGATCCATCCCAAATTGCGAGGTCGATACCGGCCATCGGTCTGCCGCAGGTATCGGGGTTTTGGAAGGCGGCCTCCCCTTTCACCACCGTGACCGGCCCGGTGCACTCGGTCTGTCCCCACACGCCCATGAATTCGCACTCCAGCTCATCGCATAGCGCCTTGAACAGGCTCATGGTCTTTTCGCCCAGGCCGCCGCCGCTGATGAGGAGACGGAGGGAAGAAAAATCCATGTTCCGATTCTTCGCCTTGTCCAGCAGGACCCATACCTGTTGCGCCGAAACCACCATGCTGATGGACGCCTTCCTCGCGGACATGAGATCCGCGATCTCTTCGATCTTCAGTCCCTCGGGAACCAGGTTGAGGCCTCCCCCGGCCATTGTGGCCCGTGTGCGAATCAAGCCCGCCTGGTGAAAATACGGCATGATCGCCATGTAGACGTCCGCCTCGGTCACCCCCATCGCCTCCGCCGTCAGCTCGTCCACCGTCGTGGAACCCTCTTGTGTCTGAAGACACCCCTTCGGCGTACCCGTTGTCCCGCTCGTGTAGATCAGCAGAACAGGGTCCGCAGGTCCGACCTGTTGCGGGGCTCCGATC
Organism: bacterium; assembly: GCA_015486285.1. Taxonomy (GTDB): domain Bacteria; phylum Desulfobacterota; class DSWW01; order DSWW01; family DSWW01; genus S015-6. The sequence continues at coordinate 19,664 of WFRX01000270.1, forward strand.
CGCTTCTTCGCCCGGATCAATTCATCCGTCCCATATTGCACGCCATCGGCGGCGCCGATGCCCACGGAGAACCGGAGGGTCGGGCAGCCGGATTGAAGTTCGGCGACCCTCTCCGCATGAGGAGCATCCACAATCAAGGCACGGCTCCCCGCATCGTTCATGGCCCACAACCACTCGCGGGCAACGTGCCGGGTATTCATCACGTGGAGGATGATGCCCAACCGGGATGTCGCATAATGATACGCCAGGAAATCCATGCAGTTGTTCGCGAGGATGGAGACCCGGTCCCCCTTCTTCAGACCAAGCGAGTCCAGGGCTCCGGCCAGCCACTCGACACGGTCGTAGAAGTCCGCGAAAGTCGTCTCTTCCGTCGCACTGCAGACAGCCGTCTTGCGGCCGAATCTATGGGCCGCTTTCCGCAGTTTGTCGTGCAGGAGATCCATCGCGGCTCGTCTCCTTCATGGCATGCGTTACCGCCTGGCTGCGGCCTCCCGCAGAGGCGGCGAATAGATCACGAGCAGCTTGAGGGGCTGGGATACGCCTTCCGAGGTCCCGTGAGGTGTGCCCCGCGGGTAGTAGATCAGCAGTGGCTCTTGAGCGCCCTCCAGTACGTACAGGACTTGCTCGAGGTCCTCGTGGAGGTGTTCCTCCGCTCCGCCTCCGGCCTCGATCCTGCCTTCGATGACTTCCACTCGTTCGTCCAGGAATAAACGCCGGTTTACCGTTCCCACGTGTCCCGCCGGTTCGTACGGAGGGACTTCGGCCGGATTCACCACGCGAAGGAGCCCCTCCGCAGGCCCGTCCGAAGAGTCCTTACATCCGCGGTGCCGCAGACGAGGGCGAATTGCCAGAAGCGTGAGGCCCTCCGACTTGACGAGAAGCTCGGATTCCCGGGGCGTACCGCGCGAAACAACGAGCAGACAGCCGACCGAAACACTCATGTCCTCTTTCTCTTGTCGAAGCGTCGCCTCTCCACCGACGATATAATAGAGCGTCATCACCTCCTCGGCCCCGCTCGCCTGTTGAACGACGCCGGGTCGCGCGATCTCGATCTGCTCTATCTCCAGGTTTTCGCTTGTCAGTAAAGTTCGTTTGTAAGTCCGCGGCTGCCCTCCCATCGGGGTCGCCGGGACCTCGTTCACCGCAATCAAGACAGCTGCTTTCTCTTCCATCTCTCTGCCTCGTTACTTCGCTCTTCCCGGATCTCATCGCTCCGGAAGCGCGTCGTTCAAGCCTGTCATGATGTCCCGGCGGCTGATCACCCCCACGAGCCTTTCGGGGCTTTCCCGGCTGACTACGGGAAGAATCGAGAAATCACCGGAACTGATCTTCTTCAAGGCGGAAAAGAGTTTTTCCTTTTCGAACGCTGTGACGGGATTCGCGGTTCCGATCTCCCGGGCGGTCAGGGATTCGTTCCCTTTCTGCAATGCCCTGTGCACATCGCTCACGGACAGAACGCCGACAAGCATCTGTTGACCCTCCACCACGGGAAAGCTCTTGAACCTGTATTTCTCGAGGAAGGTGCGGATCTCGGCGAGTTTCATGTCCGCATCGACCACCACCGGGGATCGCTGCATGACGTCTCCAACCATGACCGTACGCAGCGCCGCGATTTCCAGGTCTGCGGCCCCGCCCTCTTTCGTCTCGCCGGACTTCGCCTCGCTGATGCGCTTATTGTAATACTCGATGACTTCCCGCCGATCCAGCATGCCCAGGAGAACCGTGTGATCTTCATCCTTGACAACGGGCAATCGGTTCAGATTCCGAACCGTGAACTTCTTCAACACCTCATTCAGGTCTTCGGAAGGGGTTGTATAGATGATGTCCGTCTTGGCTACATCCTTCATCCTGACGAGTTCGCCGATTGCTTCATCGAAAAGGACCCCTCGGACATCATTGATCGAAAAAATCCCCGTGAGCCGGTTCATATGGTCCACCACAGGGAAATAGGTCAGATCGGTCGAACGAAACAACTCCCGGAATTGTTTGAAAGTCATGTCCTCCGGGACCGGTTCTACCGGCCGGAGCTTAGGAAGCAATTCCTGCACGCGAATGGTGGCCAGCACGTCAATGAAGAAGTCGCCCCTGTGGGCGTTGGAGTCGATCTTCCCCTTGACCTGCATTTCATAGATCGTCCAACGGCGCGCAAGCAGATAAGCAAGGACGCAAACAACCATGCCCGGAAGGAGAAGATGGTAGGAGTCGGTCATCTCGCTGACAAAAATAATGGTGGAGATGGGGGCATTGGAGACGGCGGCAAAAAATCCGGCCATGCCGACCACAACAAACGCCCCGGGTTGCGTAACGAGCGCGGGAAAGAAGGAATGAAAAATCTGCCCCACAACCCCTCCCAGGGCCCCTCCGATCACAACAGAAGGGCCGAAAACCCCTCCGCTTCCCCCGGAACCGATCGACAGCGAGGTCGTTGCGATTTTTCCGAAAGCGAGTCCAAGCAGGAAAAGGATCGACAGCCGGTTCTCCAAGGCCATCTGGGCATAGCCGTATCCGAAGGAGAGGGTCTGAGGAAGGAAAAATCCGACTGCACCGGTACAGAGCCCCCCCAGCGCCGGCTTGATGTGATTCGGTATTTTGATGAGCCGGGCGAGATCCCGAATCCCGTAAAAAGATTTTACGTACAGGATACCCGCACCGACAAGCACAAAGGACAACACGATGTACGGCCCCAGTTCCAGCGGGTTTCGGAACACGTAGTCTTGGGTCTTGAACAGAGAGCCCCAACCGAAAACCACGCAGAACACGCAATAGGCCACGGCCGATGAGATTCCCGCGGGAATGATCACGTCGGATTCGAATTCCGGATCGCGGTACAGCACTTCCGCCGCAAAAAGAGCGCCCGCCATGGGAGCGCGGAAAATACTTCCAATGCCCGCCCCCATGCCCGCCGCCAGCATGATCCTGCGCTGACGCTCGGAAAGTTTCAGGCGCGTTGCCAGGAAAGAGCCGAACCCGGCCCCGATCTGGGCGATGGGCCCTTCACGTCCCCCGGAGCCTCCCGAGCTGATCGTAAGGGCGGAGGCGATGGTCTTGATGAAGGGGATTCTACCCCGGATCTGGCCCCCCTTGTTGTGGTATGCGTCGATGGCGGCGTCCGTACCATGTCCTTCCGCCTCCGGCGCAAACGTATAGACCAGCCACCCACTCAACAATCCGCCAAGCGCCGGAACAAGAACCAGCGCCCAACGGATCAAGGGGTGATCACCGGGCGGGAAGAGATTGCCCTCGCCGGCAGGCGGGGGCGGTCGATATCCCGCCATCTGGTCCAGAAAGAGATAGGTGCCTGCCTGGCACAAATAGTGAAAAACAACGGCACCCAGCCCGGCGATGATTCCAATGAGCACATAATAGGAAACCCATTTCCCCCCACTCGTGACCATGCCGTATCGCAACGGCAGGACACGTACGCCGGCCCACCCTTGCCTTCCCCGTTTTCCTCCCACGCTCTTCCTTTCCAGCGCGAGTCAACAGAGCGCACCAGGCCCCATTCTGTTTCCCCGCTCCTCTGCGATCCCTTATCGCTTCTGAAGTCGCTCTATATCCTCGTTTTTTCCGACTACAACGAGCAGATCCGAGTCCCTGATGATGAAATTCGCATCGGGGACCAGGGCCTTTCCCTCTAAAACCTGTTTTATCGCGATTACCTCGACGTGATATACCCTTCTCAGATCGATTTCGCGCAGACTCTTGCCGATAAATTCGTTGTCCGGAGCAAGTTCGATGATGCTGTATTCGTCGCCCAGCGGCAGGTAGTCCAGCACGTTGGATCCGGCCATTACGGTCGCCGTTCGCATGGCCATGTCCCGTTCCGGAAAAACCACCTCCGTCGCGCCGAGGCCCACCGCAATCCGTGCGTGTTCCTCGGAAACCGCCTTGGCGATGATCTGCTTCACTCCCATGTCCCGAAGATGCAGCAGGGAAAGGAGGCTCGCGCCCATCTCGTCCCCAATGCTCAGAGCCACCATATCGAATTCGTCCATATGGAGCGACCTCAGAACCTGCGGATCGGTTACGTCGCCGATGACCGCCTGGCATACATGATCCTGGAGGAGGCGTACCCGCCGCTCATCCATGTCAACCACCAGCACATCGCACCCCAGCTCGGTAAGCCTGCGGGAAAGATAGAACCCGAAGTTGCTCAGCCCCAAGACAGCGATCTTTCTCTTTCTTCTCTTGTCCGCCCTTTTCGAACACACCGGTTTTCGCGCTCCCATCGTCGGGACCTCCCGTGCCCCAGCCTTCGTAGACCCAATATCAGCCGATCATGATTTCCTCTTCGATGAGCCGGTACCCACCGTCTTTGGCCCTCCTCTCGAGCGCAGCCATCAGGGTAAGCGGCCCCAGACGCCCCACAAACATCAACCCGATCACGACCAGTTTGCTGACGGAGCCGAGACTGGGGGTAAGCCCCGTAGACAAACCCACCGTGCCGAAGGCGGACACCGCCTCGAAGAGCAGCTCGAGAAACATTCCGCGGCTTTCCGGGTGGGGAACGCCTTGCAGTTCAAAAACGAGAAGAAGGACCAGACAAGCCGAGACAAAGAACACCGAAATGACCAAAAGGGTTACGGCCTTCCGGATTGTCTCGGAGGATATGGCGCGGTGCTGGAACTCGCTTTGCCGCCGTCCTCTCAACTGGCTCTGCAACGTCAACAGCAGGGTCGCAAAAGAGGTCACCTTGATGCCTCCCCCCGTACTGCCCGGAGAGGCCCCGATGAACATGAGCAGGATGAGAAGAAACAGGGTCGGATTGCTCAGGTGATAGATGTCAACCGTGTTGAATCCGGCTGTTCGGCATGTGACGGACTGAAAGAAAGAGCAGAGGATCTGGGTCACAACAGGCATGTCGGCCAGTGTGTTGCTTCTCTCCAACAAGAAAAAAAAGAAGGCGCCGAATGCAATCAGAAAGAAACTGAACAGCAGTACGATGCGCGACTGCATATTCAGCCGTCTGAAGTCGAGTTTCAAAAGGAAAAAGCGCCCCCGACCCAGTGCATCCCTGAGATCACGCAACACGAAAAAACCGATTCCCCCTGCAACGATGAGAAACGCCACGGTCGTGTTGATCCAGACATCGCCCCGAAAAGAGCAAAGACTATCCGAAAAAAGGCTGAATCCCGCGTTACAAAAGGCGGAAACAGAGTGGAAAACAGCGTGCCCCAACGCCATTGCCGGCCCCTCGCCCGCCCGCGAGAAGCCGGCGAAGAGGAAGACCGCACCCACGGCTTCGATTCCGATCGTCAGGCGGACCGTGTCGCGCAGAAGTTCGCGGAAGGAGATCCGCAGGCGCGAGGGAAAGGAGGAGGCGGTTGCCTCCATGGAGCGCAGCGAGATGCGCCATCCCATCTGGTGCAGGATAAAAACGCTCATGGTCAGGATGCCCAGCCCCCCCAACTGGATCAGGGTCAGCAGGATGAGCTGGCCCGTGAAGGAGAAGAAGGTCCCCGTATCCTTTACCGTCAAGCCGGTCACGCAAACCGCGGACGTGGCCGTAAAGAGTGCATCGACGAATCCCAGCGATCCTTCCCGCAGGGAAAAAGGCAATTGAAGCAGGACGGCGCCCACCAGGATGGCGGCCGCAAAGCTCAAGATAAGGAGTTGAGAAGTATTGAGTCGCGTCACGGGGAACTCGTCCCTTTGAAAAACTCGTGTTGGACCGTCCTGATGGAAATGGGGGGTTCCCGGCAGCCCCTTGACGGCCCTCTTTGTCGCGGGACATCTTATGCCAGTTCCCGTTTCAATTTCAATCCCGTGGCAGGCCCCAGGCAGGCGGACCGGGGGGACGCACGAAACCGGGGAAGAAAGGGAGGAACAAAGGCGATTTCAGACCGCACGCCCGGAGCGGGACGGGGAGATCGGGCCTTATCTCCTGTTCAGAAACTCCCAGCCGTCCAAAATTTCTTCTCCTTGCGAGAGAATGCCCTCAACCCGTACCCTTGCCGGAACGACACGGTCCAGAACCCCTACGGCGAGAGATACGATCCTGCTGGGTTGCTCGCCGGCCCATTCCTGGTCGAACAAGAACTCGCCGCTCAGATCGCTGTCGATTTTCCACGCCGGATCCTTCAGGAGCATGCGCTCTACCATCCGGAGCCATTCATCTACAGGCATCTGATCCCGCATCTCCATCGCCTTCTTGAAGGCGACCGGATCGGGCGGGGAGAGTACCTGGTTACGCAGTTGAGGATGATAGGGCGTGGAGCGGACGATTTTCTCCTTCGCCTTCTTCCCCAGCGGGCATTCGTCGGTGGCCATGAAAGCGGTTCCCATCATGATCGCCTCGGCGCCCATGCCGAGGGCCCCCATGAACCCGCGGCCGTCGCCGATGCCCCCTGCGGCGATGACCGGGACCCTGAGTTCCCGCTTCGCCTGGATCGTGCTGATCAACGTGGGAAGCTGCTCCGGACTCTTGAATCCCACCCCTTCGAGGCCCACGATGATGACGGCGTCGGCGCCGAGCCTTTCCGCGTGTACAGCGTCTTTGACCCTCGCGCATTTATGGACCCAGGTCAGCCCCGCCTCCTTGATCCTCGGCGCCAGGGAGTCCGGCTTGTAAGCGGCGGTTTCCACCGGAATCTGCTCTTCTATACAGATTTCGAGCATTTCCGGCATTCGAGGACAGACCCCGAAGCTCAGATTGACGCCAAAGGCCCCGTCGGTGGCGTCACGGCAGCTTCGGATCGCCTCCCGGAGTCCTTCCGGGGTCCGATATACAGAGGCGGTAATGACTCCATAGGCCCCCGCCTCGGCAATCGCCGCCGCGAAACGCCAATTGCCGAACCCGCCGTAAGCCCCCTCGAGGATGGGAACCCTGCATCCAAGAAGGCTCGTGACCCTTGTTTTCCAGTCCACCGCGTCCCTCCTTGACGAAAACGACCCGCTCAAAATCCTTCCAGCTTCCCGATCACCTCGCACATGACCTCGTCGGCGCCCCCTCCGACGGAAAAGACCCGGCTGTCACGATAATACCGGCTGATCAGCGTTTCGTTCATGAAGCCCATCCCGCCGTACATCTGCAGGCAGCCCTGCGCGATTTCCTGGAACAACCTGGCCGCCTTGAGTTTTCCCATGGTGATTTCCCGTGTCGCATCGAGACCGGCCGACTTCATCCTTACGATGTGGTAGGTGAACTGCTTGATGCATTCGATCTCCGTGAGCCATTCCGCAAGCCGGTGCCGCAAAACCTGCTGCTTGATCAGGGGCTTGCCGAAAACGATGCGCTGCCGGAGATAGTCAACGGTCATGTTGATCATATCCATGGTCGTAATATAAGCGGAAGGGAGGACGGAATACCGTTCATGTTGAAACTGGCGCATCTGGTAGATGAAGCCTTCGCCCTCCTCGCCGATCAGGTTCTCGACCGGGATCCGAAGATCGTCGAAAAAGAGTTCGGCCGTGTCGCTGCTCCTCATCCCGAGCTTGTCCAGCTTCTTGCTCACCTCGAAGCCGGGCAGATCGGTCGGCACGACGAAGAGGCTGAATGAATGATATCCCGGCTTTTCACTCGTTCGCGCGAGCAGGGTCAGGAAGTCCGCCTGGGTTCCATTGGTGATGAAGGTCTTGGAACCGTTGATGACGTACGTATCCCCGTCCCTCTTCGCCGTTGTGGCCAGGGCGCTCACATCGGAGCCCGCCCCCGGCTCGGTGACGGCTATGGAGGTCACCATGTCGCCGGCAAGGGCCGGCCGCAGGTAGGTCTGTTTCAGATAGTCGCTGCCGAACTCCGCGATGGCGGGCGTTGCCATGTGCGTCTGCACTGCGATCGCAACCGGAAGCCCGAGGCCTTCGATATGGGCGAGTTCCTCCAGGAAGACCAGCTCATACCAGTAATCCAGGCCCTGTCCCCCATAGGCTTCGTCGTACCGGATTCCGAGCAGGCCCAGATCGCCCATCTTCTTGAATAGATCATGAAGCGGCGATTCCCCCTTTGCTTCCCATTCGTCGAGGTGCGCATTGATCTCCTTCGTCACGAAATCCTTGACGGTCTGGCGCAGCATGCCGTGCTCTTCATTGAAATAGAGTTCGTCGGGTCCCGCGATCTGTTCAGCCATCTGGTTCTCCCTTATCCGATTCTCTTCCATTTAATCGTCCTCGTCATCATCCTCCTCGTCCGGAACGAACCTCTTGATCGTTCCCGTATGGATCTCTCCCTGCTGAAAGGCGGGATCATCGAGTATCTTCCGGTACAGGGGAATGGTTGTCTTCACCGGCTGGATGGTGAATTCCTGAAGCGCCCTTCGAAGGACGCGAATCGCCCCGGCTCGGGTCAGATCGTAGCCGATGAGCTTGGCCACGAGGGAATCGTAAAAAACCGGCAAATCGTATCCCTGGTACAGGTGCGTATCCAGCCGCACCCCGAAGCCGCCCGGGGGGCGGTACTGTGCAACGGTCCCGGGTGAAGGCAGGAAGTGACGGTCCGGGTCTTCGGTGTTGATCCGGCACTCGATGGCCCAACCCCTGAGGTTCAAGTCGTCGAAGGTGTACTCGAGCCTGTCTCCGTCGGCGATTCGCATCTGTTCCTTGACCAGGTCCACGCCGGTCACCATCTCCGTAACGGGGTGCTCAACCTGGATGCGGGCATTGATCTCCATGAAATAGAAATTTCCATCCCGGTCGAGCAGGAATTCCACGGTGCCTGCATTCAGATAGTCCACCGCCCTCGCCGCGGCAATGGAGGCCGCGCCCATGGCCGCTCGCTTCTCATGGGTAAGGGCCGTGGAAGGCGCCTCTTCGATCAGCTTCTGGTAACGACGCTGAATGGAGCATTCCCGCTCGCCAAGGTGAATCACATTGCCATGGCGGTCGGCGAGGATCTGGAATTCGATGTGCCGAGGATCGACCAGGCACTTTTCCACATACAGGCAGTCATCGCCGAAGGCGGCCTTGACCTCGGCCCTGGCCACCGGGAAATCCTCGCGCAGCGCCTCTTCATCGGCGCACATCCGGATGCCCCGGCCGCCGCCCCCGGCCGAGGCCTTGATCATGACCGGATAGCCGATCTCAGCCGCATAACCGGCGGCCTCCTCAACCGACGCCACCCCATCCGGGCTCGACGGAACAACAGGAACGCCCGCCTCGCCGATGACGGCCTTGGCCCGGATCTTGTCGCCGGCCAGTTCGAGGGTTTCCGGCGAAGGTCCGATGAAGAGCAGCCCGGCCTCCCGGCAGGCCCGGGCGAATTTCCCGCTTTCGGCCAGATAGCCGTAGCCCGGATGCACCGCCTCGGCTCCGGTTTTGCGGGCGGCATCGATGATCGACTCCATGTTGAGATAACTCCGGGCGCTCATGGGAGGGCCGATGCACACCTGCTCATCGGCGGTGCGCACGTGCAGGCTCTCCTCGTCCGCCTCGGAATAGACGGCCACGGTGGAGATACCCAGCTCCCGGGCCGCCCGGATCACTCGGAGAGCGATCTCTCCCCTGTTGGCGATCAATATCTTGGAAAACATCCGTATGCATCCTTTTGTAAGGGACGGTTTCAGAGCCCCAGGGCCCTGGCCACCCGCTCGTGATAAGAATCAGAGTCTCCGAAGGCGAAGTCCGCGGCCACCGTCCGACGGTGGTACAGGTGCAGGTCATGTTCCATGGTAAAGCCGATGCCGGCGAAGATACGGTGGCCCACGGTGGTTGCCTTGCGACCCATCCGTCCGGCCCTGACCTTGGCCATGCTGACCTCCCGGTCCGCCGGCTCGCCGGTGGACAGTTTCCAGGCGGCCTGGAGCACCAGGTTGCGGGTGCCGAGCATATCGACCCACATATCGGCCAGATAGTGCTGTATGGCTTGGAAGCTTCCGATGGGCCGCCCGAACTGCACACGTTCTTTCGCATACGCCACAGTCATGTCGAGGGTCGCCCGCATGGCGCCGACGACTTCGGCCGCCCGTCCCACGGCCGCCCGGTCCAGCGCAGCCTTGACGGCGGGCCACGCCTCATCCACCGGCCCGATCACGCTTTCCGGCCCGAGACGAACGTGATCGAAAGCGACCTCGCACTGATTGTCCCGTGCGATGGTCTTCAGGGGAGTGACGGTCACCCCGGGATGGTCTTTCTCTACCCGAAACAGGGTCAAACCCGCCCCAGGCTCCGAGGCCGCGCTCGTTCTCGCCACACAGAGGATGTGGTCCGCGGACAGGGCATCGGGGACGAAAAGCTTGACCCCGTCGATCACCCAGGATTCATCGCTTCGCACACCCGAAACCTTCAGCGTCGACGGTTCGTACCCCCGGTCCGACTCGGCGAGCGCCAGGGTCAGGATCAGATCGCCGGAGGCCACCCCGGGCAGTATCGCCTGCTTCTGATCTTCCGTACCCGCATGCAGAAGGGGCACACATCCCAGCAAAGTCGTAGAGATGAAGGGGCCGGGACAGATGTTGTAGCCCATCTCCTCCAGCAATACCGCCATAGACAGGAATGACCAGCCCGTCCCCCCGTATTGCTCCGGGAGGTGCAGGCCCATCCAGCCAAGGTCCGCCATCTTGCGCCACAGGTCGGGGGAATATTTCTCCTCGGTTTCCTCGATACGGCGAACCCTTTCTTTCGGGCATTCTTTCTTCAGGAAGTCGGCCGCCGATCTTTGCAGTATTTTTTGTTCTTCATTCAGATCGAAGTCCACGGTGCGGCTCCTTTTCTATTTCTTGCGGGGCAGGCCGAGCCCGCGGGTGGCAAGGATCGTTTTCTGTATTTCAGAGGTCCCGGCGCCGATGGGACCGGAGATCGCGTCGAGATACCCCATACCGACCCTGCCGCCGAAGGGGGCCCGCTTGGACCCTTTATCGAGCAGCCCGAAAGGGCCGAGAAGGTCCATGGCGGTATCGGCCAGCTTCACGCTGAGCTCGGTAAAAACGAGCTTCAGGGCCGATGCCTCGAGTTCCGGAACCTGGCCGCGGTCCTGCATCCAGGCCGATTGCCAGTAGAAGGTAAGAAAGACTTCGATCTCCACGGCGATGGCCGCCAGTGCCTTTCGGACCCGTGGGTCTTCCGACAGGGGACGGCCGTCGCGTTCCGTCTCCCGGGCGAAACGGACAAGCTCCTCCAGGACCCGCCGGAACCCTCCTGAACCGACGGACATCCGTTCGAACTGTAGGGCCAGCATGACATTGTAAAATCCCTTGTTCACCTCACCGACCACATACCGCTTCGGCACCCGGACGTCGTCGAAGAAGACCTCATTGAAGGAATGGTTGCCGCAGATATTGATGATCGGCTTGATCGTCACCCCGGGGGTGTCGTTGGGAATGATCATCAAGGTCGCACTCTTGTGCGCCGGGGCATCCATGTCGGTCTTGGCGATGACCCATCCATACTCGGTAACGTGCGCTCCGCTGCTCCAGATCTTCTGGCCGTTGACGATAAAGGCGTCCCCGTCATCTACGGCCGTGGTCTTCAAGGAGACCAGATCGGACCCGGCATTCGGCTCACTGTATCCGAGCCAGAAGCCGATCTCACCGCTTGCGATCCCCGGCAGGAATTCCTTTTTCAACTCTTCGCTGCCTACCAGAATGAGGGTCGGTCCCGCGATGGTTGTGGCCACTCCGCCCGCGGGGAACCGGTAATAGGAAAGAACGTCTCCGGAAATCGCCGCCTTCATGGCGGACCCCTGCCCTCCGTACTCTTTCGGCCAGCCAATACCGAGCCATCCCTTTTCGCCAAGCATGCGGCTGAAGCGCCTGCTGATCTCCTGGAATTCGGCCTCCAACTGGGGCATGGTCCCGTAACTCCCCGGCCAGTAAACGGCCCATTCGTCCCAGTCCGGGGGCAGGACTTCCTTGACGAACGCCTCGATTTCCCTCCGGAAATCGAGTTCCTCCTTGGTGAACGCGAAATCCATTTCCAAGCCTCCCGTCCTATGTGGTGCTCACGTTTCGATCACGAATATGAGATCGTCGTCTTTCAAGGCCGCCTCGTTCTCCGCGGCAATCTCCACGATCTTGCCCGCGGCCGGCGACTTGATCTTCTGAAAGACCTTCATGGTTTCCAGAAGCGCCAGAACCTGTTTTTTCTTGACCGTATCACCCACCTCCACGTACGGGGGCTCGTCCGGCGCCGGTCTCCTGTAAAACACCCCTGACATGGGAGCCCTCACTTCCACACGTTTGCTCATCGTCGATTGCCTCCTGAAATCCGTTTCGGGTGAGTCGGCGGGCGACGCTGCTCTCATGCCTCGAAGAAGCCTCACGCAGCCCGAGCCTGTTCCGGGTTCCCTTCGAGATCGCGGCCCGGCGAGTTTGCTGTCAACGTCCTTTCCAGACCGGGTCTCGTTTTTCCATGAAGGCGGCGATCCCTTCCACCAGATCCTCCACCTGCGTGTTGATCGTCAATTGCGAGTGCAGGTACGAGAGGGCATCCTCCACGGTCATATCCGCGATCTGATAGAAGGAGGATTTTCCAAGGGCCATGACGGCCGGGCTGAAAGAGGAGAGCTTTTTCGCCATTTGCCCCACCCTCTCCGGGAACTGTTCCCGGGGCACGCAGGCATTGATCATTCCGATGCGCTCCGCCTCGGCGGCCGGGATCCGCTCGCCGGTCATACACATCTCCGCGGCCTTCTTCCGCCCCACATTGCGGATGAGCACGGCCGTCACCATGTAAGGCCACAAGCCCCTTTTGATCTCCGGCAGACCGAATTGCGCGTCCTCGCTGGCAATGACCACATCGCTGGACAGACACAGACCCAGGCCCCCGGCCAGACAGTAGCCCTCGACGGCCGCCAGGATCGGCTTCCTGCATTTGTTCATGCCGGACAGGAGACCCGCGTAATAGCGCCGGTCCTCGTGCATCTCGAGGAAGGATTTTTCCGTGCCGAAGGTTCCGCCGAGATCCGCCCCCGCCTTTTCAAAAGAATCTTTCAGGCCGGCCATCACGTCCGGGTTCATTGCGTTGCGCCGCTCCGGCCGGTTGATCGTGATGGTGGCCACCCTGTCTCTGACCTCGAAGAGGATCTCCTTGGTTTCAGTCATGATCTGTTGCTCCTTTCCCATGAGGCGCAACCGCGTCAGCTCTTGAGCCCCAGTATCCGGCGGGCCTCGTCGGCCGTGGCGATCTCCCGGCCGACCTCCCGCGTGATCCCGGCCAAGGCCTCGACCAGCTGCCCGTTGTTTTCCGCCTTCTCGCCGTTCGGGAGATAGAAGGTGTCTTCCAGGCCGGTACGCACGTTTCCTCCCTCCTCCAGCGCCTTTCGCTGCAGGTCCCAGACCTCCTTGCGGCCCACGCAGATCACCTGCCAGTGGGTGCCGGGCATCATCTCGTTCTTGAGCAGGGGGATCCATTCCGGCTTGGCCGGCTGACCGCTGGCCACGCCCATGACCAGCGAGATGTGGGGGTCGCCCTCGAACATGCCTGCCCTCTTGTACAACGCCACGCTCCGTACGATACCGGAATCGAAGCACTCGAACTCGGGCACCACGTCACTCGCGGCCATGGCATCCAGGAAGGCCTGCACCTTTTCCACCGGATTGTCAAAGACCATGGGGGGCCATGCCCAGGTGCCGTCCCTCTTGAGCTTGAGGTAGTTGATCGTTCCCGCATTGCAGGCGGCCATCTCCGGCTGGATCGCCTTCAGGCAGGCCACGGGCTGCGAAATATCCGGCCCTACGACGCCCGTGCTCTGGTTGATGATGATGCCCGGCACGCGATCCCGGATTGCGTCGACGATGGATTTGACAACCCCCACATCCCAGGTGGGCAGCATGCCCTTCCCGGGCCTCTGATCCCTGAAATGGCAGTGGACGATGGTCGCACCCTGGTCCCAGGCCTGCCGAGCCGCCTCGGCCATCTCTTCCGGCGTGACCGGGAGGTTTGCCATGGAAGGGTCCGTTAGAACGCCTGTCAAGGCGCACGTCAGAATGGCTTTGTCGCTCATGTCGTTCTCCTCTGGGGGTTGAACAAGCCGTTTCTCATCCGCGCCGAACATGCGGCTCAGGTGGGCGCGGACCCGTGCATTTTTTTTCGGGCAGGAAGGGATTCCTCTTTGGCTTCCAGGATTCTCAACGCCTCGATGATCTTCTTGCGCGTATCCCGGGGGAGAATAATTTCATCCACGATCTGAGCCGTCCAGGAACGGGCCGCTGCAAAGGCGTCCGCCTTTTCCCTGGAGAATTTCCAGTACGTATCATACGCATCCTCTTCGATCCATTCGCCCAGGGCCCGACGGTAGTCCAGCGTCGATGCCTCGACGCCGAAACGGGCAATGGGCCAGGCAAAGGTCAGGTCCGCGCCCATGCCTTTCAGCCCGCTCATGATCAGGCTGCCCGCATCCGCGTAGGCCTCGCGCAGAACGACACCGATCTTGGGCACTGTGGTCGTGGCATATACGTCGAGGATCTTCCCGATGTGGCGAATGAGACCACGGGCCTCTTCGGATTCGGCCGGCACGACCGGCGGCGTATCCGTCAGGTTGACCAGCGGGATGTTGTACGCATCCAGCACCTGAAGGAAGCGGTAGTACTTGTCGCAGGCATCGACCTCCAGGGTGCTGCCCGGAAACTTCGGATTGTTCGCCACCAGCCCCACGACGCGGCCGTCGAAGCGGCAGAAGCAGCAGATCAGATTCTTGGCGTACTCGTCCTTGATCTCGAAGTACTCCCCGTTGTCCACCAGGACCTGGATCACATCGTGCATGTCGTAGGTCTCGCCGAAGTCATCCGGAACGATCTTTTCCAGGCTCTCGACTTCCCGATCCGCCGGGTCGCTCCTCTCCCACCGCGGCGGCATCTCCCGGTAATTGGAGGGCAGGTAGCGCAGCATCTCGCGGCATTTCAGGATGGTTTCTTTGTCATCGTCTCCGACCACGTCGCAAGTGCCCGAAAGCTGCATGTGGTAGTCGGCGCCCCCCACATTGCGGTCGATCACCTCGGAGGTGGCGGCCTGGGTCTGGCGGGGTCCGCCCAGCCACATGTTCCCCGACACGCGGCTCATGAACAGAAAATCGCAAAGGGTGGGCAGGTAGGCCCCCCCGGCGATGCAGGGCCCCATCAACACCGTAATCTGCGGGGCGACGCCCGAGAAGCGCGATTGACTCCGGAACTGCCAGTCGATGCCGGCCATGGGAATTTCCTTGTAGCCGAGCCGCCCCCCCGAGGAATCCAGCAGGTGAATCATCGGCATGCCCCACTGCGCGGCCAACTCGATGCCGAGGGCCGCCTTCATAATGCTCTGTATGCCGGTGGATCCTCCCAGGACGGTAAAATCCGATGCGTGGATCAGTACCAGGCGACCGTGCACTTCTGCGGTGCCGAGCACGACGCCGTCGCACGGCGCATCCGTCTCCCTTCCATCGATGCGTATCCCGGTGGTGTTCACACAGGAACCGAGTTCGTTGAATGTGCCCGGATCGATCAGGACGTCGATGCGCTCCCGGGCGGTCAGCTTGCCGCGGGCGTGCTGCCGCTCGATATGCTTCAGGCCGCCTCCGACCTTGTTCTTTTCCTGGATCTCCAGGTATTGCTGTATGGCCTCATCCATTCTTTTTCCCATTCTGATTTCCTCCGCCTCTCCTTTACGCCGGTTTAACGGACCGTCTCTTTTTCGGGACCTCTTCGCGCTTGTTCCGCGACATGCGCAATGCCCGGATAATCCGCGGCCGGGTTTCCCGGGGATCGATCGCCTCGTGCACGGTATAGAAGTGGGTAAACGCCTTGCCCATGTTCATGACGCTGAATTGTTCTTTCAGGATGCTGAGGTAAAAATCATACACCTCCTCGTACTTGCCCTCTTCTTTCGCCTTGGCCAGCTCCTTGTGGAAAACGGCCAGGACGATGGACTCGGGCCCTGTGGGGGCGAATTCGGTGGTGGGCCAGCCGTAAATGAAGTCGGGTCCCATCTTCGAGCAGCCCATGGTGATATTGGACCCGCCGTAGGAGCGCCGCAGTACGACGGTCACCTTGGGATTGGTCAGGTGAGAGTATCCATGGAGGTTCTTGGCCCCATGGCGGATGACGCCCAGGCGCTCCCACTTATCCCCCGGAGGATAGGCCGTTGTGTCCGACAGGGTGACGAGCGGGATATTGAAGTTGTCCAGAAACATCATGAACCGGTCGTATTTGTCCGAGGAATCGGGCTCCATGATGCCGCTGAGTTCGTCCGGGTTGCTGGCCGCGATACCGACGGGCATCCCGTCGAAGCGGGCGAATCCCACGACGAGGTTCGGGGCGAAGTCCTCCTTGACCTCGAAGAATTCGCCGTCATCCACGATCAGGTCGATGACCTCGTGGATGTCGTATGTAAATTTGGGGTTGTCCGGCATCACATCGAGCAGGGCCTCCTCGCGTCGATTCGGGTCGTCCGTCGGTTCATGCGCGGGCGGGTCCTCCCAGCAGTTCTGGGGCATGAAATCGAGCAGACGCCGGGTCAGATCCATGGCCTCCTCGTCGGTCTCGGCCAAAAGGTCGACCTGCCCGCTCCGGGTCATGTGAAACTCGGCCCGGCCCCCGTCCTCGGATTCGATTTCTCCGCCCATCCAGAGAAACCCGGTGTTCTCGTTCATGATCAGAAAATCGGACAGTACCGGAACCTGCGCCAGCGGTCCGGCACAGGGCCCGAGTACCAGGGCGATTTGCGGGATGACCCCGGAATACAAGCAGTAGTTCCGGACCAGCCGGGCCAGGCCGTGCAGCCCGACGAACCCCCGGGTGAAACCGATCCGCGAGCCGACCGAATCGAAAATGCCGATAATCGGCACCTGTTCCTTGCCGGCCATCTCCACCAATTCGGCGATCTTCCATACACCCTGGTCTCCCAACGCCCCGCTCATGACCGTGAAGTCGGTCCCATACACCATGACGAGGCGGCCGGAGATCTCAGCCGTGCCCATCACCACGCCGTCGGCGGGGCTGGGCTTCGGAGACTCTCCCAAGTCGCCCCGGGTATCGCGAACCAGGGACCCCATCTCCTGGAACGATCCGGGATCGACCAGACAATCAATGCGTTCCCGGACCGTCAATTTGCCTAAATCGTGCTGGAGTCGAACCCGCTCCTCCCCGCCGCCTTCGCGAGTTTCTCTCTCATTGTTGGCCAATTTTTCCAGATACCCGTCCATCCATTGTCCCATGCCCTCAAGCTCCTCTATTCACTCGTGGTTCGTCCCGGCTCCCGCCTGTCCACACCCCGGTCACGTTTCGCTCCCGCCGTCGATGAGCAACGAAACCGGTATGTCCACTGCCTTCATTCTCAGATATTCCCCCAGTGTCTTCGCCTGGGGATCCATGCGAAACGAAGCCGACACCCCGTCTCCCAACACGCCCCGGATATAGAAATTGATGGCGAACAGGTTCGGGAGTTCATATCGCTCGATCGCATATGGCGCCATGTCCGGAAGAAGCGCCTTGAGTCTGTCCACGGTGAGAAAAGATCGCAGAAAGGCGAAGGACTCCGCGGTCTTCCCCCAGAGGCCCAAGTTCGCGTTGCCCCCCTTGTCGCCCGATCGGGCGGCAAAAAGGCGCCCCAGCGGGGCGGCAAGGGTTTCGCCGGCCGGCGCGGGCGGGATCTCCACGGCCGGTGGCTCGGGCCTCGGCGTACTGCCTTCCACGACGACCGGGTCGATGGGAAAGGCGTCTTTGCCGATGACAACCTTCTGAGGCACCCGGCCCACCGATACGAGGGCCGGCCAATGCTGGATCACCGGACGCCCCCTCTCCGGCGGACCGGTCAGCGCCACGCCCGGGACGGTACACAAGGCCAGTTCGATGAATTTTGTCGAGAACATCGCTACCTTCTTCCGGTCCGGATCCATCACGGACATGCGCAGGTACGCGTATGCCTCCTCGTTGCTTCGTGGTTCCGCTTTGTCCGATCGGACCAGCTGAACCTCCGCCGATTTAAAGGCCCCCTTTCCGCCCAGGCTCCGGAAAAGGGTATCCTCGATGATTTCCGCCTTCTTTTCAATATCCAGGCCCGCGAGAAGCAATGTCAGGGAGTTCATGTATCCCGCCATGTTGTTGATGCAGACCTTTGTGGTCTTCGTCGGCGGTTCCCCCCGCACCCCCTTTACGGTAACGCGGTCCGGTCCCTCCCGGGACAAACGAATGGTGTCGAAACGGACGGCCACATCCGGCGTGAGATACCTCGGTTCCCGGATTTCGTAGAGAAGCTGGGCGGTCACCGTTCCCACAGAAACCAGCCCTCCGGTCCCCGGATGCTTGGTGATGACGCTGGATCCGTCTTCGTACATTTCGGCAATGGGAAAGCCGACGTTGTGGTACGAAGGGACCTCTTCCACGAAGGAGTAGTTCCCGCCGCACGCCTGCCCGCTGCACTCGATGATATGGCCGGCAACGGCGGCCCCGGCCAGCCGATCCCAGTCGTCCGGCTCCCATCCGAAACGCCATGCCGTCGGACCCATGACGAGGGCCGCATCCGCGAGCCTGCCGCCCACGACGATGTCCGCTCCCTCGGCCAGCGCCCGGGCGATCCCCCACCCGCCAAGATAGGCGTTGGCGGTAATCGGTTGGGCTGCGGAGTCCTTCAAGGGAATTCCCTTGTCCAGATGCACAAAGGCCTCGCCCTGCTCCTGGAGTTCACCCAGGCGGGGCATCAGATTGTCGCCTTCGATGTAGGCGACCCGAGGATGGAGTCCGAGCTTCCCGGCCGCCTTTTCCAGCTCTTCCGCCAACGCCGCGGGATTGAGCCCTCCTGCGTTGGAAACCACCTTCACCTTCTTGTCCAGGCATTGTCCCATCACCCCTTCCATCTGCCTCAGAAAGGTGTGGGCATATCCCTTCGCAGGATCCTTGAGGGTCTGCCTGAGAAGAATGGCCATGGTCAATTCGGCCAGATAGTCGCCGACCAGCACATCGACCGGTCCCCCTTCGATCATCTCTTGGGCGGCGGAAAAGCGATCGCCGAAAAAGCCGCTGAAGTTGGCAATAATGAATCTTTCCCCTCGATCCGTCATATCGACCTCCCCTGGTGCATTCACCTGTCGAGGGCAGGTAAGGAGCAACGCGCATGCCAAGGGTGAAGAAATCTCAAGTCCTGGATTTCAAATGGTTATTCAGTATAGACGGATCGACGAATCCGATTGAATTGCCGGAATACAGGCAATATTGCCTGAATACAGGCAGTCTTCTTGACTATTGCTCCGCCCAATCATAGTCTGTCACGGACATCATTTCCATCATCGTGTGCGGATGGCGGGGGCGGCTTCCGACAACTTCGGGGAGATACGCGATATGAAAGACGAGATTCCCGACTTCACCCGGGACCAGTGGAGATTCCTGGCGGCGCTGGAGGCATGCGGCGAGCCGGTGGCCATTGACGCAGCCGGCGCCATGGCCCCCTTGCCGCCGGATTCCCTCGAGGATCTCATCCAGCGCTGTGATCGGCTGGGCTGGATCAGGCGAATGGAACACAATCAGATCGGTGTGACAGCGGATCTTCCCGATACGGTCCGTTATGACCTGAAGCTTATGAACACGCCGGAGCACCTCAGCGCCCTGATCGACCGGCTTCGCGCACAAGGGTCCCCGGAGGCTCTGTGTAAGAGCGCGAGGATCAGGCTGCTTTCGGCCGCGGGCAAGATCAATGAAGCGGCGGAAATCGAGTTGGACCTCGCCCACGCGTCTCTCGAACAGCGCCGCCATGAGCAGGCATACCAACATCTCAGCAGGGCCGTCGCCAGGTGGCACAGCTACATCATGGGCGGAGGCGACGACAGGGATCGCATGTTTGTGGAAGCCGCCCTGGAACTGTCGAGCCTCTCCTTCGCCGTGGGCCGCGGCATGCAGGTGCTGGCCTCGTACCTGCGAACCGCGGTCAACCTGGCGAAGGCCTCCGGCAATGTGAGGTCCCATGCCCTGGCCTGTCTTCACCTGGGCCGCCTGCTGGCCTACCTGGATCGACGCTCCGAGGCGATCACCATGCTCGCCGCGGGCAAGGAAGAAGTGGAACGGCTGGGGGACAGCGACATTCTAAAGGCCGCCGCCGAGTTCCTCGGGCTTTACTTCATGATCCAGGGCCGGTTCAAAGAGGCCCTCGTCCACTTCGAAAGGGCTGAAGAACATTTCACGCAGGCGGAGGACCGGCTCCTGGTATATCCGATGATTCTCTGGAGCCTCGGGATCACCCTGTTCGCCACCGGTCAGATTCCGCGCGCCCTCGGGTTCTTTCAAAGCTACTTCCGCTCGGCCAGGGATATGGGGCTGCCCGCCGTCGCCTCCATCGCCCGCGCGCTCCTCGGCTTTTCCCTGGCCGTTGTACGGAAGAGGCGGGAGGCCCTTTTTCATCTGAACGCCTCCCTTCAAGAGGCCTCGGAAAACCGGTACGCGTATTCGCTCCTCATTGCAAGGGCCGGCCTGGCGATCCAGTTTTTCCACGACGGCGACTTGGGCAAGGCCTTCGAGTTGCTTCGATCGGCCGTTGTGGAGGGACAAAAGGCTGCATCCGCCCTTGTCCTGCTGAATCTTTACCTCCTGGACATGCTCGCCTCGTTCCATGATCAGGGGTTCGAGCCCCTCACCGACGGCTGGGAATACAAAGAGCAATTGGAAGGGTGTCTGAAGGACCCGAATCCGCCGAGGAGGGGGATCGCCCTCAGGCTGCGGGCCCAGGACGAGCTGCGTTCCGGCGCGAGCGCCTCCACCGTGATGAAGGACCTTGCCGCCAGCCGGGACTGTCTTCAGCGGGCAGGCGCCGCCTTTGCCCTGAACGACACCCTCTTCACGATGGCGCGGCTCGAGCTTCGCGAAGGCAACATGGAGGAAGCACGGGCTCTGGTTCGCAAAGCGTGGCGCAAAATACAAAGGATGGGGCTCGACAGGGACTATGTGCCCGGGGATCTCGGACATTTTTTCGAGGACGAGCCATGGTGGCAGAGGGAGAGGGACTCCGCGCAGATTCTTGTGGACCACTATTTCGAATTCCTCCACGGCCTCGATGCCGCCGCGGATGAGGAAGAGCTCTACCACCGTGCCGTGCGTCGATTGAGTCAGATCCTCGGGGCCGAACGGGGCGCCCTGTTCTGGACCGCCGAACAGCGCAATCTCCATCATCTCGACCTCAAAGCCGGGTATAATTTCTCCAAACAGGAAGTGAACTCTGAAGGCTTCAAACCGAGTCTCGCATGGATCCGCAGGGCTTTCCGTGAGGGACGATACATTCGGACACGGCCGAAGGCCCCTGCACTACCGTCGCTTGACGAGGGAATACAGAATCTCCTCTGCATCCCCGTGCAAGTTGGCGGGGAGATCAGAGGTGTGCTTTATTATGACAATGCATACCTCAGCGTAAACTTCGATTTTCTTCCTCCCCAATGGACGCCGCTCCTGGTTGAGCACGCCAGCAACTACATCGCTCACATCCTGGAACTCCTCCGGCTGCGGGAAGAAACGAGCAGGCTCGCCGCAGACAAATCCATTCAAATGGAAAGGCTGGGGAGCGATACGATCCTCGCCCAGGCGCCGAACATGCTCAAGGTCCTCGACCAGGCGGAAAAGGCGGCCCGGTCCGAAGCCACCCTTCTGGTCACGGGCGAAACCGGCACGGGGAAGGAGCTGCTGGTCAGCAGGATTCACAGGCAGAGCCCCCGGGCCAACGGGCCGTTTATTGTCGTGGACGCCACGACCATACCGGAAAGCCTGGTCGAGAGCGAGCTATTCGGCCACGAAAAGGGCGCCTACACCGGGGCGGACAGCAGGAAAAGGGGCCGCATCGAACTGGCCCACCAGGGAACGCTCTTTATCGATGAGATCGGGGAGCTTCCCCTGGTGGTTCAGGCGAAGCTCCTGCGGGCCGTGGAAGGCAAGACCTTCTACCGTGTCGGGGGCACCCACCCCGTAAAGTCCGATTTCAGGCTCGTTGCCGCGACGAATCGTCGCCTCGCCGACGAAGTCGCGGCCGGACGCTTCCGCCAGGATCTCTATTATCGTCTCAACGTCATTCCCATTGCGATCCCGCCCTTGCGGGAGCGTCCTGATGACATCATCTTGCTGGCCAGGAGTTTCTTCCGTCACTTCTGTCAGAAATACGGGCGCAAGGGACTGGAATTCACCCGCCATGACGAAGAGAAGCTGATTTCCTATCCCTGGCAGGGCAACGTGAGAGAGCTGAAAAACGTGATCGAACGCGCGGTGACACTGTCCGGAGGGGAAAACCTGATCCTGGATCTTCCCATACGGCGAGCCTCCCCGGAGGATCAGACCTTTGCAGACATGCCGACCATGGACGAACTTCAGCGCCGCTATATCGTGCATGTACTCGAGAAAACGGGCGGGCGAATCTATGGGGTCGGGGGCGCGGCCGAGGTTCTGGGCATGAAGCGATCCACCTTGTATACGAGAATGTACAAGCTTGGAATCCGGGGTTCACCTCCGGGTTGATCTCCTGCCTGAGAAGTGACACACTTGACGGGTCTGCCCGCAGGCCGACCCGGGCGGCACCTTCGGTTGTCATTTTCACGAACCGGCAGATGGGCAACGGTTTCCCGAAGAGCCGGAATGGGTTCGCCGGGCGATTGCAAGCGAACGGAAAGAACGGGAGTGTGTGCCATGCCGATTTTCGACGACCTCAGAGAATTCATGAATATGCTGGACCAGAGAGGACAGCTCGTCCGGGTGTCCCGCGAAGTGGACCCGATCCTCGAGATCAACGCAATTGTCGACCGGCTCGCCCGCAGGCAGGGCCCGGCCGTTCTTTTCGAGAACGTGAAAGGCTCCGGCATGCCCGTTCTGGGGAACCTGTTCGGCAGCCACCAACGGGTGGCATGGGCCTTCGGCTGCGAGGATCTCTTCGCCCACGCCCAGCAGCGAATCGCCGAGGCCATGGCTCCAGCCGGGGACGATCAGCCGCCTGACATGGAGGCCGTTGTCAGGGGTTCCTTCATGTACGCGCCGGTGGCGGACCGGATCCTCCCCTTCGGCCCGCTGCTCAAAACGCTCCCCGTAGAAGTCAGCGAGGCCCCGTGCAAAGAGGTCGTGTATGAAGGGGATGAAATCGATATCAACCGGCTCCCCTTGACCAAGCTCTGGCCTCAGGACGGCGACAAGTTCATCACCATGCCGATGGTGATCACCCGCGATCCGGAAACCGGCGAGATCAACGCCGGCACCTACCGCATGATGTATCTGGACAAGGCGAAGACCTGTATGCACTGGCTGCCGAAGAAGCACGGCAACCTGCACTGCCGGAAGGCGGAGGAAATGGGCCGGGACCTCCCGGTGGTGGTTGCCGTCGGGTGTGATCCCGCCTTCCAGCTTTCCGGGTGCTTTCCCCTGCACTATCCGATGGATGAATTCATCCTCACGGGGGTTCTCAAGGGCCGCGGGGTAAATGTCGTGAAGGCGGACCTTTCGGACCTGCCGGTGCCCGCGGGGGCCGAGGTCGTCCTCGAAGGGATCATACCGGCCGGCGTGCGCGCCACCGAAGGGCCTTTCGGGGAGTTTCACGGATACTATTCACCGCCCAAAGAAACGCACGTCTTCCAGATACAGAGGATCACGACCCGGCGGGATCCGATTTGGCACATGGCCACGACAGGCCGCCCCTTCACAGAGATCCATTACATGTCCAACGCCACGGCAAAGGTGGGAAAGGCGCGTCAGATCCTGGGAGCGTCCGAAATCGTGGACATGAACATGGCCAAGGAAGGGGCCTCCCTCTACCTCATGATCGTCTCGATCAAGAAAGCAAGGCCCCATCAGGCAAAGGAGATCATTGAGCAGGTCTGGCGGGAAAAAGGCCAGGCCGAATTCATCACCAACATCATCGTCGTGGACCATGATATCGACGTAAACAACCTCTCCGAGGTCATGTGGGCCTTTTCCATGAACGTCCGGGCCGACCAGGACCTGATGATCTCCGATCGCAGGGAACAGGACCTCGAGCATCCCGGGCTGTCACCCCGCGGGGAAGGGGCGAGGCTCGGCATCGATGCAACCCGCAAATGGAAAGAGGAAAACTATTTGAGAGAGAGGCCCGCCCTCGTGACGATGGATGAAAAGATCACCGAAAAGGTCCTTGCCAATTGGGACAGGGACGGGCTGAACGGCTAGGACAGCTCTCCCCCACGCGCTTCTCAATGCATCGAAAGGCGAGCCGACTGGACAGCCGGCCTGAAGTTCCTCATACGCTGTGGAAAGTGGAACAGGGAATCCAACCGAGGAGAAAGCGGAGAAATCCTGGATGGCAGAGAGCGTGAGAGAGCTGGTCGAGTATCTTGCAAAGGTGCTGGTCGACCATCCTGAAGAGGTCAGAGTCACCGAGGTGGAAGGGGAGAACACCTCCGTCCTCGAACTCAGGGTCGCCAAGGACGACATGGGCAAGATTATCGGGAAGCAGGGCCGGACCGCGATCGCGATCCGTACCATTCTGAACAATGCGGCCGCCAAAGTCCGGAGACGCTGCGTACTGGAGATTATCGAGTAACCGGAACCCGGCCGTTGACTTCCTCATTGAGAACATGTATTGTATGGTGTTAGTTTGTCCTCACAAACCTCCGGGAAGGCTATGTCATTTCGAAAACAGGAAATCCTCGAAGAGGCCATGGCATTGATTATCCGGGAGGGGATCGCCCCCCTGACCATGAAGAGCGTGGCCGAACAGGTCGGCTTTACCGAGACGGCCATGTACCGTCATTTTCGAGGAAAAAGCGATCTGGTCATCTCTCTGATTCGCCTCATTCGGGAACGGTTCGATGAGATGTTCGCCGGCATTTCCCTCGAGGAGCGCCCGGACGTCTTTTTTCAGGGGCTTCTTTGTCCCATGCTCGAATACATGGAGCAGGTCCGGGGTGTCACCATCCAATTCCTTTCCGAATCCACCTACAATCGCGACGAAGCCATTCGAGAAGAACTATACGATTTTCTGGGCAGCATGATCCAACGGATTGCGGCATACCTGAAGGCTGCTCAGGATCGGAAAACGGTACGACAGGAAATGGACTGTGAAGCCGCCGCAGTTCTCTTCACGGGCATCCTCCAGTCGCTGACGATCCGGTATCTCCTGTCCGGTCGCACCTCGGATCTCGCAGGGAAATGCGAGGCCGTGCTGGATGTCTTCTTGAGGGGGGTGATGGAATGACACGCGGCGGACGGGCAAGGATCGTGGGTCTCCTCCTGCTCTCCATGCTGGTCCCGGGGGGGCTGTGCCATGGGGAAACCCTTTCGCTGGCCGAAGCCGTACAGCGGGCGATTCACAACAACCCGGGCATTCAGGCCCTCCAGGAAAGGTCGGCCTCCGAGCAAAACAGTGTCGGGGCCCGCAAGTTGACCCGATACGGGGAAGTGCTGCTCAACGGGGGCATTTCGCACAACGGCGATGAAGTCCTGGTGCGTCCCATGACCCGGGAGTTGCTTTCGAAAGGCTTTCTCGGCCTTCCCTTTGACGACACTTACGCCTATTGGTCCTTGCAGTACCGGCTGCCTGTATATACCGGCGGCGCCCTGACCCAGGGCATTTCCAGCGCCCGGTCCGGAAGGGACGCCCGGGAAAACGAACTCGCCTATGCGGTCACCCGGGTTACCTATCAGGTTGCCGAGGCCTATCTCGGCGTGCTCTCGGTCCAGGAGCAGGTCCGAGCCTGGGAAGACTACCGAGATGCCCTTTGTTCTCTTCAGGGGCACATCCGCCTTGGGGTGGAAAGGGGCAAATTCGCCGAGGTGGACCTTCTCAAGGTGGCCTTCGAGATCAAAGACGTGGACCTGAAGCTCGAGGGCCTGGAACGGGAACACGTAACGGGACTTGCCGACCTGGAGGCCCTTCTGGGGGAGGCGGAAGGACCGCTCAAGGCCTATGAACTCGAGCCGGTGGAGACAACGGGGATCAATGCTCCCTTGCCCGAGACCGCGATTCTCGTAAAGACCGCGCTGCAAAACCGCCATGATCTGAGGGCGGTACGACGCGACGCCGAAGCCCAGGCGAGGAAGGTCAAGGTAGTTCGCGCCGACCGCTTCCCGCGGGTCGACCTGAACGCAAGGCTCAACGGGGCGGATGGGCTCAATATCGATTATAACGACCAGTACTGGTCGGTCAGCGCCAACGTCTCCGTACCCCTCCTCGACTTCGGGAGAAGAAGGAACGAGGTCCAACGCGCCCTCCATGCGGCATCGGCCGCCCAGCGGCGAGTTACCGAGCTGGATGCCGAGGTTCGCAGGCAGGTCTTCTCCGCCGTGGCCTCCTTCCGAATGGTGGAACAGGCCGTGCAAACCCGCGCCGCCGCCCTTTCGCTCGCCCGGGAGGTCAAGCGGATCGAGAAGCTCAAATATGACAGCGGAAGCGGAACCATCGACGACCTGCTACGCGC
>WFRX01000271.1 GCA_015486285.1 bacterium
ACGTACAGAAAGTACGCTTCATTCCTCGGGATTTTGCCTGCCTTGCATCTGGAACTTTTTGAACAGCCTCCAAGAGCCACTTTTTCAACGGGCTCTTAGGGAAGATCGAACGGTCGACACGAGGAATGCAAGGGTCAGGGAGGAACCGTCATGGAGGACCGGAAGAAAAGGATTCCCGTGAGGGAGGGGCTGTGGGTGGAGCCTGAGGCCGCCGGTGAAACACCCCAGCTCATCGGAAGTCGGTGCCTATCCTGCGGGGAGCTGTTCTTCCCCAGGAAGGACATCCCGCTGTGCGGCTATTGCCAATCCCGCGAGTTGGAGGAAGTGAAGCTGGGCCGGAAGGGAAAGGTATACAGTTACACGACCGTAACGCAGAGGCCGCCCGTCTACTACAAGGGCGAGGTGCCTTACATGCTTGGGTTTGTGGAGATGCCGGAAGGAATACGGATCGAGACCCTCTTTACAGGATGTGACCCGGGTTCGGTGCACGTGGGGATGGATGTGGAAATGGTCATTGAAACGCTTCACGAGGACGAGGACGGAAACGAGGTCGTCACGTACAAGTTCCGCCCTGCCCTTTCATAGCGACTGGAGCCGAAACGATGAAGAATGCGAGGGAGGTTGCCATTGCGGGCGTCGGGTTGACCCGATTCAACAGTTATGACGGCCGGAAGGGAAGACCGAAGAAGGAGTTCTATGATCTGGGCAGCGAGGCGATCCTGAAGGCCCTGGCCCACGCGGAGATGGAATGGAGGGAGATCGAGGCTGCATTCTGCGGAAGCGTGTATTGCGGGACGGCCGCGGGGCACCAGACCATCGGAAGGATCGGAGCGACAGGCATTCCGATTGTAAACGTCGAGAATGCATGTTCCAGCGGTGCCTCCGCCTTTCGATTGGCCTATCAAATGATAGCCGCGGAAGTCTACGATGTAGTCCTTGCCGCTGGATTCGAAACCATGCCTAGGGGCTTCATCATGAGTACGGCCTGGCCCGAATGGCAGAGAGTCATGGGGTTCAACGTTCAGCCCGCGGCCTATGCGATGCAGACACGCAGGTACATGGAGGAATCAGGCGCAACGGTTGAGGACTTCAGCAGGGTGTCGGTCAAGAACCGGAAGAACGGCGCATTGAATCCCAACGCGCGTTTCCAGTCTCCCGTCACGTTGGAGGAGGTACTCTCGTCTCGAGTGATTGCAGACCCTCTCCGCCTGCTCCACACCTGCCCGCTTGCCGACGGGGGTACGGCGATCGTACTTTGCAGCAAAGAGAAGCTGAAGCAGAGGCGCAAGACCGTCACCGTCGCCGCGTCGGTGCTTACCAGCGGCACCTACGGTCATGAATACGGCGGCGGAAGTGTGAAAATCAAGACGCCCGATACCATCGAGGTCTCCGCCCAGCAGGCCTGGGAGATCTCGGGATACGGGCCCGAGGACATGGACGTCGTTCAGGCCTATGACACCATGGCTTCAGGTGAACTCTGGGATCTGGAGAAACTCGGTCTGTGCAAGACAGGAGAGGCCCCCCTTCTTCTGCGACAGGGGGTTTTCGATCTGAACGGCAAATGCCCGGTCAACACGGACGGTGGGCTCATGTCGAGGGGCCATCCCCTGGGCGCAACATCCCTGGCGCAGATCATCGAGATCTTCACACAAATTCGGGGTGAAGCCGGGCGAAGGCAGGTTCCGGACGCCAAGATAGGTCTGGCCCACGCCATGGGGGCCGGGCCCAACAGTAGTGTCGTTATTTTGAAGCGATAGGGACAGCCCGGCGGAACAAGACCGGCGCCGTTCAAGTCTTGAGAAGGGAGGCTCGTATGGGAATGAAGATCTGGTGGCAGAATATCTTTCCGCCCCAGGACCAGATGGAAAAGGAAGCGGGCATGGCTCTGTCCACATCCGTGAAGGAGGCGGAGGCAAGGCTTCTTGAGAACCTGCGGACCGTTGCCCGCCCGGACACGGAAGTGGACGTCCACTACCTCAAGCACTCCGCCTACATGGTGCATTTCTATTACACAGAAATGCTCAACAATATCTGGCTCCTCGACGGCGTGATCGAGGCGGAGAAACAGGGCTACGACGCTGTGATCATCGGCTGTGCGGATGACCCGGGTATCCGTGAGGCGAGGCAGGCCGTGGACATCCCGGTGATCGCCCCCGCCGAGGCGGCCATGATGTTGAGCTGCTCCGTGGGCAGCCGCTTCAGCATGATCACCGTGATGGACGAACTCGTGGCCTTTTGTGAACGGAATCTATGCAATTATGGGATGGAATCGCGCGTGGTCCGGCCTGTACGGGTCCACGAGATCGGCGAAGATTGGGTCAATGCCTTGTTCGAGATGGTGATCAACCCGGAGGTGCTGTTTCCCCGCTTTGAAGAGCTCTGCCACGTTTGTATAAAAGACGGCGCGGAGGTCATTTTGCCCTGCTGCTGTGCCCTCAGCCCCGCACTGTCCCTCGCGGGATACAGGGAGGTCACCGGAACAGGAGTCCCTATCATCGATGTCACCCATGCGGCGCTCAAGCTCGCCGAGACCCTGGTGGATCTGAAAAGGACCGTTGGGCTCGGCAAGTCGCGGCGGCGCACGTACAAGTCCATACCGACGGAGATCCGGGACGCGATGCGTTCCCTGACGTACGCCGCACCGAGCAAGCCTTAGGAGGCTCAAAAAAAAGTCCCATCTGCGGCGTTCGGCTGCATCCCTCGTCATTCAACGTACAGAAAGTACGCTTCATTCCTCGGGATTTGACTCGCGCCGTCCATGGCGCTCGCCCTGCGGGCGCGACAGCCCCCTTCCAGGGGATGTCGCGTCCCATTCCGCTATCCTGCGGAAT
>WFRX01000272.1 GCA_015486285.1 bacterium
AATCCCTGACCTGAGGGGCATCCTGAAGATCATCCGCCACCACCATGAACACTATGACGGAAGGGGCTATCCAAGCGGTCTGTCGGGCGAAGACATTCCCCTCGGTGCGCGCATCCTCGCCGTGACCGACATGCTCGACGCGTTGATCAGCGATCGTCCGTATCGGGAAAAGATCACCTTCATGGAAGCGATTGAAGAGATCCGGAAGGTGTCCGGGACGCAGCTCGACCCCCAGATTGTCGAGGTGCTTGACCAGATCGTCGAGAGCCTTTCCCTGGATCCTTCCGATATCCTGGTGTCCGCCGAAGTGGCTTGATGCGCGCACGCAGGAGCCGTCGCTGTCGAGGGGGAAGCTCGACCGGGGCCTGCTACTTGCCCATGTACTTGAACGAAACCTTGACCCGCGCCCGGAAGGCGGCGACCTTGCCCTTCTCGAGCTTCATGTCCAGTTCAGAGATTTCCGCGATCCGGAGGTCCTTCAGGCTCTTGGATGCCGTCTCTACGGCCGTCTTGGCTGCGTCTTCCCAGGATTTCGGGCTTGTGCCGACCAGTTCGATGATCTTGTAAGTGCTTTCCGCCATGGCCCATCTCCTTTGCTGTGGGGGTTGAAGCAATCCGACTCCTCCCCGCGTTTTTTGCCCAAGAGGGAGCCGGTTGCCCGGGTGAAACCGTTGTCAAAGGATACCGAGACTTTACCAACAACTGATTTTGGGCACAAGGATTTTTTTCGCATCCCGGGACACCGCCGGATGCGGTTGGCAATACAGGGACCCTGAACCGCGAGGTCAGGGCCCTGATGGATGTCAGGCGATTTTTTGGATGGTTTCCGCCCCCGGGTCGAAGCCTGCGGGCGCAGGATCTTCATAGGCATAGAGCGCACCCGCATGGTCGCGGAGGGTGGTGCGGCCCTTCTCCCTGGACAGAATGGGGTCGGGCTGGAGGGAAACCTTTCCCCCCCTTCCCGGAAGATCCACCACGAATCTCGGTACGGCCAGACCCGAGGTGGTGCCCTGCAGTTGGGAGATGATCTCGATCCCTTCGCACAGGGACGTTCGAAAGTGCGCGGCGCCGGCTACGGGGTCGCACTGGTGAAGGTAGTAGGGGCGGACGCGAATTCGAAGGAGGCCCTGGCACAGCGACTTGATCGTCTCGGCCCGATCATTCACGCCCCGGAGCAGGACGGACTGGTTGTTGACCGGGATGCCGCTCCGAAGAAGCCTTTCGCATGCCTGGGCCGCTTCGGGCGTGATTTCCCTCGGATGATTGAACTGTGTGACAAGCCAGAGGGGGCCGTGCCGTTCGAGTGTTCGGCACAGGCCGGGCGTAATGCGCTGCGGCAGGACGACCGGAATCCTGGTCCCGATGCGGATGATCTCCACATGCCGGATACGGCGGATTCTCCCGAGAATTTCATCCAGCCCTCCATCCGGCAAGGTCAACGGGTCGCCCCCGGAGAGCAGCACGTCCCGCACCTCCGTGCGGTCCTCCAGATAGGCGATCACCTGGTCCCACCGCAAGCCGTCGTTCCGTGCGTGCGGTTCCTTCCAGAGCCGTTTTCGGAAACAGTGCCTGCAATGGACGGCACAGCGATGGGTCGCAAGGACGACCACCCTGTCGGTGAATCGGTGAATCAGGCCCGGGGCACGGGTATGCTCGGCCTCGGCGAGGGGGTCCAGGGACCCGCCCTCAGGGGCAAGGGTTTCCGCGGGGCTCGGCAGCACCTGAGCCCGAAGGGGATCTTTCCGGTCCGCCCATCGAACCAGGGACAGAAAGTAGGGGGTGACGGAGAAGGGATAGCGCCGGGCGACCCGGCGCATGTCGTCGATTTCTTCCCTCCCGAGCCACGGGATCGCGTCCAGGTCCTCGGGACGGCGCAATCGGTGTGCAACCTGCCACTCCCAGTCATTCCAATCGGCTTCGGAGGCCCCGAAGTCGGCCGGCTCGAGACGGAGGCCGGGGGTGGCCGAGGCGGGTTGTGTTGTCATCGGGAACATCTCCCTTGCAAGACGGACCCCTTTATGCGCTTGTGTTTCGGCGCAGGACGCATTATGAGACATATGGATGATCGTGTTCAAAGGAGAGGCGGTGATCGAGGGGAGGAGATGCGCGGAGGGCACCTATTTTTTTACGCCGGCGGGAAACAGGCACGGGCCGTTCACCACGAAAGAGGGATGCCGGTTCCTGGTGGTGAAGTTCTCTGCCTGAGGGAGCGTTCAACGGCCGGTCAGACGGCCCCGAGTTCGATGGCGTCCAGGGCTTCCCTGGCTTCCTTGAAGTCGGGGTCCAGGGAAAGGGCCTTCTCGAAATTGGCCCTTGCCTGTGGAACGTCTCTCAGGTCCACGTGAAGGCGCCCGATGTTGTAGTAGACCTTCGGCTGATCGGGATGAATCTTGAGGGCCTTCTGGTATTGTTGCAGGGCCGCCTGGTAGTCCCCCCTTTTCCGATACAATACACCCAGCGTATTGTAGACATTGATGGTGTCCGGGTTCTCCTCCAGGATCTCGTTCAGAATCCCTTCCGCCTGTTCCTCTTTTTCGTTGCTCATGTAGATTTCCGCTGCCTTCTTCAAACTTTCCGCGGCCGATTCCGCCTTGCCCAGGGCCTTGAACGCACGGCCCATGGCCTCGTACGCCTTGGCGAAATAGCGGTCGAGTTTCGTAGCCTTGCGGAAGGCCTCTATGGCTTCGGTGTACTCTTCCTTCACGGTCTTTATGTATCCGATGTTGTAATAGATCTCCGGGTTTTCTTCCTGGCCGAGCATCCTCTCGAAGGCCTGGAGGGCTTCCTCGTAGTTGCCGTCTTCGAGCAGCTTCATGCCTTCCAGGAAAGAGAGCCGCACCTCTTCGGGGACGCAGATCTCCATGATTTTCGCCATGGTGGCGATCTTGTTCTTCAAGACTTCCACCTGAAAGGGCTTCACGATCAGGCCGGTGACCCCGGCGCGGCCGGCGTCGATGACCTTTGCCTTGGTGAAGGCCGTGTCGGTCAGGAAGAAGGGCAGATTGATGTATCGATCGTCGTTCCGGACGATCTTGAGCAGCGCCAGGCCGGACATCTCAGGCATGTCCCACGTGGAGATGACGCAATCGTAGTTCCTGATCTTCAGGACGGTCCAGGCCTCCCCGCCGCTTCGGGCTTCCTGGATTTCCATGTGTCCGAGGTAGCGGAGGGTGTCGCTGAGTTCACGCAGGGCCACCGGGTTGTTGTCGACTACGAGGAAAGAGATGTTCTTCATAGATCGGGTTTCCCGGATGCATCGTTATGAAACGATTGGATGAACTCGTTGATGTTTTTTTCGGCTTGGGCGTCTTCGATCGTGCTGGAATGGTAGATCTTGAATTCGAATTTTCCTGTCGGGGCCTGTTCCCTGTATTGCCGAACGACCTTGGCTATCTCATAGCACCTGAGGAGATTATTTTCAAGATGACCCAGATCCAGGGGGAGGTGGAACATTTCCCCCCACGTGTTCCGGATCAGGAGATCCGCGGACGACAGATGGGGCTGCCTCGGGCCGAGCCCGATGTCCAGGACCACCAGGAGCCTTGCCCAGGCGGGGGCCGCGTCGAGGTCCCCGGCGGACGGCTCCATGCGGAAGAACTGTTCCATGCTCTTGATAAGCGCCTCGGCCCGTCTTGCCGCAATGGTACTGTGCACCTGGTGGAAGACGACCGAGGAACGCCTGGGATTGTAAAGCCCGTTCAGAATGATCCAGCCCAGGACGCGGAGGAGCCGGACGTCCGAGAAAAGGACGATTTCCTTCTCGCCGGACGCATGCGTCCCCTGCTCGCACACGGCCCATCGGTCGGTATCGGTGGGGCCACGCAGAGATTTCACATGTACGGCGACCGACTGCCGTTTCGCGCGTAGCCAGGCCGAGGCGTGAGGGATCCGGCCCGCTTTGGCTGCAAAGCGTTCTTCCAGCCTGCTCCGAAGCGGGGCCAAGTCGTTGACGCCCCCCGTCCCTCTTGCCCGCTCCACGGCTTCGGCATGCGAAACCCGGGTCAAGAGCGCCCAGAGGGTCTCAAGGATACGATCTTCCAGGCCCAGCCTCTCCGTTTCCGTCCATTCTTCAACCCTTTCGATTCGCTTCGCCTGGTCCCGGGACCAGCCCCACCGTCGGCGGAATCGGCCCAGGATGTCCCTGTTCGGATCGGATCGCTCCCGGAGAGGGGGGCCGGGATACCCGGACAGGCGCAGATAGATGCATTTCCGGATCAGATCGCTTCCGTCTCTGTCCTCCATGTCCTCGAAAAACCGCTCGGCCGCATCAAAGCTTCGCACAGCGGGGTCCGCGGGTTCCCCGTCCGATCGAGGCAGGCTGAAAGACTGCTTGATCTCTTCGCACAGCGGGCCCTGTTCCTGCAGGAAAAGGCAGTGATAGGCGATCAAAGACGAGCGGATCAAGGCCCTGACCGGGTCTTCGCGAAACCTGCTGATTTCCGCGAGCAGGGCCCCCGGGTATTCCCCGCCGTCGATCGGTGTTGGGGGGCCCATGTCCAGATAGTCTTCGACCCTATGATCCGCATCCGACTCCGGTAAACGCCGGACCGCTTCCGTCCAGCCGTTGTACTCTTCATCATTCAGGCCTTCGGGGAGAACCGCCCAGAGGGGGATCTGTCCGGCGATGCGGATGAAAGTCCGGTAGAATTCTTCTTTCAGCAGGCCTCCCCGGGGAATCCGTGTGAACGGCTGCCCCCACCCGAGCCGATCGTTCCGTCGCATCCGGCCCAGAGGAGGAACCAGAAAGGTCACGGCCTGGTCATGTTCCTGCCGGGCCCAGGCCTTGATCGCTTCGAGTTTCTGAAACAGGAGGCCGCGTTGTGTCTCATCCATGTTTTCCGAATCGACAAGCAGCCAGAAATTGAGATCGGATCGTTCTGTCTGCGCCCGGGTCCCGGCGCTTCCTGCCAGATAGACCCCCCGAATATAGTACCTTGGCAGGAGGACGCTCCGGATCGTTTCTTTTTCAATCTCCAGGTGCCTCTTGCCTATCTTCCAGAAGGCGGACTCGGAAAAGCGGTGGATGCCGTGAGGGGTCCGGGGATTGTCCACGTGGCCGGGGAGGCCCTTCGCGTTCAAGTGGAGGAGGATGGGAACGGTCTCGAAGGCCCTTCGGCGTTCCTCCGGCAGACGTCGAATCAATTCGCCCAACCGGGCTACGTTGTAATTTCCGAAGGCGGTGCGCCGGTCCAGGATCATCTGCTTGAGGGAAGCGGGGTCCGGTGGTGGCCGGGGCACGCTTGTTTTCATGGGCGGTGAACCCGAATCCAGAGGGTGGGTGCGTTCCCAAGGGGAGGAACGCAGGAATGCACTGACAAGGAATACTGGGAAAACTATCACTTCAGGTGTAAAATGTGAAGCCATCGTTTCGAGGATCGACCAGAGCCCGGGAGAATCGATGAAAGAAGAACGAGAAGGGCCCGAGATCGAGGCGGAAGCGGTGGAGGAGGAGTCGAAGATCGAG
>WFRX01000273.1 GCA_015486285.1 bacterium
CCTTCGGGAAGGTGAGGCTCGCCCTGCCGGTGCTCGCCGTCTTTTTGTTCGGTTTCGGGGTGGTGGCCTTTCTGTCCGGAAAATTGGATTCCATCGCGACATTCTACGGAGGGGGCGCCCGCCGTGCCCATGACGGGCTGCTGCTTTTCCTGGGGTACCTGGTGTCTCTCTGGGGCTGGGAGTTCATGACGCGGGGCTTTCTCCTGCTCGGCTTGAAGAGGTATGTGGGGGTGTATGCCGTTTACATCCAGCTCCTCCCTTTTGTCATCCTGCATCTGGGGAAGCCGCCCTTTGAGCTATACGGATCGATCCTTTTCGGGCTCTTGTTCGGATACTATGCGTATCTGGTGGACTCCTTTATCTACTGTGCGGTCGTACACGCCTGGTTTGCTCTTGTGATAGATTTGTCTGCATGGTTGGGGTAAACTCTTTCCTGGAATCCACTGCCATCAGAGGAGTACAGCATGAAACGATTCGGATGGATCGCGCTGATCGTTCTCGGGCTCGGAGCCGGAGCCTATCTGGGCTATATGCATCTTCCGATGGAGCGGGAAGGGGCTTCCCCCGCCGGGCCGCAGGTCGACACCGCCGCGCGGGACGGCATCGGATCGACGGAGGCGCCCTCGGCGTCCGCCGAGGAGTACTGTCGGCAGGGACTTGCCCACAGGGACAAGGGAGAGCTGAATCAGGCCGTCGAAGCCTTCAATAAGGCCATTGAGATCGATCCGGGCAACGCGGAGGCGTACAAGGACCGGGGGATCGTGTACGGCCTGCAGGAGGAATACGATCGAGAAATCGAAGACTATACGAAGGCGATTGAGCTGAATCCGCGGTACGCGGTTGCATACTTTGACCGCGGTGTCGCCTGGGGCCGGAAGGCGAAATTCGACAAGGCGATCGCGGACTACACCAGGGCGATCGAGATTAACCCGGCCTATGCCAAGGCATACAGCAACCGGGCGTTCGCATACATCAAGGCCGGGAAATACGACAAGGCGATCCAGGACTGCAACAAGGCGATCGAACTGGACCCGAAATATGCCAGGGCCTATGTGAACCGCGCGACTGCATACGGCCGGAAAGATGAATACGACAAGGCGATCCAGGACTGCAACAAGGCGATCGAACTGGACCCGAAGCTGGCCGCGGCTTACGGCAACCGGGGATTCATTCATCTGAACCGGGGAGAGTTTGATCTGGCCCTCGATGATTATGATACGGCCCTCAGGCTGGATCCGAGCCTGGCCATGGCCTACCATGGTCGGGGCATGGTCTATCTCCAGCAGGGAGAAGAAGATCTGGCGTCCCATCAGCTGATCACGGCCTGCGGTATGGGCTACAAGCCGGCGTGTGATCAGGCGGTAAAGATGGGAAAGGTTACTTTCTGAAGTCCGCGGGGCCGGCGTTCCGGATACTCCGAATCATTTTCCGCAGGGGCCTGTTGGACGGGTCGAGCCGGGCCGCCTGTTCGAGATGCGCGAGGGCCTGCCGCAGTTCGCCCCGGCCCGCCAGGTAGGACCCGATAATGATTCGCGCCCTGACTTCCTGCGCGGCCGGGAGCGGGAAGTCCAGCAACCGCTGCTCGAGTTCGATCGCCGATCCCGTTTCGCCGATCAGGAAAAGGAGCGAGGCATAGCTGCTCAGGGCCTTCACGCGGCCCACGGGCCGCTGCCAGGGGGATGTGGGCGAGTCCAGGGCCTCGGATATCTTCTCCCGCCACGCAGGATAAAGCGCACGAGCCCTGTCGATGCTTGCTTCATTGCCCCGGTTGCGCACGAAGATCACCGCGACCTCATCGTGGTATACGAGCGTCCATGCCGGATCGAGGAGGAGGGCGCGGATCATGGGATGCCGGTTTCGCCAGCGGTGGAAAAGCAGGACCGTGTTGATCCCGTACTTGTCCAGCTGCTGCCGCCAGAGGCGGGGATTGTTGAAGGCGGACACATAATACCTGAAGAACTCGGCGTCGTAGACCTCGAGACGGCCGTCGATGAAGACACCTCCCTTCACTGGAGGCTCCCAGGTCAGGTAGCCGCCCGCCGTAAGGTCGTTGTACAGCCTGGGGGGCAGTCCGGCCTGCCGCGAAAACGCCGCGGCGCGGATCGGGAAATTGACGTCCAGTATGCCGAGGCCGAACTCTCGCGTGGTGCCGTCCCGCCAGTAGTAGGCGTTGGTCGCAACGGCGCCGATGAGAGCGATGCATGCCGCGATCAGAGTCGGCGATGCAGCCGCGGCGACCTTGCGGTACAGGCCCTTCATCCGCCGCGTGGCTCGGCTGCCGATGAGCGCCAGACAAGCCCCGACGATCGGTGTAGCCCCGAATGCAAAAAGGGCCATGTTGCGGCGGGCCAGGAGAGACAGGTAAGCAAGACCCGCGAAGATCATGGCCCAGGCCAGGTTGAAGCTGGGCGGAGACGCTTCCGCGGTTGAGGTCCCTTGTTTCGGCGGACGCAAGCCGGCCACCGCTGCCAGACAGACGGCCCCCATGCTCAGAAAGAATAGGGCCTGGTAGGCGCCTATGGAGAAGGTGGGGAAGTAGCCGGAGAAGGGCCGGCGGAATTCCCCGATGGTTTGAAATGCTTCATTCGAAACATCGAATCGAGACATGAGCTTCAACGGGAAGAGCGA
Source organism: bacterium (assembly GCA_015486285.1). Lineage (GTDB taxonomy): Bacteria > Desulfobacterota > DSWW01 > DSWW01 > DSWW01 > S015-6. The sequence continues at coordinate 2,629 of WFRX01000273.1, forward strand.
TCCGTCCAGGAAGTAGGGATTCAGCAATGTCACGAGCGCGGCGGCGCCGGCGCTGACCAGGAGCCTTCGGGTCGCCTCCGGTCCGAGACGGGAACCCTCCCGCCAGCCCGCGGGCAGCATGGGAAGCCGCGCTGCGAAGGCCCCTGCGACGGCGCAACCGATACAGAAGAGCCCGATGATGAAAAGGGAGTGGCAGTTGACCCAGAGCAACATGACCGGGACCAGCAGCCAGAGGGTGCGCCCTTCGTTGCGCCGCGCATTCAACAGGAGCCAGAGTACGACTTCCAGCAGGATGAAGGAAACCATCTCGGGCCGGATGAGGAAACGTTCCTCCGCGATCAGAATCGCCCAGAGGCACAGCATGGAAGCCGAGACCTCATCGAGCCGCTGACGCAGGTTCCGCATGAGCAGCCACAAGGCCGCGGTAAAGGCGGCCGCGGACGTGATGACCAGAAGGTCGGCGCCTCCGATGCCGTGCAATAGATAGAGGGCCACATCGAAAAGCCACTGCAGGTTGATCCAGGGATGATCCGGGACCGTGAAGGAGAGCGTATCCGTGGCGGGGATCGTGAGGTGGTCCACAATCCACCTCCCCGAGGCCAGGTGCCACCATGTGTCGAAGTCATCCAGGCGTCGCAACGCAAGTGCCGCTCCGACCAAAACGGCTGCCATGGGCAGCAACCTGCGGCTGGCCCCGCAGAGGCCGGAAAGGATGGTATCGGTCCGGGCCTCGCGGGCAGGCTTCTTGCGTTTTTTCTTTTGCACGGAGGCAGGATAGAAGGACCTCGGCTTGTGTGTCAACCACCGGTCGCGCTGCCCTTGACCTATCCCCATCCGGATAACATAATCGGGGCGTGGACCTTGACGGGCGGCCTTGTGCCGCCTCTCGGGCTTCCCTGCAGGTGAACCCTGTCCCTGTGCGCGAGGCGGAAGATGAAGAGAAAGTCGGCAGGGCGGGGTCGCCCCTTACAACACCCGGATTCGGACGGCCCGGGCGACGAGCGCCTCACCGCCCGTTCCCTTTCCGTCGCCCTTCTGGCGGGGCCGGCGGCCCTCGTGGCCGTTGCCGCGGCCATGGCCTGGTGGACATGGGGCACCTGGGCGGATGTCCTGGTCGATTTCGGCCAGCAACTCTATTTGCCCTGGCAAATCACACAGGGCCGCGCCCTGTATGCGGACCTTGCTTACTACAACGGCCCCTTGTCCCAGTACGTCAACGCCCTGGCCTTCCGGTGGTTCGGGGTCGGGTTGCAGACGCTGGTGGTGCTCAACCTTTGCTGGATGGGCCTGCTGGTCGGGTTGTTGCATCATGCCTGCAGACGGGTGGGAGGACGGGTGTCCGCCGCCGCCGCCTGCCTGGTCTTCCTTTTGCTCTTCGGCTTCGCTCATTACGTGGGGATCAGCAACTATAACTATGTCTGCCCCTACTCGCACGAAATGACCCACGGCCTGATCCTGTCCCTGGCCGCCATGGTGTGCGTCTGGTACGGGTCCCGGTTCGGTCCCGGGATGTCGGCCGCGGGCGGGATGCTCCTGGGGCTTGCCTTCCTGACCAAGGCGGAAGTTTTCGTCGCGGGTGCCGCCGGAACGTTGAGCGTACTCATCCTGACCCCCCTTGCACGACCCTCTCGAGGGCGCGAGACCCTCGAAAGGGCAGGCGTCTTCCTGGCAGGCTTCCTGGTCCCCCCCTTGATCGCTTTCCTGCTGTTGTGCCTGCGGATGCCGCCTCGCCTGGCATTTACCGGAACGATGGGCTCCTGGGTGGCCGTGGCGAACAAGGAACTCGCGGGCCTCGAGTTCTTTCAGCGGGGCATGGGCCTGACGGACATCCACGGTAACCTGCTCCTCATGGCGGTCTGGGCGGGTGGATACGCGGTGGCGATCCTCGCGGTCGCCTCGATGAGCCTGGCGGCGCGAAAGTCCGCCCGGCGGCAAGCCCTGTGGGCAGGCGTGACGGTGATCGCCCTGGCAGGGGGCTTGTGGGTGTTCTGGCGCAAGATCGCGTGGGGGAACGCGGCCCGAGGACTGCCGCTGGCCCTGCTGTTCATCGGTGCGATCCTGACGGTTCAATTCTTCAGGACCCGCGGTGACCCCGGGGCACGGGAACGAAAAGTCCGGCAGATCAGCCTGACCGTGTTCGCCCTGGCCATGCTGGGGAAAATGGCCTTGAATGCCCGGATCTATCACTACGGCTTCGTGCTTGCCATGCCCGCGACCCTCCTCCTCGTGGTTGCGCTCATGGACTGGATCCCCGCGGCGGTCGAACGCCGTGGGGGCTCTTCCCTGGTCTTCCGCGCAGGGGCCTTCGTACTCCTGGGGGGCCTCGTGTTCGCCTATCTGGGTATACAGGGACGCGTCATGTCCAGGCAGGATCGATGGGTAACCGGTCCCGCCGGGGACAGGCTGCGGGCGGATGCGGTCCGCGGCGGAATTGTCGATAAGGTCCTGGAGGTCTTTCCCCGGAGGATACAGGCGGGTGAAACCTTGGCCGCGCTGCCCGAGGGGGTCATGCTCAACTTCCTGCTTCGACGGCCCAATCCGACGCCTTTTACGAATTTCATGCCCACGGAGATGATCCTCTTCGGAGAGACGAAGATCCTGGCGGCCTTCCGGGAGCACCCGCCGGATTGGATCGCCCTTGTCCACAAGGATACGTCGGAATTCGGGTTTCGCTTCTTCGGACAAAACTACGGGCGGAAACTCTTTGCCTGGATCATGGCGGCATACCGGCCGGTAGGCGTGGTGGGCGCCATCCCCCTGCGGGACAACCGCCAGGGCATCCTGCTCATGAGACGAAAAGGGCGGCACGACCGATGAAGCCTCACAAGCGCTCCACGATCTTGTAGATATGTCTGCTGTCGCCTCTTGCTTCGTAGGCATAATGCCGCGCATACCAGGAAGGATCTTTGGAGATCGCGCGGTCCAGCAATCGCATCGCCTTCTCGCCGCCGATCCTTCCGAGCGCCTGATAGACCTTTGTTCTCACGATCTGTTCCGGATCGTTCATCCCTTTCTCCAGGGCGGGGAGAAAGGCCGGGTCCCCCTGTTGTCCCATGGCGACGAAGGCGTAGTGGCGTACCCTTGGGTTCGGATCCGTTGAGAGCTTCATGAGTGTTTCCTGCGAAAGATCCTGCGGCCGGTAAACCACACTGAGATATCGCTTGTCCGCGCACCGGGACGAGGCGAACGCCTGCGCTCTCGAGTACGGGCGGGCCTTCAGGGCATGCAGAAGAACCTGGTCATAGAGGCCGCGGGCGGGCAGGAGCAGCCCTGCAAGCAGAAGGGCCAGGGCGGCCGCCTTCCGACGTTCGTACAGATCCTCCACGAAGAGTACGAAACGAAGGAGCAGAAGGGCCGACATGGCGAGGAACCCTGCCTCAAAGAACCAGCGGGAGCCTCTTCGAAGCGCCTTGTTTCTGTCGAAGTGTCTACTTGCTTTCCACATGATCACCTGTCCACGGTCGTGGGCTTCCGCCGGCGAGAGCACGAAAGAGGGGCAAGCGAGTTCCGCCCTGCTGATGACCATCGAAGTGCCGTGTACGGCACAGGGGTCCGGGGCCTTGATCAGTAAGGTGCCGGAAAGCAGGGGTTCCAGGAGCTCCACGTCCTCGGGGATCGCGACAACCTTCTGTGTCTGGTACACAACGGGCTTGATCACATGTGCCGGAAGCAGC
>WFRX01000274.1 GCA_015486285.1 bacterium
GTGTGGAGTTGGAGATCTACAAGGAGGCGGACAGCAATACGGTCAACGTAGCCGACAAGGTGAAGGATGTGCTCGGACTGGCCGGCGGGAAATCGCCCGGGGACGGTGCGGGCCGGCCCCCAGGAATCGTCCGCCGGCTGACCGAGGACTATCCCGACATACGGGTGAAGCTGATTGCCGATCCGTCCCGGTTCATCAAGAGCGCCATCGAGGAGGTCCGGAGCACGGCCCTGTATGGGGGGATCCTGGCCTTGATCGTCCTGTTTTTTTTCCTCCGCGACCTGAAGAGCACGATCATCATCGGTGTTTCGATCCCGGTTTCGATCCTGGTGACCTTCATCCCCATGTTCCTTTTCGGTGTCAGCCTGAATCTCATGTCCCTCGGGGGGTTGGCCCTGGGTATCGGGATGCTGGTGGACAATTCGATCGTGGTCCTGGAAAGCATCTTTCGTTGCAGAGAAGAGGGGGACGGTATCCTCGAGGCGGCGAACCGGGGTACGGGCGAGGTCGCCGGCGCGATTACGGCGTCCACCCTGACGACCGTCGCTGTTTTTTTCCCGATCGTATTCGTGAAGGGGATTGCAGGACAGCTTTTCAACGATCTTGCCTTGACGGTGACCTTCTCGCTGCTGGCCTCCCTGCTGGTAGCCTTGTACCTGATTCCCATGCTGGCTTCCCGCCGGGTCCGCACCGGGGAGACACGGGACGCGATGGCCGGCCGGAAGACCGAGGGATTGGGCGGGATGTCGGTTGCGGCATACAGGAATGCAGTCCGATGGCTCGCCCAAAACGGCCGCCCGGATCGGTGGTTTCGGGAGGCGGGAATCTACCTGCGCGGCCGAGCTCCGACCCCGGCCCCGTCTTCACCGCTATCCGCGGGCGGTCCCGGTCCGGCCGGACCGGCAGGCGGTTTGCACGGCCTGCTGCTGCGCGGCTACGGGATTGTTCATCCCCCCCTCGAAGCGTTGCGTTTTGTCCTTGGCTGCCTCTTCGGCCTGTTCGAAGGGATGATCGGGTTGATGGTCGTGTTGGGGGGGCGGTGTCTCCTCCCGCCCCTCCTGCTAGCCGGCAGAGGACTGGGGATGCTCCTTGCGCCGCTTCTGTACGCATTTGAGAGGGGCCTGCAGGCCATGAGCCGGGCCTACCCCCGTGTGCTGGGCCGCGTGTTCGCGTGGCGGTCCGGGGTGATGCTGGTTTGCGCGGCCCTCTTCCTGCACTGCCTCTACCTCCTGCCGCGTCTTGGGACCGAACTCATACCGAGGATCCACCAGGGCCAGTTCACGATCCGCATCGAGGAGCCGGCCGGTACGCCGCTCGAGGAAACCAGTCGCGACGTGGCCCCTATCGAGGCGATGGTCCTCAAGGATGATTCCGTGGAATCGGTTTTCGGCGAGATCGGCGCCGAGCCGTCGGGAGAGGAGGCCCTGGAGGAGAATCGTGGAGAAAACACGGCCGAGCTGACCGTGACGATGAAGGACATCGGGAGGGCCGTCGACCGGGAGGATCTGCTCATCGACCGCCTGCGCCGGGGGCTCCGCGACTTTCCCGGGATCCAGAGCGAATTCGTTCTGCCTACCTTGTTCAGCTTTAAGACCCCGGTGGAGGTGGAGATCGAGGGGAATGATCTCGAAACGCTCCGCCAGCTTTCTACCCGGGTCGAAGCGGCGATGCGCGAAGTCCCGGGCCTGGCCGATATCCGGCGGAGCGCCAGAATCGGGAACCCGGAGATCCGGATCACCTTCGACCGTGACCGGCTTTCCCGCTTCGGACTGGATGTGAGCAAGGCGGCAAAGGCCGTTCAGGCGAAACTCCTGGGCGACATCCCAACGCAGCTTTCCGAGGGAGAGACCCGGTACGACATCCGGGTGAGGGCGGACCGGAAATACCTGCGGGGCCTGGAAGACCTCAAGAGGCTGGAGATAGAACTGGGGCCCGGCAACTTCGTGCCTCTTGCCTCCCTGGCCCACTTGACCCTTGTGCCCGGGCCGAGCGAGATCCGCCGCGTGGGGCAGCGTCGTGTCGCCGTGGTGACGGCGAACCTGGAGGGAAGAGATCTGGGCGCGGTCTCCCGGGAGATCCGGGAGAAGCTGAAGCGGCTCGAACTGCCCCCCGGGTACAGCGTTGGTCTGGGCGGGCAGAACCGGGAGATGCAGACCTCCTTCACGAGCCTCCGTTTTGCCATGTTGTTGGCCGTCTTCCTCGTTTACATCGTTATGGCGTCCCAGTTCGAGTCCCTGCTCCACCCATTCGTCATCCTCTTCTCGATCCCTCTGGGGCTGATCGGCGTTGTCTATGCGCTCTATTTTTTCCGGATGCCCCTGAGCATCGTGGTTTTCATCGGCGTGATCATGCTGGCGGGCATCATGGTCAACGACGCCATCGTGCTTGTGGATTACATCAACGTGTTGCGGCGGCGGGGAACCCCACGCGGCGAGGCGGTCGTGCGGGCCGGACAGGTGCGGCTCCGGCCGATCCTGATGACGACGATGACGACCGTGCTCGGGTTGCTGCCCATGGCGCTCGGGTTCGGCGAAGGCGCTGAGATTCGGGTGCCCATGGCCGTGACCGTGATCGCCGGGCTCCTCTGTTCCACCTTTCTCACCCTGCTGGTGATTCCGGCGGTGTACGTCCTGTTGGATCGTGAGCGATGAGCCTGCCCGACCTGGCCCTGCGGAGACCGGTGACCATGCTGATGGTCTATGCCGCGCTGTGCATCCTGGGCGGGGTGGCCGTGCACAAGATTCCGCTCGAGTTTCTGCCGACCCTGGAGGGGCCCCACTTCTGGATCCAGATCCCCTATCGGAATGCGACGCCCGCCGAAGTCGAAAAGACGATTACGATCCCGGCCGAAGAGATGCTCCGGACCGTTCCCAACCTGTCGACAGTGAATTCGATTTCCCAGGGAAACGCCTGCAGCCTCCATCTTTCCTTCGACTGGGGCACGGACATGGACTTTGCCTATCTCGATGTCAAAGACCGCCTGGACCGGCTTCAGGAACAGCTTCCGAGAGAGAGCCGGGAATACTACATCTGGAGGTTCAGTTCCTCCGACATGGAGATCCTTTTCCTGAGTTTCACATGGGACGGGCCGGTCGAGGAACTCTATGAGATCGTCAACGACCAGGTGAAGCCGAGGCTGCAACGGGTCGAGGGGGTGGGAAGTGTGGCTGTCTGGGGACACGAGCCGAAAAAGGTATTCATCGATCTCGATCAGGATTTGTTGAAGACGTACGGAATCAGCATTTACGATCTGGTGCTCAGGTTGGAGAGAAACAACTTCAACCTGGCGAGCGGGGAGGTACTCCAGGGGAGGAGGCGCTATCTCGTCCGGTCCTCGAACGAATACCGAAGCCTGGAGGAACTGAGAAACTTCCGTGTGAATCGGAAAGGACTCCGGCTGAGGGACGTGGCGCACGTGGGATACGGGTACCCGGAAGAGATGTTCATCACGCGCATGGACGGGAAGGGCGCCATCATGGTGGGCATCAAGAAGGAGTCGACCGCGAATACGGTGGAGGTCTGCCGGGCGGTCAAGGAGGAACTGGACCGGTTGCTGGAGCAGCCGGGCTACACCCGACTGAGGGGGTCGGTCATCTTCGATCAGTCCCGGTTTATCTTGAATTCTTTCCGTGATCTCCGGAATGCGGGGCTGTGGGGCGGATTGTTCGCGGTCTGTGTCCTGTACTTCTTTCTCCGCAGGGCCTTCGCTACGGCCGTTGTCGCCGTGGCGATCCCCATCTCGATCATGGGCGCGGTCACCGTGATGTTTTTCTGCGGCATGACGCTGAACGTGATCAGCATGGTCGGGTTGATGCTCGGCGTGGGGATGCTCGTCGACAACTCGATCGTCGTTTCGGAGAATATCTATCGACTGCGGGATGAGGGATTGGGGGCGGAGGAGGCTTCCCGGACGGGAAGCCGGGATGTTGCCATGGCCATCCTCGCGTCCACCCTGACCACCATCATCGTCTTCCTGCCGCTCGTTTTCATGGACATGGGCGTGATGAAGATCTATACGAGGGAGGTGGGAACCGCTATCTCCCTTTCCCTCCTCGCCTCCCTGTTCGTCGCCCTTACTTTTATCCCGCTCATTGCGTCCCGCCTGCCCCGGGAGAGCAGGAAGCAAAGCCGAATCCTGGACGCCCTGGTCTCCGGTTACCGCCGCAGGCTTGCGTGGACGCTCCATCACCGCGGCCGGGTTTCGTGTCTGCTGGTTCTCCTGGTGGTCGTCACGATCCTCGTCCCTGTGAGGAAAGTGCCCCAGAAAGGGGAGTCCGCCGGCGACATCCGTCGCGTAATGCTCGAGCTTCGAATCAAGGGCGTCCAGGATCGGGCCAGGCTGCTCGAGGCGATGAAAGAGGTGGAGAATGCGCTCTGGGCAAAACGGGACGAACTGGATATCGAGCATATCCTGTCCCGGTCGGGCTATCTGGGGGGCCGAAACCGGATTAACGTTTTCCTCCATGAGGACGAAAAGGCCCACATATCGACCGATGAGGCCCGAAGGCGGATTCTGAATGCCCTGCCGGCCATCCCGGATGTGGAATACCGGGTTCCCGAGCGTGGCGGCGCCATGACGGGTACGCAGGACGAGGTGGGCATCCTGGTGAAAGGGGATGACCCCGCACGGCTGGACGCGATCGTCCGGGAAATCATGGACAGAATCAAGCGGATCGACGGCGTGTTGCAGGTGGACAGCGACCTGGAGCCGGGGTTCGACGAAATCCAGGTGAAGGTGGACCGGTCGCTGGCGAAAAAATATCGCGTGAGCCCGATGGTCGCGGCGCGAACGATCGCCTTCGGTTTGCGCGGGTATGCGTTGAAAAAGATGAAAACGACAGATCGTGAGATCGACGTCCGGATCCGGCTCGAGAAGAAAGACCGGGCGGACCTTTCCAAGCTGAAGCAGCTGCAGCTCCTGACCGAAGACGGGAGGCTGATCCCGGTCAGCGTTGTGGCCCGCTTTCTGCATTCCCCCGGGCAGGTGATCATTCGCCGGAGCGATGGGAAGCGAACGGTCACAGTGCGTGCGCAGACGACGGGCAAGGCCCTGGGCATTCTGAAGAAGGAGATCGAGCGTGCCGTGGACGCTGTCCGGCTTCCTCCGGGATACAGCGCCGAACTCGGGAAGGGGTTGATGGATCTGGACAAGACGAAAAAGGCCTTTCGGGGGGCCCTTCTCCTGTCGGTGCTGCTCATCTACTTTCTTCTGGGGGCCCTGTTCGAGTCCTACATCCACCCCTTTACGATCCTGGTTTCCGTTCCCCTGGCCTTGATTGGATCTTACTGGGTGATGTATCTTACAGGCTCCGCCTTGGATGTGGCCGCTTTTATCGGCCTGATTCTGATGGTGGGGATCGTCGTGAACAATGCCATTGTTATTGTGGACCACATAAACCGGACACGTCGCACCGGGCGGGACAGGGAGGAAGCGATTCTGCAGGCGGGCCGGGAAAGGATCCGTCCGGTCCTGATGACGGCCGCTACGACGATCCTGGGCCTCCTGCCTCTGGCCTTCGGGGGCTCGGGCCTGGGGGGCGTCGTGATGTTCGCGCCTCTGGGGAAGGCAGTGATCGGAGGCCTTGCCCTGTCCACGTTGCTCACGTTGTTCGTTGTTCCTGTTTTCTATACTTATGTGGAGGACTACGGGGCCGCCTTCGGGCGTCTGGCGAAACAGGCCTTTCCCGGGAAGGGGAAAGGCGGAAGGGTCAAGGCGGAAGCCGCATTCGAGGAAAGGAGAACGGAATGATAGAGAAGATCAGCCACATCGGAATCGCTGTGAAGGACATGGAGGATGCCCTTTCGGTTTTCCGGGACGGGATCGGGCTCGAGGTCACGTCGACCGACGAGGTGAAGACGCAAAAGGTCCGGGTGGCCTTTCTGCCGGTGGGGGAAACACGCTTCGAGCTGCTCGAGCCTACCGAGGACGATTCTCCCATCGCCAAGTACCTCGAGAAGCGCGGCGAGGGAATCCACCACATCGCCTTGAAGGTGACGAACATCGAGGAGGCCCTGGCCGCGATGAAGGAGAAAGGCGTGAAGTTGATCAACGAGGAACCGGTTCCGGGAGCGCATGGGACCCGTGTCGCCTTTCTGCATCCCAAGGGGACCCGCGGTGTGATGCTCGAGCTGGTGGAAGAAAACGAATAGCGGTCCGCTTCCCTACGCCATCCGGGGCATCCGAAGCTGCGGCAGAGCGCAGGGCGGAGAGAAGCTTCGCAAGCAAACCGCTTATCGACCGCCTCTCTAAGTGGAAGCGGGGGCAAGAGCATGGAAACGATCCTGGTAAGGGAAGCGCTCCGGAGGCCTCCCGGGTCTCCAGCGGTCCGCGTGCAGGGATGGGTGCGAACGAAGCGGGACTCGAAGGCAGGCTTCAGCTTCATCGAGATCAATGACGGCTCCTGCCTGGCGGGCCTGCAGATCGTGGCGGAGGGCGGCCTGGAGAACTACGCCTCCGAGGTGCTCGGCCTCGGGACCGGGTGCAGCATCTCGGCGGAGGGCCCGATCGTCGCGTCCCAGGGGCGGGGCCAGGCCGTGGAGCTTCGCGCCGAACGTATCCAGGTGCTGGGCCTTGCGGACGCGGAGGCCTACCCTCTTCAGAAGAAGCGCCATTCTTTCGAGTTTCTCCGGCGGATCGCCCACTTGCGGGCGAGGACCAACACCTTCGGGGCCGTGTGCCGAGTCCGGAACCTGTTGAGCCGCACCGTGCACGATTTTTTCCAGGAGCGGGACTTCTATTACGTGCATACGCCCCTCATCACCCCCATGGACTGCGAAGGGGCCGGAGAACTCTTCCGCGTGACCACCCTGGATCTCGAAGGCCTCGCAGCCAGGGGGCACGGCGGCCTGGATTTCGCGGAAGACTTCTTCGGGCGCCCCACATACCTTACCGTGAGCGGCCAGCTCGAGGCCGAGGCCCTGGCCTGCGCCCTCGGCCGGGTGTACACCTTCGGGCCCACCTTTCGGGCCGAGAACTCGAACACCGCCCGGCATCTCTCGGAATTCTGGATGGTGGAACCGGAGGCCGCCTTCTACGATCTGGACCAGGACATGGACCTGGCGGAGGGTTTTCTGAAGCGGCTGATCGGTGCGTTGCTGTCCCAGGCTCAGGAAGACATGGCCTTCTTCGACCAGCGCATTCAGCCCGGGATCGTCGATACCTTGAAGCAGATCCTCGAGAGCGACTTCCGCCGGATCCCCTATGACGAGGCGATCCGCCTCCTGGAGGCCTCCTCCAGGTCCTTTGAATACCCCACGGCCTGGGGCCATGATCTGCAGACCGAGCACGAACGATACCTCACGGAGGAGGTGTTCCAGGGGCCGGTCATTGTTTACAACTACCCCAGCCGGATCAAGCCCTTCTACATGTACGTGAACGACGGCGGCGAGACCGTCCGGGCCATGGATGTGCTTGTCCCCCGAACGGGCGAGCTGATCGGCGGGAGCCAGAGGGAGCACCGTTTCGAGGTCCTCGAGGAACGCATGGAAGAGAAGGGCGTCGATCCGGAGGCATACGGCTGGTATCTCGACCTGCGGCGCTTCGGATCGGTTCCTCACGCGGGGTTCGGGCTCGGTTTCGAGAGGCTTGTCCAGTTCGTGACGGGGATGACCAATATCCGGGACGTGATCCCCTTTCCGCGTACCCCCAAGAGCGCCGAATTCTAAGGTGGGGCGCCCCTCCGGCCCAAGAGCGCACGGCTCGGCCCCTACCTGGTCAGACTCCGGCAAGGCCCTTCCTCACGACCCGTAATGGACCCATCGGCCGCTTTATTCTCCTCTCACGAACTTCATTGACCAGCCCTTGCCATGCCTTTAGGATGGCCCTTGGATTTCCGATTTAACTATGGAATAACGTGGAAACGGGAGGGCTCTTTCCTCGCCTGAAATCGTGATCGGGAGAATCCGGAAATGGGTACGAAATGCCGTGCGCACCCCGGGCGTTTTTTCCAACCCTTCGCACTCTTTTTGCTGCTGGCCCTGTGGCCGGTGGGCTCCCCGCATGCGGCCGGGGAGGAGGGAAAGGAGATTCCCGACTCCCTGCCACTGCTCGTCCGCGGTGTGGACGAGACCTTCGCTCCGAAGGATCTCGAGGCAGGGCCGCCCATGGATGAAGAGGTGGCACGGCTCTACGCGCTGCAGAAACGGTTGGATGAGGACAAGAGCCTGACCACCCGCCAGGTCGAGGAGATCAAAAAAGAGATCCGGGCCCTCCTGGAAAAAGAGGCCGACAAAACAATGGAACGGCCCCGGGGGGAGCGGTGGGAAACCGGAGAAGAACCGTCGCTCCGGCCGGTGCAGGGGGGGCATTCCGAGCAGGACTACTACGATCTGTTCCGGGACTTCTACGAGCTGGACCGGAAGCGGCGTGACGAGAGTACGCCCGATCCGAGCGCCGAACAATGGGAAAGCCTCGGCTCCCGTTGCGGTGTCTACTGCCGGGTCCTGGATCCGAAGCTCCTGAAGGCCGTTGCCCCCTACCTGCTCAGACTCCGGCTGCTGCAGGGGGAGTCCTACCTCTTTGCCTCCATCGAGCGGTTCCGGGCCGAACAGTCCGGCAAGCAGCTCGAGGATTACTATCGGGGCATCCGCCTGCTGAACCTCCTTTGCCGGGTCGACCCCGAAGAAGTGGGACCGATCCCGGAACCGGCGGATCCGAAAAACAAGCTCTACCTCTTGAACGCGGGCGTGGCCGTCTACGATCCCGGGGGCAACAAGTGGTGGAAAAGCGAGCAGGAGATGACCGACTATCTCCTGGCCGATTTCTGCCCTTGGGGCGTGCCGCTCTATTTTCTGCTGGAAGAGTGCGGCCTGGTCGACCACTTCGACTGGCACGTGCTCACGCCCTACGGCGCACCCCGGGTTCCCGAGGTGGGGCCCCTGACCGTGTTGCCTGACTCCGCGGTGCCGGTGCACATCCGGAAGGACGCCGCGGAAATCGCCGGCGGACGTTTCCATGGCTACGTCTCGCCTCCGGGGGGGGGACGCCTCGAATACCGTGAGATCAAGATCGATTGGGACGGGCCGCCAAAGATCACCCACAGCGTCTGCTATCTCTCGCGCCTCGCCTACGGGCTGAAAACCTCGGACAAGGTCGAGCTGGGCTGGAAGGCCTTCGTGCTCGTCTCGGCCGGGCCGCTGGCCTTGGCCGGGGACTTCGCCCAGGGATACCTGGTGGATTCCCTGGGCAGGCTTTGTCAAGGGAAGGAGGACGGGTGGGGCAAGCTGTACATGGCCGTCGACGTCGCCAATACGGCGGACAACTGGGGGTTCGACAAGAGCTGGTTGCTCGATCTCAAGCTCGAGTCCCATCCCGAGAAGCTTGCCAAGAGCCTCTTGGTACGCGTGCTCAACATGAACGAGGGCACGCCGATGCAGCGGCTCTTCTCCGGACTGGTCCCGGAGCACGACATCCTCCAGCGGAACGCGGGGGATCCGAGAACCTACGACGGCCGGGCCATGCCGCACGTGATCATCCGCACGGATGTGCACGGGTTCGAGAAGACCGGCGCGGACGAGTATCCCCGCGTCTGGGACGTGGTGCGCTTCTATCAGCTCTCCCCCAGGGTGGTGGCCGGCCTCGAGGGTCGTTACGATCTGAACCGCCATCCGGTTACGCGGCTCATGCGAAGAGAGGACTACCTGAAAGCCAACGAGCAGATCCAACTCAACACGTGGGTCCCCCTGCCCTTCGAGGCGGGCAAGCCCTTCGGTTTCCGGAGGCACCTCACGGACTTCACGCCTCCGGTCCAGGTGCTCCGAATCAACATCCCCGGCGATGTGCTTCAATCCTGGCAAAAGGGCCTCGGGAACGGAGAGGAGCTGGTCGCCCTGTTGCTCGACGCCGAGACGAAAAAGCCGATCGAGGATTCGATCCATTCGCTCCAGGGCGACCAGCTTTCCTGGCGTATCGACAACGTCAGCCTGCGGGGGCTGGGGCAGACGTTGAACATGGAGACGCCCATGGACGGCACGCCGGATGGCGAGTCCCTGGTGTACGCGGGGGCGGAGCAGGTCAACTGGAACTGTTTCGCGGACCGGCTCAAGGCCCGCTACTTGGTGAAAATCGTGCGCTGCAGGCAGGACCCGGAGGACGCCTCGCACTACCTCTGGCAGCGGCCCGAAAAAAAACTCGCCACCATGGAGGCGCGTTTCTTCAGCAGGACCCAGCCGCCTTCGGGAAGGCTCAGCCAGCCCGTGGGAGGCATCCACGAACTGGTCCAGGACTATGAGGCCTCCCCGTCGGCCGGCGCCTTGCTCGACCTCCCCTTCACCCGATGCGAGGTGAACATCAAGTTCCAGGGAAAGATGAAGACCGTGGACAAGGATGGGACGGAGGAAGGGGGGCAGAACCTGGCCTTCCGCTTCGACGGCGTGGGCCGGTTCGAGGGAAACGCATTCCAAGGGTCCTATCGGGACGAGAGGGGGGGCGGTGAGGAACAGGGCGAGATCCGAACGAGCACGGTGACCGCCACGGTCGGCCCGAGGACCTACGAGGCGCTGAAAACCCGTTTTCCCGAGACGATCACGCACTTCACAGTCACCCAGAAGCTGGAGACAAGGAACAAAGTGGACGGGGCGCCCTACATCGCGAAGACGGCGATTTCCGTGAGCGGGGGGAAGCTCACGCTGGATCCGGCCTCTCCCCTTCTCAAAACCAACATGCCCTTCCACCGGTTCATGCAGAACCAACGCCTCCGGCGGAGGTACGGTTACGCCTTCCTGCAGTACCGACTGGTGGGCGCGAAGTTCCGCGACGTCATAACGCCACAGTACGAAGAAACCACACAGTACAAGGGCGAAAGCAGGAGCAAGAGCCTGATCGAGATCGACGAGGGCGCCAAGGGTTCCGTGGTGCTCACCTTCTGGTTTTATTGATAGGCCGCCGGCTCCATCCAAGAAGGGGTTACAGGCGCGTCCGTACACCCTGAAGAGTATATATTTTATGATACGTCAACAAAAAAGGACGCGGCCTCAGCCTTGACAGGGAAGGGAGAGTAATGTATAATGCCGATGTATACATCTAAGGAGATACGGCATGGTACGTACGCAGATCTACCTGACAGAGCGCCAACGTGACGAACTGGCCGCTATCGCCAAGACCGCCGGGAAGAAACAGAGCGAACTCATTCGAGAGGCTGTCGATCGCCTCATCGATCAATTGGGACGCAGTCGGCGGGAGGCGGTATTGCGCAAAGCCGCCGGAATCTGGAAGAGCCGTAAAGATCTTCCGGACTTCAAGGCGGTGAGAGCCGAATGGGACAGGAGCTGATCATGACGGGGGCAACCCTTCTTCTCGATACGGATGTTCTTGTTGATTTTCTCCGCGGTCACAGCAAAGCGGTCGCCTTCGTGAACGCCCGTTCTGCTCGAATCATCCTCTCATCCATCGTAGTCGCCGAGCTCTACGCCGGCGTGAGGGGGGATAGAGAACAAGCTGTTTTGGAAGACCTTGTATCCCTCTTCCGTGTTGTCCCTGTAAGCGGGGAGATTGCGAAGGCCGGCGGGCTCTACAAGCGCGATTACGGCAAGTCACACGGCGTCGGCCTTGCAGACGCCATCCTGGCTGCTACCGCGAAAGCCGAGAACGCGGAGCTGAAGAC
>WFRX01000275.1 GCA_015486285.1 bacterium
CGAGCACGAGCAGTTCGTGACCCGGCGTATCAATGAGCTGGTGGACCTGTGCATCGAGGAGAAGGATCACGCAAGCAACAATTTCCTCCAGTGGTTCGTGAGCGAACAGGTGGAAGAAGAGGCGAGCGTTGATGAAGTCGTGCAGAAGCTGAAGCTGGCAGGCGGCAGGGGCGGGGGCCTTTTCATGATCGACCGCGAGTTGGGTCAGCGGGTCTTTACCCCGCCGACCGCTCAAGAATGAGGTGTGACGAGCGTTTCCGCCATGTCCCTACCGGGTAATCTGCTCACAACGGCGATGGGTGTCATGCCTCACAAGGACATAGACAGGGCCATGGAGATGGCCCTGTCTATGGATATTCCTTTCTGGCCTCAGCTGCCCCTTGTGAACTACTACGAGGACATGTACGTTCAGGCCTCCGAACATTTCCCCGGAATCCTGCTGGATCTCGAGGCGCGGACGCTCAAGTTCTCTCACGAGAAGTTCGGCGCGGAACTCGAAGAGGTCCTGGCCCGCTACGAAGACCCGGAATATTTCGACATCAGTCCTGCCTACTCCGTCGTTTACCATCGTTTCCTGGAGATGGACCTGTCCGACAGGCCCGCGATCCGCGGCCAGCTCGAAGGGCCGATCAGCTTCGGCTTCAACGTGGTCGACGAGCGGGGGCGGCCGATCCTGTTCGACGATACCGTTCGGCCCTTCCTGATGGAGTTCATGGCGAAGCGGGCGAATGTGCAGCTCGCCCGCCTGAAGGAACGCAACGGGAATGCCTTCATGTTTATCGACGAGCCGGGCCTCCAGTTCCTGTTCAGCGCCATGTCCGGCTATGGGGACGTAGCGGCGAAAGAAGAGATGGAGTTTTTCTTCTCCCAGATCGAACGGCCGCGCGGGGTCCACCTCTGCGGGAATCCCGACTGGGATTTCCTGTTGACCATGGACATCGACGTGTTGTCCCTGGACACGTATTCGAATGCGGAGGTCTTCGCCGCTTATGCGCCTTCGATCAAGCGGTATCTGAAAAAGGGAGGCGCCCTCGTCTGGGGCATTGTGCCGACGAACGCGGAACCCTTCGGAAACGAGGACATCGATTCCCTGGAACGGCGCTTGACGGACTTGTGGGACCTGTTGGGACAGAGGGGCGTCGACCGGGAGGAGATGCTCGCCAACAGCATGCTTTCTCCGGCCACCTGTTGCCTCGTGAATCCGGACGGTACGGCGACCGTGGAACGCGCCTTCGCGTGCGTCCGGGAACTCTCGATGCGGCTTCGAGAAGCATATAAGATGCCCTGAGGGGATGGGAGGTGGAGGGATCGTGAACCTGGAGCCCGGCCACGGCAGGAAGGCGGCCAACCGCCTCGCGGACGAGAAGAGCCCTTACCTCCTGCAGCATGCGGCGAACCCGGTGGACTGGTTTCCATGGGGGGAGGAGGCCTTCCGGAAGGCGCGGGAAGAGGCCAAGCCGGTCTTCCTCTCGATCGGATACGCCACCTGCCACTGGTGCCACGTGATGGCGCACGAATCCTTCGAAGACGAGGAGGTGGCCCGGGCCCTCAACCGTTCTTTCGTTTCCATCAAGGTGGACCGGGAAGAGCGTCCGGATGTGGACAGGGTCTACATGGCGGCCTGCCAGGCCATGACGAGAGGGGGCGGGTGGCCGCTGACGATCTTCATGACCCCGGAAGGCAAGCCCTTTTTCGCGGGCACTTACTTTCCGAAGGAGAGCCGGATGGGGGTGGCCGGCTTTCTGGATCTTCTCGAGAAGATCGCGGACCTCTGGGGCCGAGACCGCCGTCGTTTCGAGCAGGCGGGAGACGAGATCGCCGAGGCCCTCCAGCCGCGGCCGGAAGCGGCGGCCGCCGGGCACGCCTCGAATGAGACGGCGCCTGCGAAGGCGAGTGAACAGCTCGCCTCTTCCTTCGACCCGGCCTGGGGGGGCTTCGGCCGGGCGCCCAAGTTTCCGATGCCCCACAACCTCACGTTCCTTCTCAGGTGGTATGCCCGGAGCGGCGCCGAATCCGCGGGGGCGATGGCCCGGAAGACCCTGGAGGCGATGCGGAGGGGAGGGATCTTCGACCAGATCGGCTTCGGTTTTCACCGGTACAGCGTGGATGCGGAGTGGAGGGTGCCCCACTTCGAAAAGATGCTCTACGACCAGGCGCTGCTGGCGATCGCCTACACGGAGGCGTACCAGGCCTTCGGTGAAGACCGGTTCGGGGCCGTGGCCCGGGAGATCTTCACGTACGTGCTTCGCGACCTGACGTCGCCGGAGGGGGGCTTCTACTCGGGGGAAGACGCGGACAGCGAAGGGGAAGAAGGCCGGTTCTACGTCTGGACTCCCGGGGAGGTCACGGCCTGTGTCGGCAAGGAGGCGGGGGGGCTTTTCTGCCGCTTCCATGACATACGCGAGGGGGGCAACTTCGAGGCGGGCCGGAGCATTCCGCGCATCCTGAAGGATCCCGCGGAGTTTGCGCAAGAGGAGGGCCTGGCCGAGGAGGCCTTGCGGCGGTCCCTGGAACAGGCCCGGGAGAAGCTCTTTCAAGCCCGCGAGAAACGCATCCATCCTCTGAAGGACGACAAGGTCCTCACCTCCTGGAACGGCCTGATGATCGCGGCCCTGGCAAAAGGGGCCCAGGCCTTCGGAGAGCCCGTCTACCGGGACGCCGCGGGCAAGGCTATTGATTTCATCCTGAACAAACTGGTAAAAGACGGGCGATTTCTCCTGCGGCGGTACCGGCAGGGGGAGTCCGCGTATCCCGGCTTCCTGGACGATTACGCCTTCCTTGTCTGGGGCCTGATCGAGGCGTACGAGGCGACCTTTGAGCTTCGCTTTCTCGAAAGGGCGAAGGCCTTCCAGGAGGCGATGATCGATCTATTCTGGGACGAAAGGGGGGGAGGCTTTTTCTTTTCCGGCAAGCAGAACGAGGCCCTCATCGTGCAGAGCAAGGACGCCTATGACGGGGCGTTGCCTTCGGGCAATTCGGTTGCGGCTCTCAACCTGGCGCGGCTCGGACGTATGCTCGGGAAACCGGAGTGGGAGGCCAGGGCCGACCGCGTGTTTCAGGCCTTTGCCCCTTCGATTGCCGCCTATCCGGCGGGCTTCACCCAGTTCCTGAACGCACTGGATTTCATGACGGGCCCCGGGCGTGAAATCGTCATTGCGGGGGACCCGTCCCGGGAGGAAACGCAGAGGATGCTTCGGACGGCTCAGAAGATGTTTCTGCCCGGCAAGGTGCTGGTGTTGCGCCCCGACGGCGAAGAGGGGCGAAGGCTGAGCGTCCTCGTTCCTTACACGGAGGCGTTGGGCGCGGTCGACGGTCGGCCGACGGCCTATATCTGCGAAAACTATTCGTGTAGACGTCCCTTGACCGATCCTGCGGATCTCCAGGGTGCGTTGTCTACGTACGGGTTGACGTGATGGGCTCTCCACCGAACAAGGCCCGGACGGTTCTTCGGCGGCAGCCGATCATGCGGCGAGTGGTGCTCGCCTCTACGCCCTGCGTCGCCGGGTCGGTCTATTTTTTCGGTTGGCGGTCCCTGGCGGTCGTCGCGGTCTCCTGGCTTTTCGCGTTTCTCACCGAATACCTGTTCTGCAGGAAGCGGGGCGAGCCGGTCAGCGAGGCGGCCTTTGTCAGCGCAACGATCTATGCCCTGATCCTCCCCCCCTCCGTGCCGTGGCATGTTGCCATCATCGGTATCGTCTTCGCCATTGCCTTTGGGAAAGAGGTCTTCGGCGGGTTCGGCCGGAACGTCTTCAACCCGGCCATGACCGGACGCTGTTTTGTGTACGTTTGTTTTCCGGTCGCCATGACGTCCCGGTGGTCCCTGCCGGCACAAGGCCCGTGGGGGGCGCTCAGGCAATGGACCACGGCGGGCATGCCGGATGCCATTACGTCGGCCACGCCCATGACGCTGGCCAAGCTGGGAACGGCCGCCCCCCCCGAGTGGATCGACCTGCTGGCAGGGCGCCTGAGCGGATGCATGGGCGTGACGAGCGCCTTGCTGATTCTCCTCGGGGGGTTGTATCTGTATTACACAAAGACGGCGAACCGGAGCCTCATCGTCACCCACATCATCACCTACGGCGTCCTGTACCAGGTCCTGCACATGCTGGGGGTCCGGAATTTCTACGACGGCCTGACCGCGGTCCTGAGCGCCGGTTTCCTCTTCGGGGCCTTTTTCATCCTTACCGATCCCGTCTCTTCACCGAGCACCCAGCCCGGGCGGATCATTTACGGGGTCATGGTGGCCGTCCTGGCGATCATCATACGGAACTTTTCGGTTTTCAATGACGGGTACATGTTTTCCGTGCTCATTGCCAACATGTTCGTTCCCATCTTGGACTACACCATCAAGGAGCGAAAGAAGAGAAAGGCGGCAGCGGCGTCCGGGGAGGCGGCGGCATGAGAGACAAGCCCTGGTATCCCGTGCTTTACATGTTCGTGATGACGGCGTTTTTCAGCTCGATCCTGATCGGGCTCGCGCGCTTCACGCGGGACCGGGTGGAGCTGAATGAGCGGTCGGCCGTCGAGCGGGCCGTCCTCGAGTGCCTCGCCGTGGAACTGCCCGCCCGGGCTTCTTCCCTTGAGGTGCATCGCGTCTTTCTCGACCGCGTCTCCGGGCCGGTCCCCGCTTACGGCGGCGCGTATGTGCTGCGCGAGGGGGGGAAGGTCGCGGCCTACGCCGTTCCCCTGGACGGGAAGGGGTACTGGGACAGGATCAAAGGATTCATCGGTATCGCCTCGGACAAGCGCACGGTGACGGGCATTTCCTTTTACGAGCAGAAGGAGACGCCGGGGCTGGGCGCGGAGATTGTCCAGCCACCGTTTCGCTCGCAGTTCACCGGGAAGCGGATTGCGGATGGGAGGAGTCCGATCGGGATTATGCCGGTCGGCGCCGCTTTGGGGCCAAGCAAGGTGCATGCGGTGACAGGGGCTACACAGACGAGTACACGCCTGGAGAAGATCATCAACGACGGTCTCCTGCGCTGGCGGTCCGATCTGGCTTCGGCTGGAGGAGGTCAGGGATGATGAGTGCCGATCCCGCAAGAGAGATGACGGCGTCCGCGCCGAAGGGCCCCAAGAAGGAGTCGGCCCTGGGCCGGGCGGCCATAGAGGGGCTCTGGAATAACAATCCCGTTTTTCGGCAGGTCCTCGGAATCTGCAGTACCCTTGCGGTCACGAACCTCGTCCTCAATACGGCCGTTATGTGCCTTGCCCTGACAGGAACGACGGCATTGAGCTGTCTGACCGTCTCGCTGCTCAGAGAATGGACGCCTCACCGGGTCCGGATGATGGTCCAGACGCTGATCATCGCCTTCTACGTCATCCTCGTGGATATCGCCTTGAAGGCGTATTGGCCGGACATGAGCCGGAACCTGGGCCCTTACGTTGGGCTGATCATTACGAACTGCATCATCATGGGCCGGTGCGAGGCCTTCGCGCGATCGAATCCGCCCGTTCCGTCCTTCTTTGACGGGCTGTTTTGCGGGCTCGGCTACAGCTTCGTCCTTCTGCTGGTCGCCGTTCCGCGGGAACTCCTCGGCATGGGAAGCATTCTCGGGATTCCCATGCCCTATTTTTCGACCGGTTGGGACAAGTGGATCATCATGGTCATGCCGCCGGGGGCCTTCTTCACCTTGGCGTGCCTGATCTGGGCCTTGCGAGCGTTTCAGGCCCGGGGAGAGGAAGAGAGCGCATGAACTGGACCGGCGAACTCTGGCAAATGCTCGTGGTCTGTTTCGCCGCCGTTTTCACGGGGAACATCCTCCTGACCACGTTTTTGGGCATGTGCCCTTTTCTTGCCGTTTCCAGACAGGTCAAGGCCTCCGTGGGCCTGGGATTCGCCGTCGTGTTCGTCATGACCTGCACCACCGTGCTCAACTGGCTGGCCTACCGCTATGTGCTGGTTCCGCTGGACCTGGAGTTCTTCCGCTTCATCCTTTTCATTATCATTATCGCCACATTCGTCCAGTTCGTGGAGATGGTGCTGGAGCGCTATTCCCCGGCTCTCTACCAGAGCCTGGGGATTTTTCTTCCCCTGATTACCGTCAATTGCGCCATCCTGGGGGCCTCCCTCTTCATGGTGATTCGCGGGTACACCTTTCTGGTAACGCTGGGCTACGGTTTCGGGAGCGGTGTCGGCTGGATGCTGGCCATCGTCGCCATGGCGGGGATTCGACAGAACATGTCCATGGAGCGGGTCCCGAAAGGGCTGCAGGGTCCGGGGATCGCCCTGATCATCGCCGGGCTGATGGCCCTCGGATTTATCGGCTTTACGGGCGTGCTGTGAGGAAGGTTTCGTAGATATGGGTGCCACGGTTTTTTCCGTTTTTGTGATCAGTGCGATCGGAGCAGCGCTGGCGACGGTACTCGTCATTGCCGAACGCTACATCACGAATTACGGCGAGTGTGCCGTCATCATCAACGATGACAAGACCTTGCAGGTCCAGGGCGGCAGTTCCCTGCTGGAGACCCTGACGCAGCAGAAGATCTTTATCCCGAGCGCCTGCGGAGGCCGGGGTTCCTGCGGCTACTGTAAGGTCAAGGTGGTGGGCGGCGCCGGGCCGCTTCTGCCCACCGAGGAGCCCTATCTCTCGGAAGAAGAGAGGGCGGCGGGGATGCGTCTCTCCTGCCAGGTGAAGGTCCGGAACGATGTCCGCATCGAGATCCCGGAGGAGCTGCTTTCCATCCAGCAGTACGAATGCGTGTGTGTCGATATCCGGGACCTGACGTACGACATCAAACGGTTCCGGTTCGAACTGAAGGAGCCCGACCGGATGCGTTTTGTCCCGGGACAGTACGTCCAGGTCTTTACGCCGGCCTACGAGGGGAGCGATGAGGAAGTCTACCGGGCGTATTCCATCTCCTCGAATACGACCGACGAGGGATTCATCGAGCTGATTGTCCGGCTGGTCCCGAACGGCATTTGCACCACCTATCTGTTCGAGCACCTGAAGGCGGGCGACCCGGTGAAGATCAACGGACCGTACGGGCACTTCCGCCTTCAGGACACGGATGCCCCGATCATCTTCATCGCGGGCGGCTCGGGCATGGCGCCGATCAACTGCATGCTCCATCAGCTGGCGAACAGCGGCTCCGAGCGGCAAGCCACGTACTACTTCGGCGTGAATACCCCGAAGGACCTTTTCTTTGTGGAGGAGATGAAGGCATTCGAGGCCAGACTGCCTCATTTCCGGTTTGTCCCCGTTCTTGCCATGCCGGATGAAGACAGCGGCTGGGAGGGGGAGACCGGTCTGGTCACCGAGGCGCTCGACCGAAACCTGGACCGTGCAGAATCGTACGAAGCGTACCTCTGCGGGAGTCCGGGTATGATCAATGCAACCGTGGCGGTACTCCAGGGACATGGCGTTCAGGTGGAAAATATATTCTATGACAAATTCAGCTGATACGGATTCCGCCGCAAGACGCAAAGACCGGCGGACCCGGATGGAACCGGTTCCCTCTTGCAGAAAGGAGCGACCTTGAAGCGGTCGCCGGAAGCGAAGCGCCTCGAAGAGATTCTCCGGTGTTCCCGGATCGTTGCGGGAGGCTTTATGGGGGAGGATCCGAGGCCCCACGAGGAGATCATCGAAGCGGATGGGGCCGCGCTGGCGCGGCTGGGGGTCACCGCCCGGCAGCTTGCCGTCCGGATGCGGGAGATGACCGAATACGGCATGGCGGGGCTGGGTACGCCTGTTCGCTTCGAGGAAAGATGGGAAGTAGTGGTCGATGAAAACCGGGGGGAGACGGTCTGCCCCTGGCCCCACGAGGGGAGGTATCAGAAAACGGTGACCACCGTTCGGAGGATCGACACGGGGGAGACCGCCAGATGGTCCGCCCTTTCCGTGCATTTTGTGGAGGCCCATGGATTCTTCCAGGGCCGTGGTTCCCCCTTCCGGCTCGAGCCTGAAGATCTGGCACGCTTTCTGATGGCGGCCTGACGGATGAAGCGGTCCCTTACAGGGGGGCCAACGATAATCCCAAGACAGGAGGAGTTACGAGATGAAAAAGTATGTCTGCAGCGTCTGCGGTTACGAGTATGACCCGAGTGTGGGGGATCCGGACAGCGGCATCGCCGCCGGAACCGCCTTTGAGGATATCCCGGATGACTGGGTATGCCCGGTTTGCGGGGCGACGAAGGACATGTTCGAACCCGCCTAGATAAAGAGCGAGGCGATTCCGACCACGGGCAGAAGAAGCAGACGCACGAATGCACGCAGCCGCGGTCGCTCGGCGATGAAGCGGGCGACCGGCGGGCTGTGCCGGTAGTAGGCCTTTACAAAGGCCTTGCCCGCAGAGCTTTTCAGCAAGATCGAATCCCGGAAAGAGCGAAGGAGATCGATCTTTCCCTCCAGTTCCGTCCCGAAAGCGGCCGTTGCGATGAAACAGTCCCGGCTGTCGCAGTTTTCGTCGATGCCGTTATTCGGGATTTCCGTTGCGAGGGGATTGATATTCGGGTTGCCGTCATCGCAATCCAGGTACGGGTATGTGCAGCCCGGACTCGCCGGGTCCCCGAACCCGTCCCCGTCGTTGTCGTTGCAGGGTTCCATACAGACCGGCTCCTGGGCGCAGACGGCCTCAGCACAACAGGGATCCTGATTGTTCACCGCGCCGCAGGGGTATTCGCACAGGTCGTCGTTCTCGTTGCAGCGATCGGCTGTGCATGCCTCTCCGTCGTCCGGGCACGGGTTGCCGGAGTGCAGGCACTGGTCTGCGTCCTCGTCGCAGGACTCGGTGCCGTTGCAGAACAGGCCGTCGTCCGGGCAAGGATCTATGGGCGGAAGGCACTGGTCGGTCGACTCATCACAGGACTCGGTTCCGTTACAGAACAGGCCGTCATCGGGGCACGGGGTGCCGGAGTGCAGGCACTGGCTGCCCGCCTCGTCACAGGACTCGGTGCCGTTGCAGAAGAGCGTGTCGTCGGGACAAGGGTCGGCGCCCGCCTGGCAGGCCCCCTGATCGCAGAATTCCTGGCCGTCGCAGAAGACGCCGTTGTCGCAGCTGTTCGATGCGTCCGGGTTTTCGTCGATGCCGGCGACGCAGTTGTTGTCGATGCCGTCACAGGTCTCGGCCATCCCCGGATGGATGCACCGCGCACACCCCGCGCACGCGGGATCACCACAGGCGCAGGTGCCGCATTCCGGAGGGTCTCCCCCCGGATCGTCGACGCAGTCGTTGCCGCCCGTCGCTTCGTTGCAGTATCCGTCCTGATCCACGTCGGTGCAGGAGATGGCGGCAAAGATCTCCATATCAGCAGAGAAGTTTTCTTTCCCCTTCCAGAGGATGTCCTTGTCGAGACGGGCCGGATTGTCGTTCATCTTCGGGGGGTCTTTGAACTGAACGGTGTCCGTGGTGACTTGGGTCGTATAGGCGGAGGGCGGGAACCGGCCGTCCCAGGTGAAGATCTGCCAGTACGATCCGACGATCCCTCGCCACACCACGTCCCCGCCTTCGTTGATGAAAGGGTTCAGGTCATCGGTCGTGTTGTCTGTAATCTTGGTGATGTGAGCCGAGGGCGGGAACTGGCCGTCCCAATAGTAGACCTCGTTGTCCGAGCCGTCCGATGCGCTCCAGACGACCTCGCCGTTGTTGTTGATTCTGGGGCGGGAATCATTCTGATCGTTGTCCGTGATCTGGAAGACATGGCCCTCTACCGGGTTGGTTTGACCGTCGTTGGTTTGACCGTCCCAGAAGAAGATCTCATAGTCCGTCCCGTCATTCCCGGACCAGACCACGTTGTCGTTGTCGTTGATCTGCGGGTCGAGATCTTCTTCTTCGAATGTGTTCGAGAGGTTGATCGGGTCCGAACCGTTATAGAAGAAGATTTCTTTCTTGCCCAAAGGGGCGGACGAGAGGTCTTTGACCCAGACCACATGGCCCAGGGCGTTGACCTGCGGGGCCGTGTCGGCACCCTCGAGAGGGTACGAGTCATGGTCATTCGAGATGTTGATTGCCGATGTTCCGTCATACAGGAACACCTCATAGTCGGAGAAGGTGGTGGTGGAGGTGGTATATTGGCAATAGCCCTGCCAGGTCACATGGCCCCCGTCACCGATCCTGGGGGCGGCATCATCACAGGTCGGGCTGTTGGAGATGTTTTCCTCGCCCGCCCCGTTGTCCAGGATGATTTCATTGTCCGTTCCGTTTTTCTGTTGCCAAACGACCGTTCCTGCATCGTTGATGTCCGGGGCCTTGTCATTCACCGAGTTGGCCGTGAAGGGGGCGGGGTTGACATCAGTCTCATCCGTGAGGAAGATCTCCCAGTCCGCACCGTCCCACCCCTGCCAGACCATGAATCCACCATCGTTGATCTCGTAGCCGGCGTCACTGCCGGTCGTGGGATCCCCGTCGTCGGTCGTGTTTTGGGTCACTTGAAAAACGACATGGGCGGCGTGAGACGAGGCAACGGAAGCGAGGGCGAGGAAGATGCAGAAACCCAAGCCGGCCGCATTTTTTTTCATTGGGTTACCTCCGTTTACGGGAAGGTCCGGGATCTTCCGGCCGTAATGCGTTGGATTCAAAATGTAGTATATCACATATATTAATCTGGATCCTGTAAGAATGCAAAGATTTCTTGCAACGATCTTGGAGTGCCGGCCGATCCGGACCGGAGTTGCCCGTCCCGTGCATTGGGGCTACAATCTGTGGCTTGAAAGGAGAGAGCGGACTATGGTGGTACGGCTGGTGGTCGGCCCCCTGATGGTGAACTGCTACATCGTCGGCTGCAAGGAGACGGGAGAGGCCGTGGTGATCGATCCCGGTGGGGACGTTCCTCGTATCGTTTCCGGGCTCGTCGACAGGGGCCTCAAGGTTGCGTACATCCTGAACACCCACGGTCACTGGGATCACACGGACGGTGTCGACGAGCTGAAGCGGATCACCAAGGCCCCCTGGTTGATCCATGCCGCGGACGCGGGGGCGACGAACGTACGGCCCGACGGGTACCTCGAGGAGGGCCGGACGGTTTCCTTCGGCACCTATGGCCTGAAGGTGCTTCACACGCCGGGCCATTCCCCCGGAGGCGTCTGCTTCTTCAGCCCGGGGGTCGTATTCACCGGGGATACCCTTTTCGCCGGGTCTATCGGGCGCACCGACTTGCCGGGCGGAAACCTCGAAGGCCTTCTCGACGGGGTGCGAAAGAAGCTTTTCTGCCTGGAGGACGATACCCGCGTCTACCCCGGGCACGGCCCGCTCACCACGATCGGCCAGGAAAAGCGTTCGAACCCATTTTTCCAGTAAGCCGCTCTCGGCCTCCCCTTTCTGTCCGGTTTCTCGCCTTCCAGCATACGATGGGGGTGGGGGCATCTGGTGCGATTCCCCTGTCACGAATGAGATTTACGCAGGCCGACTTCTGAGGGAGGGGGAGACGGAGGCCAAGGAAATCGAATCGGGACAGGGGAATCGCAGAGAGACGGAGCCCAAGCAAATCGGAGAGGGAACCCTGGGCGGCACCTAAAGTTATCGCTCACGTGAAATGTAGCTGCATTCTCACGACACCCCACTAGGAGGCTGTTGAAAAAGTCCCATCTGCGGCGTTCGGCTGCATCCCTCGTCATTCAACGTACAGAAAGTACGCTTCATTCCTCGGGATTTGACTCGCGCCGTCCATGGCGCTTGCCCTGCGGGCGCGACAGCCCCCTTCCAGGGGATGTCGCGTCCAACTCCGCTATCCTGCGGAGTTGTTGCCTGCCTTGCATCTGGAACTTTTTGAACAGCCTCCAAGAGCCACTTTTTCAACGGGCTCCTACTAGGCCTTCTTGCGGAAGGCTGCCTGGAGATCATCGGCGAGCAGGCGATCAAAGTCCTCGATTTTGCCCCGCAGCGGCCGGCTCAGGACGGCGAGGAGGCCTTCCGCATATTCTCTGTGGCGGACACGGCAGCGGTCCCCCTCAAGGGGTTCGAAGTCGAACCGGTGTACCATGGTCGCCACCGTGGTGCGCAGTCCCCACGCGATCAGGCGCCCCTCTTCGAAGTCGAGGACCGTAACGTCCAGGGGGATGGGCAGGAAGTTCGGCACGAACGCGAGCTTGAATCCCACGCCCCAGTCCCCGCCCGGCTTTCGGTACGCCTTCTTGATTCCCGTGGCCCAGGACGTCCATTGGTCCACATCCTTGAAGAAGGTGAAGACCTCCTCGACGGGTGCGTCGATCTCGGTCGAATAGTCGATGAACTCGAGCCGCAACAGTGCCATTCGCCTTCCTCCCCGGTCCCAGGGGTTCTGCTTCGTGTCGAGGGGAATATAGGATGTGGACGCATCGGTGTCAAACAGTCGGCCCGGAAAGATCCATGAACATTGTCGCCGGGGCTTGACTTGAAGGAGACATCTTGTATAATCGCATTTAGATAACGCAATGCGATAACGGAGTACGATATAATGATCCGCGACTTTTTCCTGGGTTTCATCAAGATCCATATCCTGTTTCATGCCACGGAGGCGCCCGTTTACGGCCTTGAAATGATCCGGGAACTGGAAACCCACGGCTACCGGCTCAGTCCGGGCACGCTTTATCCCATATTGCATAAACTGGAAAAACGGGGCTATCTGCAGACGGAAAGGCGGATCGTGAACGGGAAGATCCGCAAGTATTACGCCGCTACGGCCCTAGGCAGATCCGCCCTGGTCGAGGCTTACGAAAAGGCGCGTGAACTCCTGGGTGAAATTGGTCCGGGGGCGGAGGGCATTTCCCAGCAGGAGGGCCCGCCGGGAAAGGTGAAGACGAAATGACCATCATGTTTTATGCCCTGATCGGGGTGATCCTCGTTCTGGTCCTGGGGGCGCTGTGCTGGCGCTGGACCAGCCGAAGGCGGCAGCTGCCCTGCCCGGCGTGGCTGGCCTGGTTTCTCGAAAATCCGGTGGTCGAGTCCATCGCAGGGGCGCAAACCCTCCTGGACCGCATCGGCTTGCAGACCGGCGAACAGGGCCTGGATGTAGGCTGCGGGCCGGGCCGTTTGAGCATTCCGGCGGCCCTTCGGGTCGGCCCGACCGGCAGCATCACGGCGCTGGACATTCAACCGGCCATGCTGGCCCGCCTCGAGAAGGCCATGGGGCGGGCGGGTGTGAGGAACATCGTTCCCCGGCTGTGCGATATCTCCCTCGACCCTGAACTCCCGTCGGACAGCGTGGATCGCGCCTGGCTGGTAACCGTCCTCGGTGAGATTCCGGACTGGACCGCCGCGCTGAAGAACCTCTATCGGATCCTAAGGCCGGGCGGCACCCTGTCCATTACCGAAGTCCTGGGCGATCCGCATTACCAGACACGGGGGACGGTCTTGCGCCTGTGCACGAATGCGGGGTTCGAGCCCTCTCAATACTGGCGAACCTTCCTGGCCTTCACACAGAATTTCACAAGGCCGATGTGAGGGGAGTGCCGAGGAATTTCCCTTGCACAACAGGGAGTGACAACGATGAGAACCGCCGAGCCATCTCCCCCCGGGAGGGGGTTGCGCGGCCTGCCCCGCAATGTCTGGGTCGTTACGATCACCAGTTTTCTCACCGATGTTTCAAGCGAGATGGTGATCAACCTGATCCCGCTTTTCCTGGCCAATGCACTGGGCGTTCGAACCGGGATCATCGGGCTGATCGAGGGAACAGCGGAGATGGCGGCCAGCCTGCTCAAGATCTTCTCCGGCTGGCTGAGCGACCGGCTGGGGCGGCGCAAAGGGCTGGCGGTTGCCGGCTACGGGCTCTCCACGCTGGTCAAGCCCTTCCTCTATTTTGCCACGGCCTGGGGGGAAGTGCTGGCTGTTCGTTTCGCCGACCGGGTCGGCAAGGGGATCCGGACCGCCCCGCGCGACGCCCTGATCGCCGACAGCATCGAGGAACAGCGCCGCGGGCTGGCCTTCGGGCTGCATCGGGCCGGGGATACGGCCGGCGCGTTCGTCGGCCTGGCCATTGCGGCGGCGGTGATCTGGCTCGTTCAGGGAGACCGTTCCAGCCTGGCCCGCCCCGCCTTTCAAGCCGTGGTCCTTGCGAGCATCGTTCCGGCCGTACTGGCCGTCCTCGTCCTGGCCCTCGGCGCACGAGAGACGATCTCTCCGGTCAGCCCGGACCGCTCTCCCCCGGCCTTGTCGCTCAAGGGCTTCGATCCCCGTTTCAAGAGGTTCCTCGCCGTGATGGTCCTGTTTACCCTGGGCAATTCCTCGGATGCCTTTCTGATCCTCCGCGCCCAGGAACGGGGGCTGAGCATTCTGGGCGTAATGGGAATGCTCTTGACCTTCAACCTGGTCTATTCCCTGGCTTCCGGGCCGGCCGGGGCCTTGTCCGACCGCCTGGGCCGCACCCGGCTTATCGCAGC
This sequence comes from bacterium, assembly GCA_015486285.1. Classification (GTDB taxonomy): domain Bacteria; phylum Desulfobacterota; class DSWW01; order DSWW01; family DSWW01; genus S015-6. The sequence goes on from WFRX01000275.1 coordinate 14,292, forward strand.
CGGATGGCTGGCCTACGCCTGTATCTACCTGGGCTTCGCCCTGGCCGGCAACCCTGAACAGATCTGGCTGTTGTTCGCCCTCTACGGCCTCTACTACGGGATGGCCGAGGGGGCGGGGAAGGCCCTGGTCGCGGACCTGGTCCGGCCCGATCAGCGGGGCAGGGCCTATGGCGTCTACCATGCGGTCGTCGGCTTGACGGTCTTCCCCGCCAGTCTCATCGCAGGGATCCTGTGGCAGGGAATCGGTCCATGGTCCGGATTCGGTCCGGCCGCACCGTTTTTATTCGGGGCCGCGACGGCCCTGCTCGCGGGTATCCTCCTGGTCGCCTGGCAGGGCCCTTGTTCGCATCATTGACCCTCCATCACAATCGGTCGACCTTGGGTTCCTCCGGGCGTTACGCGTTCAAAAGTTCCCGTAGATAGCGGCCCGTGTGGGATTCCGGCGTCGAGGCGACGCGTTCCGGGGGCCCCTCGACCACGATGCGGCCCCCCTGCTCCCCCGCCTCTGGGCCCATGTCGATCACCCAGTCCGCGGCCCGGATCACCTCCAGGTTGTGCTCGATCACGAGCACGGTGTTTCCCGCCTCGGTCAGGCGGCGAAGGACCAGGAGGAGCCGCTCGATATCGACGAAATGCAGCCCTGTGGTCGGTTCGTCCATGAGGTAGAGGGTTTTTCCTGTTCTCGCCTTGCCGAGTTCGCGCGCCAGCTTGACCCGCTGCGCCTCGCCCCCTGACAACGTGGTGGCCGGTTGGCCGAGCTGGATGTATCCGAGGCCCACCTCCGAAAGGATCTCCAGGCGACGCTGGAGTTGAGGGACCGCATCGAAGAAGGCGAGGGCCTCCTGAACCGTCATGGCGAGCACGTCCGCCACGTTCTTGCCCCTGTACCGGATCTCCAGGGTTTCGCGGTTGTAGCGTCTTCCCTTGCAGAGATCGCACGTAACGTACACGTCCGGCAGAAAATGCATCTCTACCTTTCGTAGTCCCTCGCCCTGGCAGACTTCGCAGCGCCCCCCTTTGACATTGAAGCTGAACCGGTTCGGTCCGTACCCCCGTCGGCGGGCTTCAGGGAGCTGGGCGAAGAGGTCCCGGATGAGAGTGAAAAGGCCGGTGTAGGTCGCCGGGTTGGAGCGCGGCGACCGGCTGAGAGGCTTCTGGTCTACCGGGATCACGCGGTCCAGAAATTCTACGCCCTCAAGGATGGGGGACTTCCGGCCCCCTCCCGTCCCTTGAAAGCGGGGCCCCTGGGCCCCGGGCAGCCGATCTGCGAGGCAGGGGTACAGGGCATCTAACACGAGGGAACTTTTCCCGGACCCGGAGACCCCTGTCACGCACGTCAGAAGTCCCAGGGGAATCCGGGCGGTCAGCCCTTTCAGGTTGTTCCGGTTGACCCCCTTTATCACCAGAAAGCCCCGGTCCGGCCTCGCACGGACCGGGGGGACCGGAACGGATCGGACTCCCCCCAGGTACTGGCCGGTCACGGACCCTTCGAAGGCGAGCAGATCGGCCGGCGTGCCGCAGAACACGATCTCTCCCCCGGCCACTCCGGCGCCCGGGCCCATGTCGATGACGTGATCCGCCTCCAGGATGGTCCGGGCGTCGTGCTCCACCACGAGGACCGTGTTGCCCCGGTCCCGGAGCCTTCGCACGAGTTCGAGGAGCCGCTGCGTGTCCCGGGCATGGAGTCCCAGGGTTGGTTCATCGAGGATATAGAGGACGCCTACCAGTCCCGATCCGATGTGTGTGGCCAGCTGGATTCTCTGGGCCTCCCCCCCGGAGAGGGTATCCCCTTCGCGGTCGAGGGTCAGGTAGTCCAGGCCGAGTTCGCAAAGGAACGCGAGCCTTTGCCGGATCTGGTCGAGCACGTGTCCTACGAGTGCCTTCTGAAACGAAGAGAGTTCCAGGTCCGCGCAGGAGCGCCGGAGCTCGGCGATGCTCGACGAGGCGAATTCTCCGATGTGTTTTCCATCGAGGAGAACGGAGAGAGCCTCCGGCTTCAGACGGGCGCCCTGACAGGCCGGGCATGCCTGGACGGTCATGTAAGCGCCGATTTCCTGCCGGACCTTCTCCGAATTCGTTTCCCGGTATCGTCTCTCCAGATTGGGGATGACCCCCTCGAAGTTCAGCAAAATCTCCCTGTCGTCCGAACCACCCTGGAATCGAAAAGGGATCTTTCGACCCCCGGACCCATAGAGAAGCAGCTTGCGCACCTTTCCGGGCAGTTTGCCGAAGGGGGTATAGAGATCGAAACGGAAGTGCTCGGTCAGGCTCTCGAGTACCTGCCGGGTGTGGATCCCCGGCCGCTTTTGCCAGGCCACGATGGCGCCCTCGTCCAGCGACATGTCCGGGTCCGGGACCACGAGGCCCGGATCCACCCTCCGGAGTTTCCCCAGGCCGGAACAACGCGGACAGGCGCCGTATGGGCTGTTGAAAGAGAACAGACGGGGCGTGATTTCCGGGAAGGGGGTGCCGCAGGAACCGCACACGGCGTTTTCACTGAATGTCCACTCCTGCTCGCCCCCGGTTTCCGGGTCGATCCAAGCCCTGACCATGCCCTCGGACAGTCGTCCGGCCGTTTCGATCGAATCGGTGAGTCGGCCTCGAATGCCGGCCCGGATCGTCAGCCGGTCGACCACCACCTCGGCGGAGGAAACGCGACCCTTTCTCCTGATGGCCGGGTCCGAGAGTTCATGGATCCGGCCGTCGACGCGGATCCGAAGGAAGCCTTGCCTCTCCAGGCTGTCGACCTGCTCGCGCCAGCCTTCCGTGGGCATGCCGAGAAGCGGCGCGAGCAGGATGATACGGGTCCCGTCGGGCAGATCCAGAAGCCTGTCCGCCATCTGTTCCAGGCTTTGGGCCTGGACGGGCTTTCCGCAGCGATGGCAGTGAGGGATGCCGACCTTGGCATAGAGCAGCCGGAGGAGATCGTAGATCTCGGTTGCCGTTCCTACGGTGGATCGTGGAGACCGGGCTGTGGGGTGCTGCTCGATATAGATGGCGGGCGGAAGCGCGTCGATGCGGTCTACCGCCGGTTTTCTGATCTGTTGAAGGTACTGTCTCGCCTCGGCGGAGAGGCATTCCACATAGCGGCGATGCCCTTCCGCGTAAAGGGTGTCCTTGGCCAGCGAGGACTTTCCCGAGCCGCTGGGTCCCGTGATGACCACGAACCGCTCCCGGGGGATCGACACGTCGACCCCCTTGAGGTTGTGCTCCCTTGCGCCCTGGATCCGGATGGCTCGGGGTTCCATAGATTCCATAGGGGGGAAGCCGGCTAAAGAAAGACTTCGATATGGGCCTTTTTTCGCAGCTCCTTCCGCCAGTTTTCGAACTGGCGTTCCGCCGCCTCCTCGTAGAGCTTCTGCTGAATACTCTTTCGTACCTTTTCGAGGGGACGGATGTCGCCGGTGGTTCTTTCGTCGACCTCGAGCAAATGGATGCCCAGCGGGGTCCGAACGGGTTCGCTGACCTCTCCTTCCTTGAGGCCGGCGATGCCGGCCTCCATCGGTGGGCTCAGCGACCCTTTCCGGAAGAACCCCAGCCAGCCGCCTTGAGCCGCTGTGGTGTCACGGGAGTACTGCCTGGCGGCCTCGGCGAAGGGCTTTCCGTCCAGGATCTCCTGCCGGACCTTCCGCGCTTCCTGCATGGCGGTCTCGACCTGCTCCGGCGTGGGCGATTGGGGGAGGGGAAAAAGGATATGCCGGAGGACAACCCCTTGCTTCGAGCGAAATTCATCCGGATGATCCAGATAGTAATCCTCGATCTGCTTGTCCGTGATGTTGATCCGGGAACGGATCTCCCGCTGGATCATCTTGGCCTTGACAAGCTGATCGCGGATCTGGCCGCGGTACTCGTCGTAATTGAGATCGTCCGCTTTCAGGGCCTCGCGCAGCTCCTTTTCCGTGATGTGGGCCCGGGTCATCACCTCCTGGATGGCCCGGTCGATTTCCTCGTCGGAGGCCTCGATCCCGGCTTTCTCGGCATAGGCCTGGATGAGGTTCTTGTCGATCAGGTCTTCCAGGACCCTCCGCCGGAGCGCTGTTTTGTCCCGGTCCGATATCATTTGCGGCATGTTTTGCCCGACCTGATGCTGATACATCTCGACGGCTTCCCGCAGTTCGCTCGCCAGAATCGCCCTGTTATTGACCGTTGCCACGACCCGGTCGATGATCACGGCGGAGGCGGGTGACCCGGTAAGGAGGAGGGCCAGCAAGATACCGAGGCAGGCAACCCTTCCCCGGTTTCTTGTTCGTTTCGATTTCATTCTTTGATGAAGCTGCAGCGGAATTGCGGGATGTTTATTGGATTGCACGGCCTTCCTCGTGTTTGAAAGGGAGAGGTTTCGGCGGTTCCTTCTTGACCGCGAGTTGCACCAAGGATGCATGTACCCGGATATCCGAATGTTGAATCAGTTGTTCGACCCACTTGTCGTAGAAGCGCTCCTGTCGTTCCCGGGAGAGCTTTGCAGCGATCTCTTCGCGCGCCTCGTCCTCGGTCTGCACATGGGAGGGGATCCTCCGGACCACCTGCAGCAGGTGGAAGCCGTGCCTGGTCTCCACAATGGAAGTCACCTTCCCCGGCGGTGTAGAGAAAGCGGCCTCCTCCAGTGGCTTAGGCAACTGCCCCCGTTGGAAGGTGCCGAGCCTTCCCCTCTCCTCTTTCTCCGGTCCGATGGAGTACCGTGCGGCCAGGGCCCCGAAGTTTTCCCCTCGGTGGATCCGTCTGAGGAGCCGCTGGGCCGTGGCGCGGTTCTTCACAACGATCTGGTTGAGTTCCACGGCCTCCGGAATGAGGAACTCATCCCGGTGATCCTTGTAGTATCGGGCGACATCCTCGTCCGACACCTTCCCCGCCTCCTGCGTCACGGCGGCGAAAAGCGCCTCCATGATCATGGTCTTCCGTACTTGCCGGCACCATTCGTCGTAGTCCATCGCATGCTTGATCAGGCTCTTGCGGAACGGTCCGCCGTCGTACCCCTCCTTGATCTTTTCGATGCGGTCCGCCAGGGCCTCGTCGGAAACGGTAATACCCCTTTTCGAGGCCTCCTGCAGAAGAAGGCGTTCCCGGATCAAATCGGTCAGGACCTTCTTTTTCAGGACGCGCAGCACATCCTCCTGTGGGGATGCGGCCTCTTCCACCTCATTGTACCGGTTTTTGATCTCATCCCAAAACACCGAGAAGAGAATCGGCTCCCCGTTCACCCAGGCCACGGCCTCTTCCCCCTCTTTCTGGCGCTGGCATCCGATCAGCAGGACCGCCGCCGCCATCGCCGCTACGAGAAGAAAGGGCATCCGGGTCGGTTTCGAAATCCTCAGGGAGATCGCCCCGTCGCGGTGCGGTTCAAGGCAATCAGGCATCTTTTCCATGCGCCACCTTCTGTTGCCCCGGCTTCTGCTCAAGCCAATCGAGAATCTGGTGAATGTTTCTGAGCCGATTCTCGGGATCAGGCGCGGAGAACCGTATCAGCACCCGATCGTCCGGGAAGAGGCGGATCTGGTCCGGTTCCTGTTGTGCCCATGCGAGGATTCGTTCGATCGCGACAGGCGTCTGGGCGTCGAAAGCGAGCAAAAGCCCCTCTTCGGCGAGTCGCGCCTCCCGCACCCGCAGCCTCCGTAATTGCACCTTGATCCGGATCATCTCGAACAGGGTTTCCGCCTGGGCCGGGGGCGGGCCGAACCGATCCTGCATCTCGACGCGGATTTGCTTCACTTCCTCGTCTTCCCGGGCCCGGGCCAGGCGTTTGTAGAACGAAAGCCTCTGGGTGGAATCCTCTATGTAATCATCAGGCAGATGAACGGGCAGGTCAAGATGGATTTCCGGGTCCACTTCCTCGAGGGCGTCCTCGCCCCTCAACCTCCGGATCGCCTTCTCGAGCATTTCCATGTAGAGGTCATAGCCGACGGCGCGGATGTGTCCGGACTGGTCCGCGCCGAGCAGGTTGCCGGCGCCGCGGATTTCCAGGTCGTGCCGGGCGATCCGGAACCCGGAGCCCAGTTCGGTGAACTCGTAAAGAACCTCGAGCCGCTTCCGGGCCTCCCCGGAGAGGGTGTCCTCGTCCGGCACGATCAAGTAGGTGTATGCCTGCCGTTCGGATCGTCCTACGCGACCTCGCAGCTGGTAGAGCTGGGCGAGTCCGAAACGGTCCGCGCGGTGGACGAGCATGGTGTTCGCGTTCGGGATGTCCAGGCCGCTTTCGATGATCGTGGTGCAGACAAGGGTGTCGTACCGGCCCTCGACGAAGTCCAGCATGACCCGTTCCAGGGCCCTCTCCCGCATCTGGCCGTGGGCCACGCCGATGCGTGCCTCCGGGACGATCTCCCGGATGCCGGCCGCGAAGGTCTCGATGTCGTAGACCTGGTTGTGCACGATGAAGACCTGTCCTCCCCGCTCGATTTCCCGGAGCACGGCTTGACGGATGATGTCGCGTTCAAAGGGGACGATGAAGGTCTCTATGGCACGACGATCCTGCGGTGGGGTCTTGATGGAGCTCAAGTCCCTCAGCCCCAGGAGAGACATCTGGAGCGTGCGGGGGATCGGGGTGGCCGTGAGGGTGAGCACGTCCACCTCGGTTCGGATCTGCTTCAGGGCCTCCTTCTGCCGCACCCCGAATCGATGCTCCTCGTCCAGGATCAGCAGACCCAGGTCCCGGAACTTTACATCCTTCTGGAGGAGCCGGTGGGTTGCCACCACGATATCGATCTTCCCGTCCGCCATCCCGGCCAGGATGGCCTTCTGCTGCTTGGGAGACCGAAAGCGGCTCAGCATCTCGATTTCAACGGGATAGCCTTCAAAGCGCTTCAGGAAGTTCGTGTAGTGCTGCTGGGCGAGGACGGTCGTGGGGACGAGAACGGCCACCTGTTTGCCGTCCATGACCGCCTTGTAGGCCGCCCGGATCGCCACCTCCGTCTTGCCGAAGCCCACGTCGCCGCAAATGAGGCGATCCATCGGCCGGTCGCCCTCCATGTCCCGGAGGACCGCTTCGATGGCCCGCACCTGATCC
>WFRX01000276.1 GCA_015486285.1 bacterium
ACCGGATTCGCTCCCAGCTTTTTCTTCATCATCTCGACAGCGCCGTAGAAATCCGCCCCGATCCGGTCCATTTTGTTGATAAAGGCGAGGCGGGGGATCCGATAACGATCGGCCTGGTGCCAGATGGTCTCGGACTGGGGCTCCACTCCCTCGACCGCGGAAAAAATAAAGACCGCGCCGTCGAGTACGCGCAGGGAACGCTCCACTTCAATCGTGAAATCCACGTGACCGGGCGTGTCGATCAAGTGCAGTTCGCATCCCTCCCACTCGAGGAGGGTCACCGCGGAGGTGATGGTGATCCCCTTTTCCTGCTCCTCGGGCATCCAATCCATGACGGCCTGGCCGTCATGGACCTCGCCCATGCGATGAATCCGTCCCGCATAATACAAGATTCTCTCGGTCAGCGTCGTCTTGCCCGCATCGATATGGGCGACGATGCCTATGTTTCGAATCTTCTGAAGCGGCGCTTGCCGAGCCATATGAATCCAGACGCTTGCACAGGAAAAAGAGAGAGCAGCCCATCGGCACAAAGTCTATAATTGTAGCACGGTGCGAGGGGCCCTTCAATATCGAGGCCCCACGCCCCTTCAGCCCTCTTGTCCGCTTCGCGCAATCGGTTCCCGGGCACCCGGGCGGGCCCAAAGGGACCTCTCGCTATCTTTTGACCAGGATTCAGACACTGGAGGAGGGAGCGCTCAAGCCGAACGCCGGATCGAAAGACGGCGGCATCTCCGGATCGCCCCACTACCGCAGAGACGGGAGCAGATCGAGCGCCTTCACGAGGTCCGTGGCTTCCTGCAGCTTTTTCTCCACTTCCTTCCTCCCCGGATCGAGATGCAGAGCCGTCTTCCAGTAGCGGCAGGCGTCTTTCGGTTCCGCCTGCCGGAGGGCCTCATCCCCTAGCTTCTCGTAATGAGCGGCCCCTTCCAGCCTGCATCGCGCCATGGCGTGCCGCGCCTCCTTCCGGCAAACAGATCCCTTGGGTATGGAAGCAAAATACCGGCAGGCCTCTTCATAATCCCCCTTCTTCATCGCAAGATAGCCTTGTCTCAACACCGCCCGATCCTTCCGGCCGGTGTCCACCTTCCGCGGCGGGAATACCGGAATCTTCAGTGACGATATCTTCGCCAGGGACCGCGGGTCCTCGATCCGGTTGTAATCCGCCAGGAAAAACCTGAGCCTTCTGTTTCTGTAGTATTTCCTCGCCAGCGTCTCCAAACTGTCCCCCTCGTCGACCGGATGGAGAATAATCTTGACAGGACGTGTATTGCCGAACATACGACGGCCGATTCGGCCCACCTCGTCCTTGCCTTCCTTGCAGCCCGGAATCCACGGGATGCGGATCCGACGGTAGGGCTCCAGTTTCTCCGGGGACCGGATCCCGTTGGCGCGGGCAAGAACAGACCATTTTTCACCATCACCGTAGTAGTATGTCGCAATCCCGGAAAGGGTATCGCCTGGATAGATGGTACTGTAAAGGGGCGCGTTCAGCTTCTTCCAGTAAAAGAGCGCCTGGGGATCTTCAGGACTCCTGTGAAGCACCTCCTTGAGAATGCTCCGGGCCTTTTCCGATTCGCCCTGTTCGAGGTATCCCCGGCAATCAGAGAGCAACGCTTCGATCTCCGCGGCCTCCCTTGCCTCGGCCTGCCGTTCGATCGCCTCCTGATGCTGGATCCTCTCCATCTCTCCGGCCTTGCAGCCGAAGAGACTTCCTCCGAGTCCGAGGAGGATACCCAGAATTGTCACTTTCCGGAAATTTTTCATGGAGCTTCCTCCTGCAAATCGTTTCTTCAGGGTGGGAGCGGGCACACGCAGTCCGTCCCAACCGCCTTCCCCTTTCTATTCGGACCTTTTCGCCGGATCCTAAAGCCCCACGATTGCCTGGCATCGAACTTGCAAAATGTGCTGGAACGCGGCTCCCGCCATTTGACTTTTACCGCCGGGACCGCCTTCGGAGAAGAACGAATCAGCCGCTACCAACCCGGATGACATGACCTATGATCGGATTCAACAGCCGAGAGACGTTCCAGGACGCGACCTATGATGTCCAGACGCAAGAGTTGACCGGTCCGGCAAGGTTGATCGAAACACACGTCTATCGAAACGGGAAAATCGTCGCCACCGTTCGCTGCGACATCCGGGAAGACTTGCCCGTCTCCTCGCTCGAACAGAGCATGTCCCGGCAGCATGAAGAAATCTGCGGAAGGGTGCGGGAGGGCACCTACGAGCTGGTCTTCCTCTGGCTTTCCCGGGGCATTATCGCCTTCGAGGCCCAGGACTACATACAGGCCCTGGAATGCTTCGAATCCGTGCTTTCCATTGAAGAAACGCATGCCGAGGCGAACGCTTACCTGGGAAAGCTCCAGGATGCGCTCAGGAAGGACGCCCGAAACCGGCGAAGGGTCCTGGAAGGATATGAACATCAGATCGAGGCCCTGGAATCGTCGAACCGGATCATGGAAGCAGCCCGGAAGCGGGCCATCCTGACTCGAATATGCAAGCCCCCCTCATCTCCAACGCTTCGGCCCGGGGCCGGGAACATGGGGGCGGGAGCACGTTCGAGGCGCACGACCCTCCTGCAGCGCCGCCTGGCGATCATCTGCGGAACCCTGGTATCGGCAGTCAGGGAAAGACGTTTCACACGAATCCTGCATGGAAAACTCCCCGCCCGAATCCGGCAGGAGTGGCTCCCCGCTATCCGCGAAAGCATCATTCCGGCGATCCGGGAATCCCTCCTCCCGAAAATTCGCGAGAATCTGTTTTCCAAATACCTCCTCGTGACCTTCTCGGCCGCTGTGCTGATGGTACTGTCCGGGCTGATCTCGGCCGATTTTCAGCTCAAGCTGGATCCTGCCTACCATTCCGCCCTGGGCATGGAATACTTGAAGGCGAATCGGATCGTCCCGGCACGGAACCTGTTCTACCGCATCCTTCGGCAGGATCCGGCTTCTCAGGTCGCACTCGACGGCTTTTGGGAAACCTTCAGCAGGCAAGGGAATTTTGGGAAGGCAGCGGATATGCTCGAGGCCCTGACCGCCGGGCAGAGCGGGGAGTCGGCGCCGCAAATCTGCTTCTACCTCGCAGAGGCCTGTCGGCGGTCATCCAAATGCGCAGATGCGATTCCCCACTATGAGGCGGCTCTGAAGGGAGGTTACCCGGAAGTGCCCGCGAAAATCGGCATGGGGCTCTGCCTCATCGAACAAGGAGACGTGACGGGCGCGATCAATCTGTGGGAAGACCTGCTCCGGAAGGGGTTCGATGACTACCGGCTGGACTACTGTCTGGGAATGGCATACCAGGCGAAGGGCCGCCTGGGCCGGGCCGCCGTCCATTACTCCCGGGCGTTGCAGAAGCACCCGGACTCCGGCCCCATTTATCGGGCCCTGGGAGACTGCCTGTACGGCCTGCACCAGCAAAAAAAGGCGGAAACCCTCTGGAAGAAAGCGGCAAGCCTCGCTTCCGCGGAAAGCATGGAAGAGCATTGCCCAAACACTTCGAAGTCTGCCGAAGGCGGCGGGCGGGCCTCCCTCCCCTGTTTCCCTTTCCCCTTGATATGAGCCCCGAAAGGCTGCCGGGTATCAGACCGGTCGATTCGCTTCCACCCCCTTCCTTCATCCCTGGTTGAAACCGAATCAAAGGCAAACGGGATTGACTTTGGAGATCCTTTTGACTAAGGTTGTGCTTCAGCAAAGCGTCGTACCCATCGTTGCCGGAAATTTGAATCGCTTACGAGGTGTGAGATGCACACCAGCAAATGCCACTTTTGCAATGCGCCGATCTACCCGGGAGAGAAAAGATGTGGCATAACCATCCGCATCTTTCCCAACCAGGAAGAAGATCTACTCTGGGAAGAGCCGTGTCCCGAGAGCACCGCCTGTCTGGAAGAATGTCTGGCAGGGATCTGCGGGTGGGAAGAAGAGGACGTGGAAATGGAAGAAGAGTTTTTCCAGGAGGCCCACCTGGTTCTCTGCAAAGACTGCCAGGATCAGTTCCTGTCAAATCCCTCCATCAAGGAAAGCATCTTTTTCTTACGAAAAGAACCCCACCACAAGACCGTCCATTAGCCGGCGCTGCTGCGGGCCGCATACCCATGCTCATCCGCGTGCAGCCAGCGGTTCAGAGGACCCCACAGTTTTTGAGGCCGCGCGGCCCACAATCTCTTCGTTCCCGGTACTTCCCCTCCGCCGCGGGCAGGCTAATCGTGAAGGTGGTTCCCTCTCCGAGCCGGCTGGCCACCTCCAGCGTCCCCTGGTGCTCGTTTACGATCTGGTAGGAAATCGACAACCCCAGACCGGTCCCCTCGTCCCGGGTCGTAAAAAAGGGGTCGAACACCTTGTCCAGGTGATCGGCGTGAATGCCCGGACCTGTGTCCCGGATCTCCAGGACAGCCACACCCCCCCCGACATGCCTGCCTTCCGCACCGTATGTCCGAAGCGTGAGTTCCCCTGACCGGTCCATGGCCTGCAGGGCATTCATACCCAGATTCTGGAGCACCTGGGACATCTGCCCCGGATCCGCATAGACCATCGGCAGAGAAGGGTCTTTCTGAACGTTGATCTTTATGTTCGACCGTCTGGCTTGAAAATCGAGGAGTTGGGTCGTTCGATCCACGATCTCGTTCATGTCGCAGAGCCGCAGCGTCGGAAGGGCCGGTCTGGAAAAGGAAAGCATGTTCTCGAGGAGCTTCTCGATGCGGTCCGCTTCCCCCTGCGCGATGCGGGCATAGCGCATCATGAACTCCCTGTCCTCCATCCTCCGGGGCAAGAGCTGCAGAAACGACTGGATAGCCACCATGGGATTCCGAATTTCATGCACCAGCCCGGAAACCATGGTCCCCACGGCCGCGAGACGATTGGAGCGGATCATTTTTTTCATGTTCTCGATCTTCTCCGCCTGCAGCCGCTCCCTCTCCCGCAAGGTGTGGTAATACTCGATCCCCCTCATGATCCCGGTCCGGATGTCCTCGTGTTCCCAGGGCTTTCTGAAATACCGGTAGACGTTCCCCTTGTTGATGCTGTCGATCACGACCTCGATATCCGCATAGGCCGTGATCAGGATCCGGAGGATGCGAGGATCGATCTTCTGCGCCTGCTCCAGCACCTCCACCCCGCTCATCACCGGCATCCTCTGGTCGGCCAGAACCAGGGCGATCGGCTCCCGGGCAAGGAGGCGTAAGCCCTCCGCGCCGGTGGCGGCCGTGTGGATCGTGAAGTACTCTTCGAACTCGTCCCGGAAGGCATCCAGGTTCTCCATCTCGTCATCGACGTAAAGAACCGAGTACTTCTTGTAGTCCAGGAACTCTGCTGCGTCATCCATGCGGATTCTCCCCGGGCCGGGCGAATTCAACCTTGCATCCACGCAGGTTCAGGCAACAGGGCGTCCTGCCGCTTCACTGCGTCTTTTCTCCTCTTATTATCGTCATTTGAACCCTTTTTCTTTATGCGGAGGTTGATCGAAGAATGAAAAGCCGACCCGAAGACCCGTATCCGGGCTGCTTGCCGGACATACCTGCGCGGGGGATGCCGCCTTTTCCGCTCGCTTGTGCAGGGGGAGGACAATCGGGGCCTCCGGGGAGTCATCCCTGTCCGATCGGATCGGCCCTTGAAACGTCTGGTTTTTGGATGGGCAGGAATATGCGGAATTTGCTTCCCCGGCCGGACGTACTCTCCACCTCGAACCGGCCGTTATGTCCTTGGATAATTCTGTGGGAAATGCTCAAACCCAAGCCGGTGCCCTCTCCGATCTCCTTGGTTGTATAAAAGGGCTCGAAGATTCTCGGCAGGGCATCAGAGGGGATGCCGCCTCCCGTATCCTCAACCGTAATAACAACCTCATCCCCTGACTCTTCCGTTCTGACCCAGATCTCACCCCTACCGTCGATCGACTGCAGGGCGTTGGTCAACAGGTTCATAAAGACCTGATTCAACTGTCCCATGTGGCAGTAGACTTTTCCTTTGAATCGGTAGTCGCAATGGATGGCCACATCCCTTGCCGGATCCCTGGGCAGCAAGGCAATCGTCGAATCCAGGCCCTTGTGAATATCCTCTTCTTTTTTCCCCTCGATATCCTTCCGGGAGAAGTTCTTGAGCCCTGCGATGATGTCTTCACACCGTTTCAACCCCTGCAGGGCACGTTGCGACACCCGTTCCATCTTTTCTCTGATCGCTTCCGGAGATTCTTCTCCCTTCTGAAGCCGTTCCAAAGAACGCGCCAGTGTGCGTATGCTGCTCGCAGCGGCATTCAGAGGATTGTTGATCTCATGGACCAACCCGGCCGACAGGACGCCGAGAGACGCCATCTTCTCCGAATGAATCAACTGTACCTGCGCATCCTTGAGTTCCTGGATCGCCTCTTCCAGTTCGAGGTTCCGCTGCTGGATCTCCCTTTCCAGCCCTCGAACGCGGATCAGGTTTCTCGCGCGGACGATGAGTTCCCGGGGGTTGAATGGCTTGATCAAGTAGTCATCCGCGCCTTTGTCGAACCCCTCCACCTTCATCTCGACCTCGCTCTTGGAGCTCAAGAGCAGCACCGGCACATGGCAGAGATTCGGGTCGTTTTTGACGGCGGCACAAAGCTCATACCCATTCCGGTTGGGCATCATGATATCCGAAACAACGAGATCCGGGACACGACCCTGTAGCTTCTTCCACCCGTCTTCTCCGTCAAATGCCGTCCGAACCCGAAATTCCTTGCGCAGGCTGTCGGAAATGAACCCGCGCATGTCCGGATTGTCCTCCACGACAAGAACAAAGGGGCGTTCCGCACGCACGCCCTCATCCTCTTCACCGAAAGAACCGGCCTCCCCGTCCCGGAGGTCATGGGGCTCCGGCGTGCCCTCTTGCCGTTCGACATCCTCCACATAGTCGGCCTGACGAAAGAGGGATCTTGTCCACCCCTCCTGCCCCTGCTCCGCCTCATCCTCACCCGCTGCCGCCTTTTCTCCCAGGGGGAGGGTAAAGGAGAAGGCCGCTCCCCCTTCAGGACGGTTGGCGGCTTCGATTCCGCCCTCGTGCAGCCTGACAATTTCCTTGGCAAGGGACAGACCGATGCCGGTCCCCCCATGCCTGCGGCTCATCGAGTCATCCACCTGGACGAATCGGTCGAAGATCCTGCCCATCGCATCGTCCGGAATGCCGGGGCCCGTATCCTCGACCCAGACCTTCGCAGACCCGTCTGTTTCCTCCCAACGGACAACGATCGAGCCTCCCGGGGGGGTAAACTTCAGGGCATTCCCGATGAGGTTGATCAGGACCTTTTCGATCTTATCCCGGTCGAAGAAAACCCGCTGCAGGTCGGCCTCCCCCGTCGCCCGGAGATCGATCCCTCGCTTTTCCCCGGCCAGCCTGAAGGAGTCCACCACCTCTCGGATGAACTGGGAAAGGTTGTATGCTCCGTACCGCAGGTCGACCTTCCCCTCCTCGAGTTTCGCCAGATCGAGCAGGTTGTTGATCAGCTTGAGCAGGCGTATCGAATTGGTGTGGATATTCTGGAGATACTCCCTCTGTCCCGGATCCAAGCGGCCTTTTTCCCCTTGCAGCAGGGCCTCCACGGGCCCGATGGTCAACGCCAGAGGGGTACGAAGTTCATGGCTGATGTTGTTGAAGAAGCTCGTTTTCATACGGTCGAGTTCCTGGAGCCTCTCGTATGACTCTTCGAGCTGCGCCTTGCTTTCGGACAGCTCCCTGGTGCGCTCCCGGACCAGATCCTCCAAGTGATCCCTGTGCTGTTGGAGTTCTTCGTGCGCCCTCTCAAGCTCCCTCTGAGACGCCTGCAGTTCCAGATACTTGTCAGAGATGGAGTTCATGGAGCTTACAAGGGCCTCCTCCTGCTCTCGATTGACCAGCTCGTTCTGCTCGAGGGTCCGGCGAAGGCCGAACACTCTCCCCGCAAAATATCCAAGGGCTGCAAGCGTCGGTCCGATGATAAGCGGAGCCAGTCCGGAAGGATTCGGATGGATCCGATGGAGCAGCAGGGCAAGGCCTCCTCCTGCCAGCACACCGAGAGCCGGGTATCGGTAGGACGACCTCTCTTGCCAACTGAATTCATAAGAACACGCCTCGTCTCCCTTCGCCATGCAGCTGATTTCCCGGCAGCGGGCCATGGGAAGGCCCCAGAGGGTCGGGATCGCTGCGAGCTGGCTGCTCCGATACAGGCAGATAAGCTTGTCCGTCTCCCGAAACGCCTCGCGCGCGCGGTACTCGAGAACCACCTTGTTGTGCTTCATTTGAACGATTCGGAAGGATCCTACCCGGTTGTACAGATTGGAGTGGCTTACGGTCTTCTTGAAGAGCATACCCGGCGAGCCTACCGCCTTCATGGCAATCCAGACTACACGACCGAGACTTTCGGGTCTCACGCCGTACGTCCCGGCCTCCCAGCAGGCCCGTTCGGTGCCGAGTCGATTGCGTATAGTAGCCAGGATTTCATAAGCAAAGGCGAAAGAAACCCAGTTGTTGTGTTCCTTTATATAGTCCCGGGAAACGCCGTGGGACTCTAAAAGGCTGTCCACGGCCTCCGCCCCCAGACGTTCCTCCATATACAGCAGGGCGGCCTTCACCGCCAATCCGGACAATTCCGGTTTCTTGTGGTCCCCGGTCTGGCCCATGAAACCCCTCACCACTCGGCCCAAAAAGGAATCGCTTGCCTCTTTGTCTTATCGTCACCGGAGGCATCTTTCTTAATGGAAATTAGGCGGTTTCAGCATGGAGCCTGGGCGCTCGAGGTGAGACAGGCACAGATCTCCCGCATCATCAGCCGGTTAGCGAGGAGGGGAAAACATGCTTCGAGGGGAAACACGCGGTCTTACGGATGGTTGGCGGATGGCGGCAAACAGAACCTCTCTATGAAACCCCCTGGACAATAAAGAGCGTATTGTACAGCAGCACGTCTTCTTTTTCGAAATCCGCCAGAAATCGATTGGCGACTTCGTCGGCCTTGGTCCGGGATCCGAATATCCGGTCAAGATGATCTCTGATGATCTCGACCTTCATCTCCCAAACTCGGACTGTCGTCGGATCCGCCCGCCCTGCGATCAAATAGTAGGGTAGGAGATCGACCCGGATATCCTTGAATCCCGACTCCAGGAACATTCGATACAACTTCCTTCCCATGTAGGCATCAAAAGTCGGCTCCAGCTTGCTGAAAAGTAGTTCCAGGTACACTTCACGCACCGGATCCACAGGCGTACGAAACAGGCACACGCCGTCCACGTCGGCAACGACAACTCGACCGCCGGGCTTCACCAGGTCCTTCATCTTCTTCAGGGCCTTTTTACCCCCTTCTTCGCCCAGATACTGGAACGTACATCGGGAATAGGCCAGGTCAAACTTTGCCTTCCCCAACCCCGGCGACAGAAGGTCACTGCAAACGAAGCGAATATTTTTTCTCCCTTCCTTCCTTACCATATGCACCGCTTTTTGCAGCCTCTGGAGGCTGAAATCCAGTCCCACCACCGTCCCCAGAGACAGCTCGTCGCTCAGGATGCGGGTGACCGCACCCGTTCCACATCCTACTTCCAGCACGGAATATCCAGGCTCCAGGGGAACATATTCCAGTTCTCTTTGTACTTTCTCCCTCTTCGTTTTGATTTCCAGCCTTTCCGCCTCGATCGGGTCTTCCATGAGGTATGTAGTCATAGCCGCCTCATCCCATACGTTCCGCTGCAGTTCGCCGCCCTGATTTCAGTCGAGCATGAAAAACCGCTCGCCGATCAACCGTTCCGCCCGTCTCCAGCATCAAAGAATCTTCAGGGACCTCACGCCGTTACACCGACATGAAGACCTCTTCCAGGTCCCGCCACAGCGGCGCTTCCGGTTCATCGTCGAGAATTCCCCGTCGGATACGATTTATTCTGTTACGGAGGTAGATAACCCGTTTCTGTTGCCCGGGTGAAAGCCAGGAAACGCCTCTTTCCCCATGATATACGGGACTGAGTTCCATCTTTACCGAATCGCATATTCTCAACACGTCTTGTTCCGCTTCTTTCGAATTCATCGTGTAGTGAGACCAGTCGTCCAGATAACCCCTCAGGTGATATTTTGCTCTTGCCTCCGGGGAGGCCACCGATGCGAGAGGGGTAACCAGAAAGAAGAAGGGATAATACACATGGATGCCCGGTCCGTCTGTCGGATATGCGTTGAGCAGGCCGATCGTATTCTGGATCGACCGGTCCGTCTCTCCGGGGAATCCCACCAGGAAGGTCGATTGCGTGTTGATGCCTACCTGGTTCAGGCTGGAGACGGCCCGGAGGATCTCCTCGGGAGTGGTTTTCTTGTTCATTCTTCTGAGCATTTCTTCGTCGCCCGACTCCACCCCGAGCAGGCACTCCCAGCAACCGGAACGGTGAAGCAGTTCCGCCGTTTCTTCATCGACCGTATCCACACGGAGGAAACCACGCCATCGCAAAGAAAGATCCGCCTCAATCACCGTCTTACAGAACTCTTTCAGCTGCTTGATGGAAAAGAAGAGATTATCATCCGTGAAAAATACCTGTCGCGCACCATCGACCAGCGGAATCGAACGGATCTCTTCGACGATAGAACCGACCGGCCGACTCCTCACGTTGCGAAGGCGGCAGAAGTCGCAAAAGGCACAACGAAACGGGCAGCCCGTTCCCGCATGTACAGGAATTTCTTCCCTTGTGACCTCTGAGGGAAACTGGCTCCAGTCCATCGGCTCGAAGAGAAAATCTTCCGGTTCACTACGAACCGGATTGAGATGCCATCCGCCGTCCGCAAAATAGGCGAGATTGTCCATGCGGCGGTAATCACCGCCGTCCTTGATAGCCCTCAACAAAAGCGAAAGGGTATATTCACCCTGATCGCTGACGATGAGAAAATCGAGAAGAGAAGGCCGGGAGAGATCCAACAAGTAGTGATCCCGAACGACCGCATCTCTTATGTCTTCGGTCACGGCCCCTTTCTCGAAAAGTTCCTTGGTCCGATAGGATTTCCACACCTGAATACCCCCCGCAATGATCGGCACCTCCGGCGCATTCCGCTTCACAAAAGCGGCCACAGCTTCAATTTGCGGCGCAAGAGGGAAAAAGGTGGTCGAAATCACGACCGCCCGGGGCCGCTCCCTGAGGAGAGCGAGGAGCCGGTCCTTTTGGAGAGAAAAGAAAGGGATCAATGCCGTCTTGAGCCCACGACGCCCAAGATACTGGTGCAGGTAGGGGCCGTTCAGCGGCAGGGGGACCCTTTGCCGCCTCTTCTCTTGCAGCCTCTGCAGCGCCTTTTGGGTGTTTTTCCCCGCCCGGAAATACTCCTTCAGAAACTCCATGGTGGCAGCCTGGTCATCAATCGAAAGACGTATCCGGTCACGGATGCCCATTCCGGGGACTTCCCGGTACAGGTCAGTCGCAATCAGGACGGCATCCAATCTTTCCATCAAGGCGCCCTTCTTCCTTATGCCGCTGTTGTCATGCCGCGTGACAACCCCATTGCCTGAAACGCAAGGTCATTTTCCAGATAAGAAAAAACGCCAATCGGCTTCGCGGAAACCGATGGGATCACGGGTACGCGCCCTACCGATGAGATCAGCACGGTGGACGGGAAATCCGCGGAATTCCGTCCAAGCCGAGGGAATGCCCCCACATCCCTCGAAGACAGCGGGCTCGACCGGCTCTACTGGGTTTCAAATTCCGAGACAGGATGCTTCGACACTGCCCCTTCAATGTAGTCGACGGCTTGTCCTACGGTTGCAATCTTATCGAGAAACGCATCCGGTATCATCACATCAAACTCCTCCTCCACAAGGGTCAAAATGTCAACCACGTCAAGTGAATCGGCACCGAGATCCACAACGAAAGAGGAGTCCATCTTGATATCCTCAATACCGGAAACCTTCCTATTGCCACCCGAGTTCAACTGCTTGAAAACAATTTCGCAAATCTTTCTCTGGATCTGATCCCTTGTCATAGCGCTGGAATCCTTTTTATCGTTGAACCTTCTTCTCAAGATTGAAAAACGCCGTGTGAATCGTCTGTCTCCGCAATCTCAAACCTCTCATCGAACCTCCCGAATCGTTCACGCAAGTACGCATGGTATCTTTTATAACTTCGCCGGCTCCAGGTCAGACAAGCATATTCCTTTTCTTTTTTGAACCCCACGCAGAAATAATCACCAAGATCGTCTTCTTCCGTGAGGCATATCGCCACGGGCGTATGCCAGGAACGGTAGCAATCGAGTACAGCGTCCAAGAGGTACCTTCGGAAATCGCCGACTTGCTCGGCATCCGGATGTATGGTGTGGATCGAAAAGGTGTCCAGCAACCCCGACAGGTTGATCCCGGACGATGAATTCTCAAGAAGGGAAAATGCGCCCAAAGCCCCTCCCCGCTTTGCCACCAAACAGAATCGTTCCCGCTTCAGGCCCCTGGATCGAAATGCCGCCGAGGTTTCCGGCAAATGGAGCTCGTCTCGGAACAGGCTGCGGGCACGAAATTCCAGGGGAGAAAGGCTCTTCTGGAAATAGTTCTCAATGATCTGTTTATCCGCCTCCGAAGCATGCTCGATAACCATCCCGCTTCGCACAGAATCGCTCTGCCTTTCTTCACGCCTCTTCTGCTCGGCAAGGTCAAGAGACAGGAAACTGTATTCCTTGAAGGACAACTGGTCTTCCAGCGGATACCTCTCGAGGAATTCCAGGAAGATCCTTCTCGGAAAGGAATTCTCTTTCCGAAAATAGGATATCAAATATTTGACATCCCTGTTCTCCATGAAAAATTGCATCAACCCAATCATAATATGCTTGGGAATCAGCTTGACGGGATGGCTGCTGGCGGCCAGATGCTGGAACAACCATGTGTGCTCGTACACCTGCACCGCCGAGGCGGTGCCCAACTCCTCTTCCCCCTCCCTGAAGACGAGCTGTTTGTAGAAGGAGACGTCATCCGACAGAAGCCTCTTCCACGTCTCGTCGATCTCCGGCTTGATCTTCCGGATGTAGGCCCCCTTCGAGGGATAGATGAATCCGGACCGCTCGAAGAGCTTCCACAGCCCCTCGATCCTCTCCGCCGTGGGTGTCTGGATCTTGGGATTCGTTCTCTGAAAGATGAAGGCCGAGATACGCCTCTCGGTCGCCGCGGGCAGATCGATGAACTCCACTCCGCAGTACTTGTCCCACTCCCCGCCCGGAGCCGCCTGCTGGACAAGGGATCGGACCTCCACGCTGCCGAGAGGGTGGTATTCCTCGCCGAGCAGGATTTCACAACAGCACAGGCGGATCCCTTTCCAGATGAGATCCCGCACATAGTCCGACTCGAAAGAGAGGCCCCGGATGGAGAGATCCCGGACGGGAAGGTTGATCCTTTTTCCCAGGACCGGGTGAAAGAAACGGAAACGGGTCTTGACCATGCCTTCGGGCCGGGCGCGAACGACCCTTCTTCGCCTCGCCCGGTTGATCACAGTGGGCACCGCCAGGCAGAGGGACCCGTTTTCCCTCTTCGTCCGCGTGGAAAAGAAATGGTACGTCCCATGGTAGAGGTAATGGATCGTCACCTTCGCTTCGTTGAAATCACCGCCCACACCGTCTGCCAGCAAAGGGGCGGTAACAGCCAGATCCAGCCCGCCGTTGTTCTGCTCGGCGCAAAGCCTTCCATCGGAAAACAGGATGGAATGGTCCATTCCTGTCAGGATCTTCACCCGGGTCATCGCCACCCGTTTCAGGTGTCGGCGGATCAACGAAAGGCCTTCGATCTTCTCCAGTTCGCCTTCCTTCAGGCAGGGGAGTTCATCCAACCCGGAGCCGCCTTCCTCGGAAAACTCGACCCCCACCCTCTGGAACACCTCGCCGCCGGGCGGACAGACAAAGGCAACGTGTCTCACCACCCCATGGCTCTCCCAGCAGACATAATCGAAATTGCAGATCTTCACGTCCGACAGGGACTGGCCCGGGGAATAGACTTCCTCTCCGGGATAGTTCTTAAAGGCGAGCCCGCCGAAGCTCACGTCCAGGACGTTCTTTACCCGCTTGAGGCCCCTATCCAAAGGGTCGGGAAACTCCACGGTCAGCGGGTGCTTGACGGCATACGAATACCGGGGGATCCGACGATCCTGACCGCGGTAGAGCCTGGCGGGCAGGTCGAAACTCCAGGGACCGGCCATGGCCGCCGGCCGTTCGGTCATGGCGAAGCAATAGGAGTCATCCTCCAACCGGAAGCGAAAAACAAAGGGGACTTCCTCGCAAAAGGCGGAATCGAAATCCTCGAGCCCCACCGCCTCCGCCTTTACACGGAACGGGGCGGATGCCCCGATGACATCCCGGAAGTAGGTCGTATAATGGATCCGCCCCCCCAGACGCTTCATCCGCACCGGCAGGATCTTCTCGCAGAGG
>WFRX01000277.1 GCA_015486285.1 bacterium
GAGGGAGGGTTCGTGGTTGTAGGTTCGTGGTTGTAGGAGAAAGCAGATGCAGAAGAAGAACTACAAGCAGTTGGTCGTATGGAAGAGGGCAATGGATCTGGTGCCAGAGGTCTACGCATTGCTCAAGGCGTTTCCGAAAGAGGAAACTTATGCCTTGGCGGATCAGATACGAAGAGCAGTGGTCTCCATCCCGGCAAACATCGCTGAAGGCCAAGCCAGACAGCACAACAAGGAGTTCTTGCAACATTTGGCCATTGCCAAGGGAAGCCTTGCGGAACTACACACTCTGTTGATCATCGCAGGACGCCTGGGCTACATTTCGCGGACCACCTTGGATCGGATCGAGCAGGAACTGAACCAGATCGCACGTCCTCTGAGCGGACTCATCCTTCGGCTCAGGGGGAAGTAGACCACCAACCACGAACCACCAACCACGAACTCTCCCTCATTGCCTGCCCGCCAGGAGGAGGACTTCTCTCAAATCCCCCCTGCCCAATGGGAATGCTGAGGCAGCGCCCTGTCTTTCCTTTCTTTTTCTTGGGACCTCCTCCTGATGCACCGGTCTGTCCCGTTTTCACCATGGTTGCCTCTTTTCGGAGGAATCACGAGTGCCGGCCTCCAACCGCATGACTTTCCGGTCCATCTTTTCCGCCTCCTTCCGTCCGCCTCACGTGACTCCGCAACATGTTGTGTGTTTTTCTCTTTGACCCACAATTACGCCTCCCGCTATTCTGTTCTCGTCTCGAAGCAAATTCCTATCCGCGGAAAACCTGCCCCCTTATGGTGTCCGAGAGGTTGAGTATGATCCCTTCTGGCAGTTCCAGCGGCAGGTACATCGGGGGTCGGTAGGGTTCCCGACCCTTCTTGGTGGCGTATCCTGCTCGAACTTGGTATGCTATGTCTCTTGGTGCTCCGCTCCATTACTTCAGGATCCGGGGCGGCAACGAGAGAGGTTCCGAATCACACAAAGGGCGGGTCATGTCAGAACAGAAAAGGTCCCGAGATGCGGTGTAGAGGTGCAATCGGGACCGGCAGGTGCATCCGTTCCCTGTTCGGGATTTCGATTCCATGGGTTGTGGCATTTTCGCTGGCCCTGGTCGGAAGCGGGTGCGATGACTCTTCTTCGGGTGACTCCCCGGAAGCGGAGCACATGCGGTCGCGACCGCCCAGTTGCAGACTGCTCACAGTGCAGCCTGATGCGACAGAGCCGATCGAGCAGCTCACCGGCGGGTGCAACGTGAATGCCGCGCTCGGCAGCGGAGGGCTCACGGCCGGCTTCTCCGGCTGCGGGGAGCTGGTCGTGCTCAAATGGCCGGGGCCGAGCTACTACGATCAGCTCAACTACTTGTCCTCGAACGCGCAAGACGCCCGGCTCCAGCCACGTCTCGGCGCACTCGAATCGCAGGGGGCGTTCGCCGGGATCTCCTATCGCCTGGAAGGGAAGCCGGCCTGGCACCACACGTGGCTGCGCAACGAGGGATGGGAGCACCGCCAGCGGTACAGCAGGGAGGACTCGAATGTCCTGATTCACGAGACGACAAATGGAGTCCTCGGGTTGCGGGTCGAGGCCCGTTATTTCGTACTTCCTGATCGAGATGTGCTCGTCAACGACTTCGTGATCGAGCGGCGGCCAAACTCACCGGTCGACAGTGCAAGACTCGTGTTCTACGCGAACTTCGCGCCGACCCAGGCACGCTTGCCATTGTTCCCGGTTGCAGATTGGGCACTGGACTTCCAGAACGACTATGCAGTCCTTTTCGACTCGGACAAGCAAGCCTTCCTTCACTTTCGGCCGCAAGGGGGCGGCGGGCGTAATTTCTCGGCCTTGAACCCGCTTCTGAGGAACCCTCCGGCCACCGATGCCGCCTTGGCCGGCGCAGTACAGAAGCTGGCCTCCGGCCCGATGCAGCCGGGTGTGTACATCGCGATGGGGGCGCGCAGGGGCCCGGTCGAATACCAGGCCGGCTTTGACGACGCCCCCGAGTGTGCGCACCAGACCGAGTTCGCGGATCGCGTGTTGCCAGGGATGGGCGTGCCTCCGGAGCTTCTGGGCCTCGTCCGGGCGCTGTTTGCCTGTGAAGCCATCTATTCGCATCCTGACGGACCGCTTGGAGAATGCCGGGCTGCGAACGGCTGGACCTATGAAGCGCAGAGCGCTTACGAGGATGCTGAAGACGGCGAGCTGTCCGGCTCCCCCATCGCGGCCTGCGCGGCGAACGCGGCGCTTTCCAGGGAGCTGGAGTTCATCGACGGCAAGGCGAGGGGGACCTTCTACGTGGCGGCTGCGGCGACGCGCGATGAAGCATACGCCCTGCTCGAGGAGGCACGGGCCGGTGATGTGGACGGCCAGCGGGAGTCGACGGAGGCCTGGTGGGCCGACTACCTGGCTCCGGCCCGATTGCCCGACACGGACGACCCGCTGATCACGGAGTTCGCGAAGCGGGCCCTCATCTCGATCCGGACCGCCACGGACAACGCCAGCGGTGCGATCGTGGCCAGCATTACGACCCAGCCCGCCTACGGCGCGGATTGGCCGCGCGACGGGGCGTTCATCAACCACGCACTCGACCTGGCGGGTTATCATGATCTCGTCACGGCCCACAACCGTTTCTACGCGCGTGTGCAGCGCAAGAAGCCGGGGAGTTGGTCTCTGTTTTTTCCTTTCCCGCCGTGCCGCCCGTACAGGCCCGTCTATCCGAATTGCATTCCGGCAGGCACGTTCGAGATGAACTACTACGCGGACCCAGAGCACGTCGTCCCGGCCGGGGCGATCTCGTTTGAGATCGACGAGGCAGGCCTCGGGGTGTGGACCCTGTGGGAGCACGCCCAGTATCTCGAGGATCCGGACGAACGCTCGGCTTACCTGCGGGATGTTTGCCCGGCGATCGCCCTCGGCGCGACCAACCTGGCAGGGTGCCGCGATCCGGAAAACGGGTTTCAGTGCGCGGCGGTTGAGGGTGATAACTTCTATGTTTCCCAGGGCTTGCGGGGCGCGGCTACAGTCATCCTTGCTCTCGAGAGCGCCGTGGCGGCCGCACAGGCGTGCGGGTTCTCCGAGGAGGAGACGGCAAGATGGCAGGAGCGCGCCCGGGAGCTGCGCCAGGTTGTGATGACGAACCTGTTGGTGAGCGATCCACCCGCGCACCTGGCGGAGAGGGGAGACGGTGCAGGAGCGGGGCCGTGGGCCCTGTGGCCGGTCCGGATCCTCGATTTCCAGGATCCCCTTGCGCTGTCCCACGCAAGGTGGCTCGAGCCGCAGGTGAGGCGGGTCGTAGACCGCACCGCGGTGCACGCGGGTTACAACACGGAGGCCCTGGTCGCACGGGCGAAGCTCTACCGCGAGATCGGCGACAAAGAGGGGCTCGCAAAGGTTCAGGAGGAGGTGCGTTTCTTCGTCAGAGAGCTGACAACACACGACACCCTGCACATGGGGGAGTTCTTCGTGCGAGTCTCGGCTGACATCAACGGTGACGGCCTCTCCCCGGATTACCTGCCCGTGAGCGCCATCCCCCACGTGTGGCAGGGAGCCTACCTCTACCTAGCCGCCCTGGACGCCTTCGGCATGCGTGGACGTTGACTCTCCCCGCAAGGCTTCGGCTGATGCCAGAATGCGACTGTCGGCGACGATCGGAACGTAACCCACTGTTGCTTCCCTGTCCCCCGCTTCCTCCCTGTCGAGTATTCCCCAATCTGGCTGACGAATATTATTCAACCATTATCGTCTGTTTTGCCTAACCTGCTACCCTGTCAGCCATTCCCACTC
>WFRX01000278.1 GCA_015486285.1 bacterium
GGCGATCTGGCCCTGTCCCTGGCTCACGAGATCGTCGGCGGCCTGGCCGCCGAGGATGCGGTCGGGAAGCGTGTCCTCGAGGCGATGAACAGGATGGTTTCCCGTGTGATCTACGGGGAGTGCATGGATGTGCTCTCCGAGGTCGTGCCCGAGGTCTCCGAGCAGGATGCCCTCGCCATCACCATGCTGAAGACGGCTTCCTACACGGTGGAGGGCCCCCTCCAGATGGGCGCGCTCCTCGGTGGAGCCGGGGAGAAGGATCTCAAACGGCTCTCAGCGTATGCCATCCCCCTCGGCATGGCCTTTCAGATGCGGGATGATATTCTCGGCCTCTTCGGGGATGCGGAAAGGTTGGGAAAGCCGGTGGGCTCCGACATTCGGGAAGGGAAGAGGACCCTCCTCATGCTCAAGTCCCTCGCGGCAGCGACGCCCGCTCAAAAGGAATTCCTGGAACGCATGCTGGGGAACAAGGCGATCACGGAGCAGGAGGTGGCAGAGGTGCGGCGGGTCGTCTTGCAGACGGGAGCCCTGGATGCCTGCAAGGAAACGGCGCGGAAATGGGTCGAGGAATCCCGGAAGGCCCTGGCCGGGTGCGGATGGCGGGAAGAGGCCGTAGCCTTTCTGGAGGGGGCCGTCGATTTCATGATCGAACGGGAGAACTGACCGCGAAAGGAGTGAGGGCCCGCCATGCGAAGATGGACAAGAATCGCCGGGATCTTGCTGGTGCTGGGCGCCCTGGGCTATGGGGCCTATGTTCAGGTCCTCGAATGGCACGAGCGGACCGTGAAGGAAACCCTCGACAAGAAGGGAGCGGCCTGGGAGAGGGAAAGCGAGCGGCTGCAGAAAGAGATCAAGGAACTCAGGGAAGAAGTCGCCAGCCACGGGGAGGACGCGGCCCTCCCGGAAGAGAAGCTCCAGGAAGTCTTCGGCGAGGATGCGGCGGCCGTGGCCGGCGAGCGGGCCGAATCGGAACGGCGGTCGACGGACCGGGAGGTCCGGGAGTTCTTTGCGTACCTGGACGGGAAGGATTACATCAAGGCCTATCGACTCGAAGGAGGGACGGGCGAGGCCTTCCGGCGGATCGTGGAAAGGCTTGCGCAGCAGCCTCCGGTGGTCTCGGCGGAGATGAAGGATCCGTTTCTGCTGATCCGGAATGTCGCCCATTTTTACCGGGTCATGGGGAAGCGGGACCTGGGGTGGATGCGGGATGTGATGGCGAACGAGTCCGAGATTGCCGAACCCCTCTCCGCGCTTTTCTACGAGTGGGCGCTTTCGGGGACCGCCGACGGAGAAGAGGCCGACGGACGGCCCTCCCTGAACACCCTGTACGAGTATGCGGCATTCCTGCTCAACACGGTGGGGGGAAGGAGTTACCTCCTGCGAAGGGATTCCAGAATCCGAATCCTGACGACTTACTACTGTGTTCTGATTGTGGACCGCGCCAACGACGAGCAGATGAATCGCCACGGAATCGACCTCCGCCCTTCCATCGAATCAATCGCCGAGGAGATCCGGCACCAGAGGGGCCTCGTTTATCGGAAGGAGTACCTGGATACCCTGGAAGCCTTGCAGAAAAAATACGCCCGATAGCGGGCCTTTCAGGGAAAGACAAAGATATTGATCGCGATCGTGTCCTGGGCTATACTGTAGGTTCGTGCGCGGTCATTTTTGGCCAGATAAAACAGAGGCTTTTTGTTGGCAGGGATGGGTTGCGTTGTTGGTTGTGGCCGTTTCCCTCCAGCCCCGGCGGCCTGCTGAGAAGACAAAAGCCTGCTTGGCCCGAACCAGAGGGCCCCCTTTTCCGGATCGAATCCATGCAGGGCCGCACCGGGATCTTTCCTTAGGACAGCCTCCAGCAGGCCGACAGAACAGAAGTGCGTTTTCTCGCTGCCTGCCCGGTGTTTCCCCCATTGGGGGGAGCGATTCGGGCCCGGGACGAATACGGAGATATTCCGATGAAATTCTGGCGACTGCCTCTCGATGCCGAAGAGCAAATCATACCGGTCGGCAGGCTTTTCATCATCGCGGACCGCTGTAAGGGGTGCAATTTCTGTATCGAGTTCTGCCCGAACAAGGTGCTGGAGGCGTCCCCGGATTTCAACAGGAAGGGCTACCACCCCCCCGTGATGAAGCCGAACCACGAATGCAACAACTGCGGCCTCTGCGAAGTCATCTGTCCGGAGTTCGCAATCTATAGCACGGTGGAGGAGAAGCGCCGTTTTACAGAGGTCGATCTGGTGAGATACGAGGAGATGTCCTCGGGCGAGGGAAAAGGTGAGCAAGAGTAGAGACGTTCTCACAGGGGAACACTTCCTGAACGGTGATGAGGCCAGCGCCGAGGGCGCCATAGCAGCCGGATGCCGGTTTTTCGCCGGATATCCGATCACGCCGGCCACGGAGATCGCCGAGCGAATGGCAAAGCGGTTGCCCGCGGTTTCGGGCGTGTACATCCAGATGGAGGACGAAATCGCCTCGATGGCGGCTGTCCTCGGGGCCTCCTGGGGCGGGACCAAGTCCATGACGGCTACGTCCGGGCCGGGCTTCTCGCTGATGATGGAGAACATCGGGCTCGGGATGATGATGGAAACGCCCTGCGTTGTGGTCAACATCATGCGGGGGGGGCCTTCGACCGGGCTTCCGACCCTTGTGGGGCAGGGGGATGTCATGCAGGCCCGCTGGGGCTCCCACGGAGATTACGGCGTGATCGCCCTCACCCCGTCGTCGCCCCAGGAGGCCTTCGACATGACGATCGAGGCGTTCGGCCTCTCCGAGAAGTACCGGCTTCCGGTGATCGTCCTGAGCGACGAGTTGATCGGACACATGTACGAGCGGGTCGTCATCCCGGAAAAGAAATTTCTCCCCCGGATCCGGCGGAGAAAACCGAGGAAGGCCCCGGGCGAGCATTTGCCCTTCCAGGGCGGAGAAGACCTGGTGCCGCCCATGGCCTGTGCCGGGGAGGGCTACCGGCTTCACGTCACCGGTCTGACCCATGACGAGATGGGGTATCCGGTGATTACGGCCTCGGCTCAGGAACGGCTCGTCAGGCGGCTTTGCGACAAGATCCGCAGGCACGCAGGGGATATCATCCGGATCGAGGAGGAGGCGACCGAAGATGCCGAGGTCATTGTCGTGGCCTACGGCTGTGCTTCCCGAACCGCGCGGGAATCCGTGCACATGGCGAGGCGGGAGGGGATGCGGGCCGGCCTGCTGCGTCTTCTCACGGTCTGGCCCTTCCCGGATGGGCGGATTCGGGAGCTTGCCGCCAGGGGAGTCAAGGGGTTCGTGGTGCCCGAGGTGAACTACGGGCAGATCGCCGGGGAGGTGGAGCGGTGCGCTGCGGGACGGGATGTGCTCATGGTGGGGTTGATGGGGGGGGCTGTCCATACGCCCGACCTCATCCTGGAGGCGATCAAGGAGATGGTCTGATGCGATACAAGCTCGTAGATCCCGAGCCCTTCCGGCTTGGGGAGTTCAAACAGAAAATCGATGAAACCCACGGGATCCATCCGGACGACCGGTATTTGAAGCCGGGTCGCATTCCCCACAT
This sequence comes from bacterium, assembly GCA_015486285.1. Taxonomy (GTDB): domain Bacteria; phylum Desulfobacterota; class DSWW01; order DSWW01; family DSWW01; genus S015-6. Next base: position 3,548 of record WFRX01000278.1, read on the forward strand.
CTGGTGCCCCGGCTGCGGGTTGGGCATCGTCCTTTCCGCCTTTATCAAGGGGATGGACAGCATGGAGGTCGCCATCGACAACTGTGCCGTCGTTTCCGGTATCGGATGTACGGGGCGGGTGGCGGGCTATCTCAACATGGATACCTACCACACGACCCACGGCCGCGCCATCCCGTTTGCAACGGGGCTGAAGCTCGCCAAGCCGGAGATGGAAGTCGTGGTCTTCAGCGGAGACGGAGACCTTTTCGCCATCGGGGGGAATCACCTCATTCATGCCGCCCGAAGGAACATGGACCTGACCGTGATCTGTGTCAACAACTTCAACTACGGCATGACGGGCGGGCAGGCCGGACCGACGACCCACATCGCCGCCAAAACGGTCACGACCCCTTACGGCAACTGCGAGTACCCGTTCAACCTGACCCATCTCGCCTATGCCAGCGGAGCGGTATATGTGGCGCGATGGACGAGCTTCCACGCGCGGTATCTCATCGAATCGGTCAAGAAGTGTTTCGCCAAAAAGGGCTTCAAGTTCATCGAAGTCCTCACCCCATGCCCCACGGGGTATGGAAGGCCGAATCGGCTCGGATCGGGCCTGGACCAGATGAAGGTCTACCGGGACAACAGCGAGATTCGAAACGACATCAACCCGATGGAGGCGGAATCAGGGCTGAACGGTCCGATCATCGTCGGGGAATTCGTGGACCGGGAGAAACCGACGTTCTTTGAACGCTATACGGAGGGCGTCCTTGCCAAGGCGTCCGCCGGCTGAGGCCCGGGGCCTCACAGAGGGTTCGAAGGGATTTCGAAAAATCGGGGATTTTCCATGACGAAGCTGCAAAATACCCAGGCGGGACGTGGTACGGAGAAGAAAGAAAGACTCGAGGTTCGCCTGTCCGGGTTCGGCGGCCAGGGCATTGTGCTCGCAGGCAACATCCTCGGCAGAAGCGCGGCCCTGTATGAAGGGAAGAATGCGGTCTTTACCCAGAGCTACGGACCCGAGGCGCGGGGCGGGGCCTGCAGCGCGGACGTCGTGATCTCCGAGGGGATGATCTACTACCCCAAGGTCGCCCGGCCCGACATCCTTGTTCTGATGTCCGAGGAGGCGAAGAACACATACGCCAGGCGCCTCGAACCCGAAACCACGGTCATCATCGACCGGCACCTGGTGAAGACCGACGGGCTGGAGGGGAGATGTTCCCGCCTGTTCTCCGTGCCGGCTACCCGCATCGCCGAGGAACTCGGCAGGAAGATGGTGGCCAACATCGTGATGCTCGGGTTTCTCGCCGCCGTTACGGGCATCGTCCGGCGCGATTCCCTGCAGGACGCGGTGCTGGCCTCTGTGCCGCAAGGAACCGAAGAGCTGAATACCAAGGCCTTTGAAAAGGGATACCAGTATGGCCAAGAAGGGGAAGGCGGACAGGCAGGATAAAGTGGCTCGGAGAGCCACGGCGGAAAACGGCCCGAGGATCGGAGTCTATGTCTGCCATTGCGGCCTGAACATCGACGGTTCCCTCGATTGCGAGGAGGTCGCGAAGTATGCCTCCTCCCTCGAGGGCGTGGTCCTGGCCAAGGATTCGATGTACACCTGCTCGGATGCGGGCCAGGAGCAGATCAAGTCGGACATCCGGGAACACAATCTGAACCGGGTGGTCGTCGCCTCGTGCACCCCGAGGCTTCACGAGCCCACCTTCCGGGCCGCCTGCGTGGAGGCGGGGCTGAATGCCTACCTGTTCGAGATGGCCAACATCCGCGAGCATTGTTCCTGGGTGCACCTGCACGACCGGCAGGGGGCCACCGAGAAGGCCAAGGACCTGGTCAAGATGTCGGTGGCGAGGGCCCGCCTGCTGCAGCCCCAGGTCGAGACCGAGGTGCCGATCACGCCCAGGGCCCTGGTCGTCGGAGGCGGGGTCGCCGGCATTCAGGCGGCCCTTGATCTGGCCGACGCCGGGTACAAGGTGTACCTGGTCGAGAAAGAAGCGAGCATCGGCGGGCGCATGGCCCAGATCGACAAGACCTTCCCGACCATGGACTGCTCGATCTGTATCCTGGCCCCGAAGATGTCCGAGGTGGGCCGGCATCCAAATATCGAGTTGATGACCCTGAGCGAGGTGGAGTCGGTCGACGGCTATATCGGGAACTTCCATGTCAGGGTGAAGAAGAAGCCCCGGTACGTGACCGATGACTGCACCTATTGCGGGGACTGTATCAAGGACTGTCCCCAGCACATGCCGAACGAGTTCGACTGCGGGCTTTCGACCCGAAGGGCGATCTATTCTCCCTTTGCGCAGGCGGTGCCCGCCACCTACCTGATCGACATGGATTCCTGCATGAACAAGCACGGCATCGTGGCCTGCGACCGGTGCTACCAGGCGTGCCAGCACAAATGTATCGACTTCTCGCAGCAGGAGGAGATCCTGGACCTCGACGTAGGCACGATCATCGTGTGTACCGGAAGCGATGTCTACGACCCCACGCCCCTCACGGAACTCGGGTATCGCAGGTTCCCCAACGTGATCACCTCCCTCGAGTTCGAGCGGCTGATCAATGCGGGCGGCCCCACGGGCGGCAACCTGATCCGCCCTTCGGACAAGACGGTCCCGAAGAGCGTCGGGTTTCTTCAGTGCATCGGCTCCCGGTCGAAGCGGTCCAATCCTTACTGCAGCAACATCTGCTGCATGAACACGATCAAGGACGCCCTGCTGATCCGGGAGCACTGGCCCGATACGAAGATCTATGTCTTCTACATGGACATCCGGGCCTTTGGAAAGGGATTCGAGGACCTCCTCATGCGGGCCCGGAGGGAGGGTGTGGTCTTCATCCGGGGGATTCCGGGGGAAATTCTCCAGGACGACAATAGTTACAGCCTCAAGCTGATCGGCGAGAATACGCTTCTGAGCAAGCTCTACGAGTATGAAGTGGACATGGTGATCCTTTCGGTCGGTATCGAGCCGCGGAAGGATTCCGCCGTGGTCAAGAGGCTGCTGTCGCTGCCGAGCATGGCGGACGGCTTCTTCATGGAGGCCCACCCGAAGCTCAGGCCCGTGGATACGCCGACGGGCGGCATCTTCCTGGCCGGGTGCGCCGAAGGCCCGAAGGACATCAAGGACAGCGTCACCCAGGCGAGCGCCGCCGCCTCCCGGGCCAACATCCTCATGGCCAAGGGCAAGGTGACCGTGGAGGCGATCACCGCCCGGATCGATCCTGAACGCTGCACCGGATGCGGCCTGTGTGCGCGGGTTTGTCCGTACGGAGCCATCTTGGTGGATGAGGAGACAAAGGTCGCAACGGTGGTGGAGGCGGCCTGCACCGGATGCGGGGCCTGCTGCCCGGAGTGCAACTTCGGCGCCATTACGATGCGCCACTTCGAGGACCACCAGATCCTCGCGCAGATCGACGCCCTGGCCGAATCCGATGCGGGCGGAAAGATCCTCGCCTTCTGCTGCAACTGGTGTTCGTACGCGGGAGCCGACTTCTCCGGGGTGAGCCGCATCCAGTACCCGGCCGAGGTTCGGATCGTCCGGACGATGTGTTCGGGCAGGGTGGATCCCAAGTTCGTGGAGTACGCCTTTGCCAAGGGAATCGCAGCGGTCCTGGTGTCCGGCTGCCACATCGGTGACTGCCACTACATCAACGCCAACAGCCAGACCGAAAAGAGGGTGCAGCGGTTGTGGCGGAAGATGGCGAGGCTCGGCTTGAACAAGGAACGTCTCCGGCTGGCCTGGATCAGCGCGGCAGAGGGTATGCGCTTCTCGCAGGAGATCAGCGCGCTCAAGGAAATCGTGGAGAAGATAACCCCCGAAGAGATCGAAAAGGGGATCGAGGCCTTTGCCCCGAAGAGACTGCCGAAGGGAGAGCATCCGGATGAAGCGACCCGGCCTGTTTAACGAGGAACTCCTTTACGAATGCTACCAGTGCGCCCGCTGTACCGGGAGCTGTCCGGCGGCCTTTGCGGTGGACGGATTCAACCCGAGGAACATCCTGCTCACCTATCTCCGGCTCGGTATCGAGGCGGTGATCACGGACGAGAAGCTCTGGTGCTGTACGACCTGCCACGTCTGCGAGGATCGCTGCCCGCAGCTCATCGATGTGGCGGACCTGCTCTGTTCCCTGATGAACGAGGCCGCCATGCAGGGCCACATTCCGGAAAAGGTCAGGGCCAGCGCCGAGATGATCCTGCGCACGGGCAGGGCGCTGCTGGTGTCGAGGAGGGTGGACTCGATTCGCGAGAAGCTCGGCCTGAAGCCCCTGCCTGAGGTGCCTATGGAAGAGGTGGAGGGGATTTTGGATCAAACCGGAATGGCTGTTTTGATAGGATAAGCCGATGCGATATGCCTTTTTCCCGGGATGTATGATGCCGGTCAAGTACCCGGGCCACGAGAGCGCGACCCGGATCATTGCCGAGATGCTGGGCATCGAGCTGGTCGACATGCCCTTCAGTTGCTGCTCGGCGCCGACGCTTTTGCGGCTCGTTCATTACGAGAGCTGGCTGGCCCTGGCCGCGAGGAACCTGGCCCTTGCCGAACAGGAGGGCTTGAATATCTTGACGGTCTGCAACGGTTGCGCGAACACCCTCAAGGAGGCCGCTCTCGTTCTGCGAAACGACCCCGCGCTGAAGAAGAAGGTGAACGAAGTCTTGAAGCCGTGGGGCAAGGAATTCACGGGAGAGATCGAGGTCAAGCATCTTCTCGATGTGCTCCGTGACGATGTGGGGGTCGAGGCGATCCGGTCAAAAACCGAGAAGACCTTCTCCTTCCGTATCGGGATCCACTATGGGTGCCATCTCTTCCGTCCCCCCCGGATCATGTACCCGGACCGGCTCTCCCCCAGCAAGCACTTCCTGCCGACCCAGATGGACGAGATCCTGGATGCTACGGGCATGAACCCGGTCCAGTACAACCGGCGGCTTCTGTGCTGCGGTTCCGGGCTCGGGACCAAGGTGGACCTGGATGCGGCCAACCAGATCACCCGCGAGAAATTGAGCCACATGGCGGACAAGGACGTTCAGGCCATCTGCGTGGGCTGCCCGTCCTGTTTCGAACAGTTCGACCGGGGACAGGTGATTTTGAATCGAAAAGAGAATTGCGATTACAAGATGCCCGTCTTCTATATTACCCAGCTTCTCGGGCTTGCCTTCGGTGTTCCGGAAGAGAAGCTCGGATTTGACCAGCATCGCACCAAGGTGACCGCATTGCTTGACGGAGGCGGCCGGTAGGCGGCTGCCTGCGGCGCTGCACGCAGCCGCCGCCGTTCTTACAGCATCCCGCAAAAAATCGCTTTCATGTCCGAATGCACCCACAAAACACTGACCCTTCTGAAGGAACGAGGTGACCGGCTTCGCTGCAGGAAGTGCCACCTGGTCATCTCCGCGGAGGAACTCGGCGGGGGCTGCTGCCCCGAGTGCTATGCGGTGAGCGGCGAAAGATGCTTTGATTTTGAAAAGCTGGCCGCAAGCGAACCCGAGGTCACCAAGTACCGGTGCGACCGGTGCGGCGCCCTGATCGAATGGAAGCCGGAGTAGAGGGGTCAGGGCTTGCCTTGCGACATGGGTTCGTTTTCTCCGGCCTCCGACCGCGAACGCGAGCGAAGGCACGGCAAAATGTCGTAATGCAAGACCTGCCCCCTTGAGACCCAAGACCTCGCCCCTTGCCCTCCTCCCTTCTTTTCCTTTGACATCGCGTTTCATCTTTCTTACGCTCATTGCCATGGTTCCGGAAGTGAAGAAATACGGGAGGTATCGGACGGAGGGCTCCTCGCCTGGATAAGGTCGATCGTAACCAAAAGGGAGGCGGAGGATGGAAGCCACGTTGACGGGCCGTGAGGCGAGAGTGGAATCCGTGCTCGATGATCTGCGAACCCTTGTCGGCGCGGAGCATGTCTCCGCCGGTCCGGATGCGGCGGGCAGGTTTCTGCACGCCGGGCAGGAAGCGCCGGGCCTGGCGGTTGCGCTGCCGGGAGGCACCGAGGATGTGCAGGGAATCGTGAATCTGGCCCGCGAGCATGGCGTGTCCATTGTCACCTGCAACGACCGGTATCTGCTGCCCGAGGATCTCGACCGGAAGGGCATCCTCATCGATTTTTCACGGATGAACCGGATCGAGCGAATCGACACGCTCAACCTGGTTGCGCACGTGGAGCGCGGGGTGACCTGGGATCAGTTGAGCGCCGCCCTGGAAGGGCTCGGCGTAAAGGCGGTGGCTCCGGTTGCGGCCAACTCTCCTTCGGTGGTCGAATGTGTCACCGCCCGCGTGGTGGGCAAGGCCGTGTGCAGGCTCCCGGACTATGCGCTCACGAACCAGAAGGTCGTCCTGGCGGACGGAAGCGTCCAGCGCACCGGCACCCACGCCCTGAGCGAGGAGGGCGCCGACGGCAGGTACCAGGACGGCGGCCCTTCCCTGTCCACGTGGTACATCGGTGCGGACGATATCTTCGGGGTGGTCACCCGGGCCTCGATCATGCTGTGGCCCGTTTGCGAATCCCGTTCCTGCCGGGTGTACGCCTTCGACGAGATGGATGCGGTGCTCACCGCGCTGAAAGAGATTCCCCGCAAGGAGCTGGGTACGGAATACCTTGCCGTGAACCGGGCTTCGCTGGCGAGGCTGCTCGGTGGCCGGGAGAGGGATCTGCCGGCCTGGTCGCTGATCGTCGGCTTCGAGGGGCGCGCGCGCCATGTGTCCTACCAGGAGGACAAGGTGCGCGATCTCTTCTCCGCGGTACGCTGCGAGCCGGCGGGGGCGGATCTGGCCGACGCCATAACCGACCGGCTGGACCGGCCCTGGATGGAGGCGAGTGGCAACCACACCGCCTTTTTCGCCCTTTTCTCGCGAATGAAGGATTGCGATGCGGTTTGTGACGAGGCGGCGAGAGATGCCGGTGTTTCGGACGAGAGCGTGGGCAAGGTGATCGTCTCCTATGACCTGGGAAGGGCTGCTTACGCGGTCTACGACTGGTTCAGCGATAGGGATCACACCGGGGCGATCGAGGGGCTCAACCTGTCCCTGGCCGATCGGGGGGCCTTCTTCGGCCGGCCCCACGGCGCCCTGGCCAGGAAGGTCTTCACCGGCATTCCGGGCCACCTCCCCGTACTGAAACGGATCAAGGGATTTCTCGACCCGGACAACATCCTGAACCCGGGCCGGACGATCCGGGACGAGGATGAGGCGTGGCGGCCTCCGCGGGTCACGGAAGAGGAGGCCGGCTTGACGGCGGATAATCTCAAGGTCGTGGCGGAAAGGCTGGGGGCGGCCATCGGCGCCGAATGGGTGAGCGACAATCCCGTGGACCTGAGCCCTTACGGCCGGGATTTCACTATCTTCTCGGGCGAGCGGCCGAACATTGTGGCGCTTCCCGCGACGACCGGGGATGTGCAGGCCATCATCCGGATCGCTTACGAGCACGGCATCCCTGTCGTTCCCATGACCACCGGCTTCAATCATGGCGGCCTCACGGTCTCCCGGAAAGGCGGCATCCTCGTCGATTTGCGGCGAATGGATCAGACATGCTCCTTTGATGAGGAGGCGATGACCGTCACGGTGAGTCCCGGGGTGCGCATGCGTTCCGTCTGGTGGGAGGCGGTCAGGCGCCGGGCCGGGGACGGAGCCCATCTGAAACCGATCCTTCCCCTTACCTTCGGCAGTGTGTCCATGCTCTCCAACTACGTGGCCCGGGGCGGCGCGGGCACGGCCTTCAAATACGGAGGCAACCCGGAGCTGACCGTAGGCATGACCTGGGTCCTGCCCAACGGAGAGCTGCTCAAGGTCGGGCCGGGCGCCGTTCCCCATGTGGGCAACCTGCCGCTACACTATTGTCCCGGGCCTGAAATCAACGGGATGTTCTTCAATGCGGACGGCCTGTTCGGTATCTGCACCGAACTCACGGCCAAGTGTTACCCCGAGCCGGACGACGTGGAGGGGCTGGAGGAGATGATGTCCGCGGCCAACTACGACCCGGACCCGCACAAGGCCTTCTGCAAAACGATCGACGCGATCTACGAACTCGCCAGGGAAAACATCACCGACTTCATGTACAAGAGCCACCCGGGCGTCTTCGCCCTGGCGATGACCTCCCTTCTCGAGGGCGTGACGATCCGGGATGTCATCTCGGCTTCCCCGCTCCACCCGCTCGGGCTCATGATCACCGGCCACGACGAGGAGGAACTCGCCATCAAGCGGGAGATCGTGGAGGAAGTCATGGAGCGGAACGGGCTCGCGATCATGGACCCGAACCTGCTCGGCCCTGAAATTCAGGAGATGCGGACCACCGATCCGGTGAAGAAATCCCTCGGGATCCGGCAGAACATCGTGGGAGCGCACAAGGGGGCCTTCCAGTGGACCGCCTGCATCGTCAAGCTGGAAAAGATCCCCGCTATCGCCCTGGAGTATGAGAAGCTGGTGAAAAAATACTGGAAGACATCCGATCCGGCGATCCGCGTCGAGCACGCCATGACCGGCACGGACATCCAGGGCCCCATTCAGTACGGCCGTGTAGGCTCCTGCGAGTTCGACTGGTGGTGGGACCAGGGCAATCCGGAAGAGGTCAAGCGGGCCACCGCGATGATCCACAAGACCAACAAGCTCATGCTCAAGCACGGCGCAGCGCTCTTCCGAAACATGTTCGGGGCGGGGGAGTACTATCTGCCCATGCTGGGCACCTACTATACCGTGCTGAAGAAGGCGAAGGGGGCCTTTGACCCGGCCAATCTCATGCATCCGGATGTGCTGCCCCTGACCGAGGATTACGTCTGATCCGGGACGGCCGTATCGAGAGACCATGAAACGAACCGCCCCGCTTCACACTTCGGCTCTCTACCGTATAGGGGCGGTGAACCGAGGACTCGGCAACGGCGAAGAGCGCCCCAGGTTGCAAAGGAGGTGGGCCGATGAGCTCGAATGGATTTGCAGGGCAGATAGCCGGCATTGACCTGACATCCGGAGAGATCAAAAGGGATCCGCTCGATCCGGAGATCGCGCTCAAGTTTGCCGGAGGGTGGGGGCTCAACTGCAAATTGGCCTACGACTTGATCCCGCGCGGTGTCGATCCCCTCTCGCCGGACAATCCCATCATCATCGGGACCGGCCTCCTCGTCGGTACGAATGCCCCCGGGGCATCGAAGCTTTTCCTTACGGCCAAGATTCCACTGAACGGTACGATATCAACGGCGGCCAGCGGCGGCAGCCTGGCCCACATGTTGAAATGGGCCGGGTATGATTGCCTTGTCATAACAGGCCGGTCGGACAGGCCGGTTTACCTGGATATTTTCGACGATACGATCGAGATCCGTGACGCATCTTTCCTCTGGGGGAAGGATATATTTGAGACCACGGATCGACTCAGGGAAGAACACGGACATCGGTGCAGCGTCATGGCGATCGGACAGGCGGGAGAGAATCTCGGCAATCTATCTTTCGCCTATGTGGACAAGGTGGCCTCTTTGGGCAAGGGCGGCTTGGGGGCCATCATGGGCGCTAAGAACTTGAAGGCCATGGTTGTGCGGGGCACCAAGGGAATCGGGATCGCCGATCCGAAGAAATTCAGGAAGCTCACATCCAAACTGATTGAAGGCGTCAAGAATTACCCTCAGCGGGAAAGATGGATGAAGCTGAGCACCATGTATTCCTGGGAATCCTTTCCGGACCTTTCCATGCCTGTCAAATACTGGACCGAGCTTTCCCCTCCCGGGGAGGCGAACGAACTGTACGGGGTGAAGGTATTGAACGAGGTGAGGAAGGCTTCTGTAGCCTGCCCTTCCTGCCCGATTGCCTGCAAAAAGGTTGTCCAGGCGAAAAGGGGGGATTTCGAGGGTCTTGAAACCTACGTCTCCCATTTCGATGGCGCTGCCGTGTGCTGGGGTGTCGCCTTCGATCTGAAAGACTACAGTCGGGGCATAAAGCTTACAGACCTGGCCAACCGATACGGCATCGATGAACTTGCCGCCTCCGATATCATCAATTACGCGATACATCTTTATGATAATGGCATCATAACGGAAAAGGAGACCGGAGGCCGTCGACTGAGGCGGGACTTCGAGACGGCCGGCATGCTACTGGAAGAGATGTCACAGAAGACCGGGCTTGGCGGCATCCTGGTAGACGGCTACCCCGCGGCCATCGAGGCCTTCGGCCCGGAAGCCGAAAAGATGGCTGTTCAAATCAAAGGCCATTATGTCGTATTTGATCCAAGACTCCTCTTTGGAACCGAGGTCTTTACCGCGATTGTCAATACCCGAGGAGGCGCACATACCGTGCCCGGTCTCGGCCCTACCTCCTTTGTTCCGGGCAGGCCCATTGAACAGATCCGGAGGCACTGTCACAGAATCGGGGTTCCCGAAGACGCTATGGAGCGAATCTTCGCGGATCCTACGGGACTGAATATGGCCCGCTTCACCAAATACATCGAGGATCGGTTCAGCGTTTTCAATATTTTCGGGATCTGCTCGCGCCACGCCGTTGCGATGAACTACAATTCCGAGACCCTGGCGGAGCTCTACTCGCTGGCCACCGGCAAGGCCGCTACACCTGCCGAATTGGCTGGATATGGAGAGATGATCTGGAACCTGGATAAACGATTGAACGCCCGGGAAGGATTTGACCGCTCGGACGATACCGTCCCGGATCAATGGTTTCAGCCCATGAAGGCCGGCCGGATGGACCTGGTTCTCATGGATTACTACCGGAAGAAACCATTGACGCGTGAGGACATGAATCGGTTGATCGATGACTACTACGATGAGAGAGGTTGGGATCAGAAGACCGGCCTTCCGACAGCCGAAAAACTCAGATCCCTGGGGCTTGAAGAATTCATGAAATAGTCTCCTTTCTGCAGCCTCATGCATCCGGCATTCCCGGCGCGTTCCGGATCGCCTCATCTATTCGAGGGCATAAACCCCGTAGGGCTCGACCCGGCCGTTGAACAGGGTGCGGGTAATCAGGTCGAATTTCATCTCGAATTGCGGGACCGGGATCGTCTCGTCGCTGACGTTTATGATGGCCGTTACCTTTTCCTGCTCGAAGGTTCGTTCGATGGCGATGAGTCTCTTGTCGATAGAAAGCACTCTTCGGTTCCCGGCGGGATGAAAGGCGCGGATACGCTTGCGGGCGTCGAGCAGCCGCAGGAACTGCTCCAATACCAGGTGCCGAAGGGATCCGTCGTCACGAAGGGATGATTCCAGGGCGTCGAGATGCAGCCTTTCCCGGTTGATCATGCGGTTGACGCCCGTATCCTTTACCCCCTTGATATAGTTCCTGGAGCCGAGAAGGCTGTGTATGTAGATGCCGGGGACCCCCTTCAGGGCCAGCATGATCTCCTGTGACGCGATGAACCGCTTGACGGCAAGGGGATCGTCGGGCCGTCGCGGGTCGTTGATTGCGTCGAAATAGGTGATGTTCAGTTCGTAGGGGACCTTCTTTCCGTTCTGTACCTGGTACGACACCAAACCGCCGTGCTCGGTGGTGATGCGAAGCAGGTTGTCCATCTCCTTCTTGCGGAGGATCCCTCTGGCGCCAGGCAACCCGATTCCATCATGGGACGCAAGAAAATCGAAGAACAGGAGGTCCTGCCGCGTTCTTCGCGTAAGGCGATTGATGTGCGCGGCGTCTTTCCTGGCAAAGGCGTCCAGCACCAAGGGGGGAAGCGAGAATTGATACACCATGTGGGCTTCATCCCCTTCGCCGAAGTAGGCGATGTTCTCTTTGAAGGGGAAATTGGCCTCGGTCAAGAGCATGGCGTATGGAGCAACATACTGCAGGATATGCCTGAAAAGCCTGACGATCTGGTGGGTCTTCGACAGGTTGACACAACTCGTGTGCGGCTCTTTCCAGATATATCCAACCGCGTCGAGCCGGACAATTTCAGCGCCTTTCGAAAGATAGAAGAGAAGAACATCGACGATCCTCAGAAGCACTTCCGGGTTTCTGTAGTTCAGGTCGATCTGATCCGCACTGAAGGTGGTCCACACATATTTCCTGCCCATCGCTGTGTCGAACCCCGTGGACAAGGGGGTTTCTCTCGGCCTGAATACCTCAGGCATATCGATTTCGTGATCGCTCCAGATAAAATAATCCCTGTACCGCTTGTCTCCCTTGAGAAACCCTTGAAACCATTTCGATCGACTGGATACGTGGTTCAACACCAGATCCACCATCAGGTGATAATCTTTCGCTATATTGCTGATGTGTTGCCACGAGCCGAAGTTCGGATCCACTTCCTTGTAATCGGTGATTGCGAAGCCACCGTCCGAACTGCTCGGGAAAAAGGGCAGTATATGCACGCCTGTGATGATGTCTTTTACGTATTTCTTGAGGAAACCATGGAGGGTTTCGAGCGGCTTTTCGCCTTCACGGTAAATATTGTCCGCGTAGGTGATCAGGATTGAATATTCTTCCCCCAACAAGGGCCGGTCCCCGTACTTTTCCCTCCGGTGCCGTATGGCGGAACTTCTGCCGTAGACATCCATTCGGTTCTTCAGATGCTCCAGCAGCGCGTCGGCTGTTTCTTTCGAATAGATGATCCGGAGGATATTTCTTATGCGCTTCAATGAGGTAACAGATGTCACGGAAGGGTTTTCCTTTCATTTGCCCTGTTCTCGCAGCCATCTCCCGGCCTTGTCGGTTAAGCGATAGCGTTGGGTCGGGCTGCGCGGGGAATCGGGTTGGGTCCGTTCGATCCAGCCTCCTTCCAGGGCCGGTGTCAGATAGTTCTTGCGGAAGGTGGGGCGGTGGGAAAGGCCCAATGCGTTCATCAGGGTAGAGCTTCCCATCTCGCCCGCGGCAAGCGCCTGGATGAGTCGCGCCACTTGGTCGCTGACTTGGTCGGTAAAGACAGCTCCCCGGATGGTATCGAGCAGGGCCTGGAGAATGAATTCCACAAATGGCGTTGCTTCGGCAAGGTTGTCCGCCTCGGGCAGCACTCGGTAGTAGTCCTCCTGCCGCTCATGGATAACGGTCTCCACCGGCAGGTAGGCAAAGAGCGGCCTCCAACGATACAGGGTCAGGGTATTGTTTTCGATGGTCAAGGAAGCCTGAATGGTGCGAATGCGGTTTTCCCTGCGCAGTCGAGGCGTGAGCCGGGTGTCGGATAATACGGATAATCTGCCAATCGCCTCGCTGATCTCCGATACCGCCCGCAGAATGGTTGGCGTAAGTGTATAGGGTGGAGAGTAGCTGCTGCTCATGAGGCTGCCCACATTATTCAACACCTCCCCAGCTCTGATATCGGTCCCGGGACCAGCGGAGGTATTTCATCAGTTCCCAGTGAACCGATTCGATATCGAATCGTTCACTGTCAAAGTCACCACCGGACCATTCCATATAGCTTTCATGCTCGTCATGATTCGGGTCTTTCAGGGCTTCGCAGAATTCATAATAGCCGGGCACGCCGCCCACATCTTCAGGCGGACAGGACCTTTCACCTTCAAGACAAGCCAGCTCCGTTCTCAGTTCCGGATCGAAATAGCGGTTTTCCTCGAGAACAAGCTCATGCTCCCAGCTGTCACCGAAATCATACAGATAGTGAAAGCGGCGGCCTTTCTGTTTGATCAGATCACCGAGACGGTATTTGCCGCACACCAGCCCGTCTTCTTTCGATTCCGGATATTCGGTATAGCGCTTTTTTCCAATCGTGAATTCGTGCAGATGGCTGTCGGTCCAGCCCATGACAATCTGAATGACATCATGCAGCCGGTCCAATGTGATGCCGGCGGGCACCACAAAACGCCGCCAGATGGCAGGTTCGAGATCAAGGAGTTGTATTTTCAGCAGATAATATCGTTCGTTCATTTTTTCACCTCATATTTTGACCAGAAGCTTCGTTTTCGACCATATGCCTGAAAGATCTTCGCTTTGAATGCTTCGTGATGATCAAAGATTTTCCAGTCGGTTATGGCCTCAGACAGTTTATCCATCTTTTTCAGATAGCGCACACCATGGGGATATGCTTTGGTGTAGCCACGCTCCAAAATCGATATCAATAAGCTGCGGAAGATCAGACTGGCAGCAAGATGACGGTTTTCTGACTCCATCGCTTCGGCTAAAGAAAGCAGGCTTCCGTAATGGTTCCCATCAAGCTGGTTGGCACGCCCCAGAAGGTAGACTTCCGCTTCATCAATCTTCCCGAGTGCAATCAGGAATTCTGCATCCGATTCCCGGAGGCTGTCGGTTTTCAGAATCTGCTCAACTTCATCATTGATAATTTCATTCCGCCTGTCATGGCCGATCACATCCAGAAGCGCCTGCAGGGTGTCAATAGAATGATGAGATCTGAATTTTAGGTAGAGGAGTTCCGTCAATTTAGCGGAGTCACCCTGCTTTTGATATATTTCCAGCAGCAGTTTATCCCGTTCGTATGCCTGAAAGGTCTTACCTTCCGGGATTTTCTTGAGCCATGAATGGGCCGTTTCAACATCGCCGCTTTCCAGATAGACCCGGGCAATGTCGATAAATGCCGCTGTAGAAAGCTCTCCCCATGAACCAATGCGGGTCTTTTCAAACAGCTCGGCATCCTTGATCTGCCGGGCCAAGGATTCTATCAGCAGCAGGTGATGGCGCTTGCCGTATTCTTCTTTTTCTTTGTCGGCCCGTTTCTGAAGTGCGGCAATCATTCTCCGGATAGCATCTTCAGGCAGGTATTCTCCGGCACAATCAATTAACGTATCCCGGATGCCGTAATTGTCTTCTTGATTCACCTTCAGGATGATGTCCGCAACCTTATCTTTGTCAGCACATCGAGAGGCATAGTCGATAAACAGCTCTTTGGCATCATAGCGGAATACATCGCCGATAGTACCGCTGGAGTCATCACACATCTCAAAAATGGTGTTATCGGCCTCGTAAAACGCCGCAACCAGCTCGATTCCTGTAAGCGGATCACTCACACCTGCTTTCACATCCCGCAACAGCATTTCAAGCTCCCGGGAAAAACCGGCAGCGCCTCTCCAATTGACAAACCGTCTTGAACGTTTAAGGCTGGAAAGCTTCTTTTTAAACCGCTGAACATTTTCCTTTGGGGTTGCAATCAGTTGTTCAATCCGATCATCAGCTGCGTCGGAATGCACGGCAAGATCCAGCAGGGCTTCAGCGAGGGCTTCTGCACCTAGATCGATCAGTTTTTGTTTGCGTTCATTTTCCATTTGGTGGCTGCTCCAGCTTTATTACAGCCTGGGCCGGATATTCCTTGCGTGCTCCCTTCGGACCATACGGACCGGTCAGGTTGCTTGAAAGTGGGTTTAACAGTGGGAATATCGAGGGGTCCGGAATCCGCAATTTCCGTTCTGTTATATTCCGTAGGCTTTATCATCAGGCCCGAGCAGAACGAACTTGATGGTCTTGTCCGGTGTTTCCCGGCAATCCGAGCAGGCCACGACGGTAGGGTCGCCTTTTTTCCGGCACACTTCGCAAAATAGATAGATGATGATGAAATTGCGCTTCACCGGACATGAATAAAACCCCTGCCAGTTACCTTTCAACGGTTCGCCAATGGCCATTGGGTTTTCAATGATCATGTCAACCTTTTTCTGAACCAGTTCCTTTATCGAGGCGTGCTTTTTAACGGCCTTCAGGAAAGCGGTTTCAAATCTGGTTTCCATCAGTCTCCGAAGACCTCATCGTATGAATGCCACTGTGCGGTTCCGGCGCGCAGTTTGACCTGGGCGTCTTCCATGGCTTGCTTAAAGGCCGGATGGGCGAGAATTTCTTCCATATATTCGCCCTCGACACGCCGCTTCAGGGCCAGCAGATATTGCGTGACCATATCCGCAACCGACGTGCGATTTTCAGCGGCAAAGACCTTGGCAAATTCGGCAAGATCCTGGTCGAGACTTACATTGAGACGGGTTTTGGACATAGCAAACCTCCTTGGCATTTGTTCCTGTTATACGCACAGTAGGAACATAGGTCAAGAGTAATAGTCGATCACAACACACCTTCCTTCGCCTTTACCCTGGCAATTCCGTTCCCTGGTTCATGATGTCCACGCAGCCGGTATAGCTGAAAATCCGGTTGCGCTTGCGGGAAGTCAATTCCCGGACAATGCCCAAGCGTTCCAGATGTGAGAGCGCCTTGTTGACCGTTGCCGGAGTGATGCCGGTTTTCTCTACCAGCCACCCCGAAGTGGTGATGGGGCGTTCCATCAAGGCCCGATGAATCTGCAGGGCGGATGGCGCGGCCCGGCCGAGACTGCTGATTTTATCACGGTCTTTATTTGCCAGATCGACAAGTTGTTGCGCTGTTTCGACCGCCTGGGTGGCGGTGACAACAACCGCTTCGGCGAAAAAATCAAGCCAGGCTTCCCAGTCTCCGGTCAGGCGCACGTTGTGCAGCAGTTCATAGTAATACCGGCGGTGTGTCTTGAAATAGAGGCTCAGGTAAAGTAGGGGTTGCCGAAGCACTTTCTGCTCGCACAGAAGCAGCGTGATCAGGAGCCGTCCAAGACGGCCGTTGCCATCCGGAAACGGATGGATGGTCTCGAACTGCACATGGGCCAGAGCAGCCTTGAGGAGCGCCGGGGTTGGTTCCGGCCGGTCATGCAGGAACAACTCCAGTTCCCCCATGCACTCCATAACCTGGTCGGCAGGTGGAGGAACGAAGACCGCGTTACCGGGCCGGGTGCCGCCGATCCAGTTCTGGGATCTGCGGAATTCGCCCGGCATCTGGTTACTGCCCCGCCCCTTGGCAAGCAGTATGGAGTGCATTTCTTGTATCAAACGCAGGGAGAGCGGGAACCCTTCGTTCAAGCGTTTCAGGCCATAGGCCAGGGCTGCCGCATAGTTGCTCACTTCCCGGACATCATCCGTCGGCACACCGGGCTCCATGTCCAGTTCGAAAAGCAGAAGATCGGAGAGCGATGACTGCGTTCCCTCGATCATGGAGGAGAGCACCGCCTCCTTGCGGACATACATATAGAGGAACAGGGAAATATCGGGCAGGAAGGTCGCAATGCTGTCCAATCGCCCGAGAGCCAACAGCGCCTGGTCGAACTTGCCGCGTAACTCCGGCGTCCACTCGATGGGCGGTTTCGGGGGCAACGGAGCGGGAACAAAGGCCTGGGCCTCCTCACCCACCGTTGATATGGTTACATAATGTCCCTGGAGTTTGCGCTTCATCGTTTTCCCGTATCCTAAAAATAAGCCCTTCTATTATTTTAGAATATGACATTATCGTAAAATAACAAAAGGTGTATCAAGAGTCAAGCAGATAACCTAAAATAACAGCCTTACTCTCACACC
>WFRX01000279.1 GCA_015486285.1 bacterium
ACCCATTCCGCCGCCCCGTCCCATACCGAAACCGGCTCCGCCTCCGGAAGCCCCGGCTCCCCCCAGACCCGCGTGGCTCTGGACATTCGGCCCCCCGCTCGCGCTCAGCTTCCCCTGCTTGAAAAGCTCCAGGGCCTCCTGTACGGTTCCCGACAACCCGGTTATGACCTGTACCCCCGCGGCCGTGAGGGTTTCGTGCGCGTTCGGGCCACAGTTTCCGGTCAGGACGACGGTGGCTCCCCGCTCCGCGATGGTCCTTGCCGTCTGGATTCCCGCCCCGCCGCCCCGCGTCTTGTTCTCGTTCTCAATGGCCTCGAACTCCATCGTATCCGGGTCGACAAGGATCAAGTACTCGCATCTTCCGAGCCTCGGGTCCACTGGATCCGCAAGGTTCGGACCTGTAGAGGAAACGGCTACCTTCATGGCATCTCCTTTCGCTTTCCGGGAAGGATATCTCCCTGTCAGGGATGTCTCCGTTGCTTTACAACAAACCGCACAGACTTTGAGCAAGAATCGTGCCGCCTGGTTCGAGCATACGGATAACCCCTGATCAGGACATGGAAAACCGTCCTCCGGAACACCAACGACCGGGCAGGCCCAATCCGGAGGAGGGCGAATACGATGCAATTTGCAATCATCCCCGCCGCAGCCCCGGCGCAAAGCAGACGATCTCCACCGGGCGTGTTGCAATCCCGGCGGATACAGGACATGATGCAATGCATCCTCGAGCAAACCGGGAGACAAGCATGCCTTGCCGAGAATCCTTTATTCTTGTCTGCGCCTCGTTTTGCTGGTTGCTCGCCTTCTCACCGGGGGCCTCCGCCGAATCCACCCCACCCCTGAGTGAAGCCACGGAGGAGTGTCTCTCCTGTCACAGCCTCTTCAGCCCCGGGATCACCCATGACTGGAGAAGAAGCCGACACGCATCGAATACGGTCCGGACGGCTTTCGAGAAGCCCGGGAAAGAGCGCCGAGTCTCCCTGACCTCCATCCATCAGATCGGTGACGCTCTGGGTTCCGTGGCCGTCGGGTGCGCAGAGTGCCACACGGCGAATCCCGATTCTCACGAAGACACCTTTCTTCACAACGGCTACAGGGTCCACGTGGTCGTCACCCCGGCCGACTGCGCACAATGTCACCCTCTCGAAAGGAAGCAGTACACCAAGCAGAACAAGATGGCCCACGCGTACGGAAATCTCCACGACAATCCCCTGTATCACTCCCTGGTGGAAACCGTGATCGGCGGCAGGAAGATTGCGGCAGGCCGCCTGGAGCGGCTGCCCTCGACAACGGCAACGCAGATGGACACCTGCTACGGGTGTCACGGCACCCGTGTGAAGATGCTCGGGCTGAAGAAAATCGAGACCGAAATGGACGTCATGGAGGTGCCCGTGCTCCAGGGCTGGCCCAACGTGGGGGTGGGGCGGCTCAATCCCGACGGATCGATCGGCTCCTGTTCATCCTGCCACCCGCGCCACGCATTCTCCATCCAGGTTGCTCGCCAGCCCTACGTGTGCAGCCAGTGCCATCTCCAGCCTGACGCGCCAGGCTGGGGTGTATACAAAGAAAGCAAGCACGGCAACCTGTTCCGCTCCCGGAAGGAAGGGTGGGACTTCGACGCGGTGCCTTGGAGACTCGGCCGGGATTTTCACGCGCCCACGTGCGCTGCCTGCCATGGCAGTCTCGTGGTCGACCCGGAAGGCGCCGTAATCACGGAAAGGACCCATGGATATGGGGAGCGCCTCTGGAAAAGTCTCTTCGGGGTGATCTACAGCCATCCCCAACCGATCGCTCCGGACACGTCGAAGATCCGCAATGCGGACGGGCAACCCCTCCCCGTCACCTTCGACGGCCAGCCGGCTACGCGTTTCCTGATCGACCGCAAGACGCAGAAAGACCGCAAGAGGAACATGCAGGCACTCTGCCAGGGATGCCACAGCACCATGTGGGTGGCCAAGCATTTCGAGAAGATGGACGGGACGATTGCAGACACCGACCGGGCGGTTCGGACGGCCACGCAGATCATGGAACAGATCTGGAGACAGGGGAACGCATCGAGGGAAAATCCGTTCGACGAATCCATCGAAATCGTCTGGACCGAACAATGGCTCTTCTTCGCCAATTCGATCCGATATGCGTCGGCCATGGGCGGCGCGCAGGATTACGCCGCCTTCCACAACGGATGGTGGAACATGCACAAAGCGATCGAAAAGCTCAAAGATGCGGCTCACATGAAGTAGCCGTCGCGGCGCAAACCGGCCTGTCCCCCTGCCCTCTTCTTCGCTCTCGAGTTGTCAGGCAGTCCCGCCCGTGGCAGAATAGCAGATCCTGCACATCAGAGGAGGCAAACCGGCATGATCGACAACTGGATGGACGTATTGCGGACCTGCAACGTGGCCCCCGGCAAGAAAATGGATCCGGTCAGCAAGTGGCTGGTCATTGTCAGGGCCTGCGTATTCTCCATGACCTTCCTATCCGCGCTCCTCGGCGGCATCCTTGCCGCCCTGGACGGATCTTTTCCCTTCGGCCGCTGGCTTCTCGTTCTCGTCGGCCTGCTTCTGGCACACGCTGCGAACAATATGGTCAACGACCTCTTCGATGTCCGGGAGGGGGTAGACACGGCGGACTACCCCCGGGCCGCCTATGCCCCCCATCCCCTGCTGGACGGCCTGGTCAGCCAAAATACCCTCATCGCCGCCATCCTTATCTGCAACATCATCGACCTGGCCATCGCGCTCTATCTCACCCGGCTCTGCGGATGGCCCGTAATGGCCTTTGCCGTCGGCGGGCTCCTGATGAGCGTTTTCTATGTAGCCCCTCCGCTGAAACTCAAACAGCGCGGGTTGGGCGAACTGGCCATCTTTCTCATCTGGGGGCCCTTGATGATCGGCGGCACCTATTACGTGTTGACGGGGAAGGTGCCGGGACACATATGGATCGCCTCCATCCCGTATGGCCTGGCCGTCACGACCGCCCTGATGGGCAAACACCTCGACAAGGAGGAGAAAGACGAGGCCAAGGGCGTGAAGACCCTCCCCGTGGTCCTCGGCCGTGAACGCGCCAAGCGCACAACGCAGCTCATGGTCTGGACGTTCTACTTGGTGATCGTAGGCCTCACCGCCGCGGGCGGCCTGCCCTGGCCGGCACTCCTGGCCCTGCTTTCCATTCCCCGGGCGACGCGTTTTCTCATAACCCTCAGCCAGCCGATGCCGGCTACCCCGCAAGAAGCCTTCTCATTGGCCGAGGACGCCATCCCCAGGGATTTGAAAGAGCGGTTCGATCCAACCCTGTCGGCCGATGAATTTCCCCTGTGGCCCCTCTGGTATGTCGTTTGGGCCGTCTGGTGGGTGCGGCTCGCGGGTGGCTGGCTCGTGGCGGGGCTCATCGCCCAAGCTGTTCTACAGCTCTTCTAAGCGCCCCATGGAATGTGGACCGGAAATGTCATGCAATCCCCCGCTGCCTTCCTCCGAAAACGGCTCCAGGGCTACATCGACACGCGGTATCCGCAGTGGAACCTCGATGCGGCGCTGCGTTACCTGCCCATAGCAGAGCACCTGGAACAGGTCGGGGCCGAACAGGTCCTGGACGTCGGATCCGGAGGAGCGGGTCTCTCCCTGTACTGGGGCCGACGGACGATCGCCTTGGACCGCTCCCTGCCGGCCACCCCGCAAGGGTCCCGAATCCGTCCGATCCTCGGCACGGCGACAGCCCTCCCCTTCAAGGAGCGATCGATTGAAATCATCGTCTCCTGCGACATGCTGGAGCACATTCCTCGAGCCGACCGGCCGGGGGTCCTCTCTGAGATGATCCGCGTCGCCCGAAGGCAGATCATCGTTGCCGTCCCCTGCGGCGCACACGCACGCAGGGCAGAGGAGGATGTCGCCCGCATCTACCGGCGGAAGGCCAACGAGGGGCACCTCTGGCTTCAGGAACATCTCGAGTACGGCCTTCCGGAAGCAGACGAGCTGGAGAGCTTGATTCGATCCCTTGCCCTGGGCCGGGGCATCCGGGCCCACATACAAGTTCGGAACAACACGAATCTCAAGATCTGGAAATGGCTCTTTGCACAATACTTCGGGGCGGGCCCCCGCAAGGCGCGCCTGATCCGCTACTACTTCCTCGCCCTGCTCCCCTTCCTCCGCCACGTCCACTGGGGGGAACCCTACCGAAGGATTTTTTTCGTGGATCTCGAACATCTATAGCGCCTCTCGTATCGCAAACCTTGCATTTTGCATCCAAGTTGCATTATGAAGATCCATCATCCATAATGACTGGTCGGCTATTCGCACTTCACCCGTTAAGCCAAGGACGCTGAAGATGACACGGAAGAAGAAGCCTTCCTCCACGGCAAAGAAGGGGGGCCTCGTCAAGGGGGGTTCACAGGATGCCTTTCTCCGGACCATCCTGGACAGCGTGGCGGACGGCGTCTTCACCGTCGATCAGGACTTCCGCATCACGAGCCTGAACCGCGCCGCGGAGCGAATTCTGGGCATCCCCAGGGATCAGGCCATCGGCCAGGAATGCTGTGAGATCTTTCGTGCCGACATCTGCCACCAGGACTGCGCATTGCGGGAAACCCTTGCCACGGGCAGGCAAATCATCGATAAACCGGTTTCCATCCTGAACGGCCGGGCAAAACGGATCCCCATCAGCGTCTCCACCGCCGTTCTCAAGGATGCGAAGGGGGGGATCATCGGCGGCGTGGAGACCTTCCGCGATCTTTCGCCCCTGGAAATCCTCAAAAAGAAAATCCACAAGCAATACTCCTACGAAGACATCATCAGCAAGAACCATCGAATCCAGGCGATCTTCAGCGTGCTTCCGGATATCGCGGATTCGGACTCCACCGTTCTCATTGAGGGGCCCAGCGGGAGTGGAAAAGAACTCTTTGCCAGGGCCATTCACAATCTGAGCACCCGGAAGGGGAAACCCTATGTTGTGGTGAACTGCGGGGCCCTGCCCGACACCCTTCTGGAGAGCGAGCTGTTCGGCTACGTCAAGGGGGCCTTCACCGACGCCAAACGGGACAAGCCGGGCCGGTTTGCCCTCGCGGAAGGCGGCACCCTCTTCCTCGACGAGGTCGGCGACTTGAGTTTCGCCATGCAGGTGAAACTCCTGCGGGTCCTGCAGGAGAAGGAATACGAACCGCTCGGCGGCACCCACACGGTGAAGGCGAACGTGAGGATCCTGGCGGCCACCCATCACGACCTTCGCGAGATGGTTCGCAAGGGAGGATTTCGGGAAGACCTTTACTACCGCCTCAACGTGGTCAAAATCATCCTTCCTCCACTGCGTGAACGCAGGGAAGATATCCCCCTGCTCATCGACCATTTTCTGGAGCAGTTCAACGTGAGAATGGGGAAAAACATCTCCGGGGTATCGGACGAGGTACTCCGCTGTCTGATGGAGGTCCCCTTCCCGGGCAATGTACGTGAACTCGAAAACACGATTGAACACGCTTGTGTCCTTTGCCGGGGCAGACGCATCGAACTCGAACATCTCCCCCCGGAGATCCGCGAAGCGGCAGGAACCGCAGCGCAACGCTCATCGACCCTTCCGGACGCGCTGCCCGTCCTCAAAAACACCGAGATCCAACTGATCCGCAAGACCCTGGCAAAGCATGGCGGAAACCGGCTGAAGACGGCCGGGGAACTGGGGCTCCACAAAACCACTCTCTGGCGGAAGATGAAGCGGTACGGGATCTCCTACCCTTGATAGAACGCCTATTGCATTTTGCAATCAACTTGCCATTGCAATTGCATCCTGCAATAGACATCTCCGGGCTGCAACGACACGCCCCGGCGCTGCGGCATTGAATTTTTCTTTGATTTACGGCATTCTAAAACATTACGCCCGCATCGATTCGACTGGCACGAAGCTTGCTCTGTGGCAACCCTTCGGGGGAAACAACAGCCCATGAAACCAGTCGGCATCGTACAGATCGACAATCGTGTGGCGTACAGGCTGGACTGCGCGGACACGATTATGGTGGCCCGGAATGACGGCAAGGGAAACGTGCAGCTCGAGGAAGCGGTCTTATCGGAGACGGACGCCATCCGGCGTGTTCAACAGATCGCCGATCTCGGCATCGAAACCTTGATTTGCGGCGCGGTGAGCGGTTTTGTCTTTCGGATGTTTCAGCATCACGGGATTCGGGTGATCGGAGGGGTCATCGGAGACGCCCGGGATGCGCTCGATCACTATGTGGGCGGAGACCTTCGGGCAGGGGCGATCCTGCACGCTCCGGCCTCGAAACGCTCCGGGCCCTACTGCGCGGGCGGCGATACATGCAGGCGGAAGCGGATGCGAAAACGGTGTGCAAGGAAAGGGGAACGTAATGGCAAAGGATAGCTGCGACAAGGATTCGGGCTGCAGTACCTGCGGCTCCGCGAGTGATTGCGACGCGAAACTCAAGCAGGAGCACGAAGACCGCCTGTTGCGCGAGACCCTGGCCGCAATCCGGCACAAGATCTTCATTTTGAGCGGCAAGGGGGGGGTGGGCAAGAGTACCGTGGCGGTCAACCTGGCAGCAGCCCTGGCGGCCAGGGGATATGAAACCGGGATTCTGGACATCGATATCCACGGACCGAACGTGTCCAAGATGCTCGGCATCGAGGGATGGACGCTCTCGGCGGGAGGGAGGGAAAACAAGCTCACTCCCTTCCGGCCTTTTCCCCATCTGAAGGCGATCAGCATGGCGGGCCTCCTGCCGGACAGCGATTCGCCGGTGATCTGGCGAGGCCCCCTGAAAATGGGCGCAATCCGGCAATTCCTGCAGGACGTCGACTGGGGTGCGCTGGACTTTTTGATCGTGGATTCGCCTCCCGGCACGGGGGACGAGCCCTTGAGCATTGCCCAACTGGTCCCGGAAGCCGACGGCGCGGTGATCGTAACAACGCCGCAGGAGGTCGCCCTTCTTGATTCGAGGAAATGCGTGAATTTCGCAAAAAAACTGAATCTCCCGGTCCTCGGTATAATCGAAAACATGAGCGGTATGCGATGTCCTCATTGTGACGGCTTCATTCCGCTCTTCAGCCAGGGCGGTGGAGAAAAGGCGGCGGGGGAACTCGATGTTCCTTTCCTTGGAGCCCTGCCCATTGCCCCGGACATGCCGGAGCATTGTGACAGAGGCCAGCCCTATGTACTCAGCGATGAGCAGAACGAGTTGAAAGGCGCCTTCGAGAAGGTGGTGAAACAGCTGCTGGAGGCCGTGGAGAAATAGCCCCATATCATCCCAAGGTCTTGTGGATCAGGAAAGTATCGAAGGTATGGTTGCAGACCCGGAACTTTTGAATGAGACAGGCCCGGAATCCGGTCCCCAGGCATCTGCCGAGGTCATGAGAAGGGCAAAGAACCCTTCTATGCTCGGTGAAATCGCCTTCCCGGATGGATATGCCCATGTGCGGGGAGACTGCGGGGATACGATGGAAGTCTTTCTCGCGGTCCAGGATCGGCGTATCCGTAAAGCGCGATTCGACACCTTCGGGTGCGGCTTCACACTTGCATGCGGCAGCATGGCCATGGAGATGGCGGAAGGCAAGACCCTTGCCGACGCCATGCGGATCGACGCAAAGAAGATCGCCCAGGCCCTGGGGGGGCTTCCCGCCACGCACGAGCACTGTGCGGAGTTGGCGACCGAGACACTCAAGAAGGCGATTCAGGATTACCTCTTCAGGGGAAGAGAATCATGGAAAAAACTCTACCGGAATCGCTGAGCACACCGGATTACGATGAGACCCGGATCCTCGAAGACATCCGGCAGGCCCTCCGAGGGATCATCGACCCGGAAACGGGCCTCGACGTCATGCGAATGGGCCTCGTCAGGCATACGGAACTGCACAGGAAAGAAGCGGGGTACGAGGCGATTCTGACCTTTCGCCCGAGTTCCCCGGTTTGCCCTATGGCGTTCAAACTCGCCTGGGACATGCAACAGTGTGTTCGGTCCGTCCCCGGCGTCCAGGCCGTGGAGATCAAGGTCGAGAACTACAACCGAGCCTCGGAACTCGAGGCAATCCTAAAAGAGGAGGGTATACGGTGAAAGTCGTCATTACCGCTCAGGGAGATTCGCCGGACAGCGAAGTGGACCCCAGGTTCGGCCGGGCACGGAACTTCCTCGTCTATGACACGGAAACGGATACCTACACCCCTGTCTCCAACACACAGAACCTCCAGGCCCAGCAGGGCGCCGGCATACAGGCGGGACGGACGGTGGCCGACACCGGTGCGCAGGCCGTTCTTACGGGCAACTGCGGCCCCAAGGCGTTCCGTGTTCTCGCCGAGGCAGGCATCAAGGTTTATGCGGGCGTCAAGGGAACGGCCCGTGACGCCGTCGAGGCATTCAAGAAAGGCGAACTGACGGAAGCAACCAGCGCCAATGTCGAAGGCCATTGGTGACAGGAAAGGAGAGGACTCATGCGTATCGCTGTTCCTACTGCACAGGGCACACTCTGCCCCCATTTCGGACACTGCGAACAATTCGCCGTCGTGGACGTTGAGGACGGGAAAATCGTCAAAACCGAATACCAGACACCGCCGCCCCATGAGCCCGGGGTGCTGCCGGCCTGGCTTCACGAACTGGGCGTGAACGTGATCATCTGCGGCGGGATGGGAATGAGGGCCCAGCAGCTCTTCGCCCAGAACAACATCCAGGTCGTTTACGGGGCGGCCAGTCTTCCCGCCGAGGAAGTCGTACGCGCCCACCTCGACGGCACCCTGGTCACCGGGGACAACATCTGCGATCACTAGGGCTTTTCAGACCGGCTTGCGCCTCGCGGCGCAGCCGCGTTTTCGCAGAAAGGCCGCCACGTGAAAACAACCGTAACCGTCCTCTGTGAGAACACGGCCGGTGTGGGGCAGGGGATCATCGGGGAACACGGGCTTTCCCTCCTGATCGAACGGGGAGAAGATCGAGTTCTCTTCGACACGGGACAGGGCATGTCCCTCATCCGGAACGCCTCGCTGCTCGGGAAAGATCTCACAAGGGTGGACCGGGTGGCATTGAGCCACGGCCACTACGACCACACAGGCGGCCTGGCCGACTTCCTGGATACGAGCAGGCAGGCAACGGTATTCGCCCACCCGGACGTATTCACAGAACGGTTTGCGCGCTTCGACGGCCCGGCCGGACCCCGGACGAGGTCCATCGGTATCCCTTTCACCCGGGAGGAACTCGAACAGAAGGGGGCGCGGTTCGACCTGTCTCCCGCCCTGCGCGAGATCGCCTCCGGCATGACATTCACCGGGGAGATTCCCAGGCCGCAAGGATGGAAAGCCTGGGACAAGCGGCTCGTGGTCCGGGATGGAGACGGCTGGCGCCCGGACCCCTTCCGCGATGACGCGAGTTTGCTTCTGGAAACCGACAGGGGAGCCGTTCTGCTCCTCGGCTGCGCGCACGCCGGCCTCCACGCAATCGTGAAGCACCTTCGAACAGAGACGGGGCTTGACCGTTTTCACGCAATCATGGGGGGCACCCATCTCGGGGCCGGGACCCGAACAGATTGGGAAAAGGCCCTGAGCCTTCTGGAATCCTGCCGTGTCGAAAAAATCGCCGCGAGCCACTGCACCGGCTTCCAAGCGGCAAGTTTCCTCGCATGCCGGCTCGGCGACCGTGTCTGTCCCGCAACAGCGGGCATGACATTTGAATTTTGAGGTCGAATGACCCGCTTTTCGTCTCAGCCTCGCCGTGCCAGGAGGGTCGCATAGAGCCTCTCCGTGTCGGCCAGCTCACGCTCCAGGCGGAACCGATCGTGAAAGATGCGCTTTCCCTGCTCTCCCATGGCGACCCTTGCTTCCCGCGACCGAATCAGCCGGAGGATTTCTTCCGCCAGAGACTCGGGATCCCCGGGGGTGAAGAGAAGACCGTTTTCGCCGTGGCGGACGATTTCAGGAATGGCGCCCGACCGGCTTCCCACAATCGGCCGGCCGTTGGCCATGGCCTCCAGCAGAACGATGCCGAAGGCCTCGTTGTTCGACGGAAGCACAAGGAGATCCAGGGCGAGCATCACGGAGGGGATGTCCTCCAGGAACCCCGCCATGATGACCTGCCTTTCCAGGTCCAGGGCCTCGATCATCCGGCGAATCTTCTCCGCGTATTTCACCTGTCCCGGAACCCCCACAAGAAGAAAGCGGCACTGCGGATGGGACCGGGAGATGCGTTTGGCCGCCCGCACCAGGAGGTCCTGGCGTTTTCCCTCCGACAGGGAGGCCACCATGCCCACAAGCACGGTATCGCTCCCAAGACCGAATCTTCTGCGAATCTCCTCCGCCCTTTTCGGGTTCCCCGCCGCCTCTTTCCCCAGGCCGTAGTGAACGACCTCCACCTTGGACGGATCGATCGGATAGGTCTGCAGGGTGTTGTCGCGAATGTAATGCGAGTTGGCCACCATTGCATCCAGCCGTCGGACCAGGAGCCGATGCAGCGGATCCGTCTTCTTCGAGGTGGGCGGTGTACCGCTGTGCTTCGTATAGAGAAGCACGGCCGATTTCCGCAGGATCCCGGCCAGCAGCATGCCTCTCCACGTATCGTGCGAGGCGTGAACATGGACCACATTGATCCCGAGGGACTTTGTCATCCTCCTGAGAGGCACATAGGATCGAGGATCCAGGTACCAGCGAAAGGGGAGGACCGCACGGGCAAAGCCCTTACCGTGGGAATATTGGGCCGTCGGCGTTTTCGACCGCAGGGCGAACAGAACCGGGTGTCCCGCACGGGCGAGCCCGTCCGCCACCACCAAGGGGTGCATTTCCATGCCCCCCCAGCCACGGGAGCTGTTTATGAACAGGATTCTCGGATCGGTCATGGGATCCCGGGTATTTTCATGTCCTCGGATTTCTCGCTCAGGAATGAATAGGGGAAGGGGACACAGGAAGTCAAGCCGGGTTTCCCTTTTCGCGGACAACGCGCTATAATAATATTTTTCTCCAACGGTTCCATGGACGGCATCCGGGACTGGTGGGAACAGCGTTCGGAAGGGCAAATGACGAAGTACCGACGGCCTCCTTACCCCTATTGCCCCTGGTGTGCGGCCCCCCTTCCGGAGGAGGATCCCTTTCGGCAGGAATGCGCCTCGTGCGGCTTCGTACTCTACCACAACTCCAGCCCCTGCGTGGGGGCGATTCCAAGGGACGAATACGGCCGGGTCCTGCTCGCCAGACGGGCAATCGACCCGTATCGCGGCGACTGGAACACGGTCGGCGGATTTCTCCGGTACGGGGAGGATCCTATCGAGGGGCTCAAGAGAGAGGTGCGGGAGGAACTCGGAGTCGACTGCGAAGTCCGTGACTTCATCCTGATGGGAGCCGACACTTACGGCCCGGACGGCCCTGCCCTGCTGAACGCCTATTTTTCCGTGCGCCTCCTTTCCGGGCGCTTGCGCGCCCGGGACGACATCGACGCATGCCGGTGGTTCGCTCCGGACGGGCTGCCGGATAACATAGCCTTTGAAAGCGACCGACAGGCCCTTCGGGCCCTCTTCCGGAAAGTCAAGAGACCGCTTGGACGTGGAGAAGAAGCATGACGCACGAAGCGAGATATGCCCCCGGATTTCTCATATCCGTTCCGCAATTGCTTGATCCCAATTTTTACCATGCGGTCGTACTCTTGATCGAACACACCGCGGACGGCGCCATGGGGCTGACCATCAACCATCCCACACAACAGTCGATCCAGAGCCTTTACGACCAGATGGGGCGGTCCTGGCCCGGTGACGAGCGGGCGTTGCTCATGCGGGGAGGGCCGGTGCAGCCGGAGCACGCGTGGATCCTTCACGGCCCCGAGCCCGACTATGGTGCGGCATACGAGGTTACGGAGGAACTGAAGTTGAGCACATCCCTGGACACCCTCGATGAACTCGTAAAGGGGGAAAACCCCTTCCGCTTTTTCGTCGGCTATGCAGGCTGGGGGCCGGGGCAACTGGATCTCGAAATTCAGCAGGGCGCATGGATCCTCTCCGACGTGGACCCTTCCCTGGTATTTGACGTGCCCTCTGAAGAAGTGTGGGAGGCCAGCCTGAAACGAATGGGGATCGATCCGGCCATGTTGGTAATGGGCAGCGGCGTCCATTAGCAGAAACCGCCTTTTCCAAAAGGATGACGGCTGTGACTGAAATCAAAGAGGCATGCGGGCTCTTCGGCGCGTTCGGCGCCCCCGAAGCGGCCTACGAGGTATACTGCGGGCTCTATGCGCTTCAACATCGGGGCCAGGAAAGCGCCGGCATCGTGGTCAGCGACGGCCGGAACATCCTCTCCGCCAAGGGAATGGGGCTTGTGCCCAACGTCTTCAACCCGGATTCTCTCAAGCCTCTCAAGGGTGAGATCGCTATCGGCCATGTCCGGTACTCGACGACCGGGGGTTCGAGGGTCCAGAATATCCAGCCTCTCGTCGTGCGATATGAACAGGGGCTTCTGGCCATCTCTCATAACGGCAACATCGTCAACGCAAAGGCCCTGCGGAGAGCTCACGAGAAAAGCGGCTCCATCTACCAGACGGGAACGGATTCGGAGGTCCTCGCCCACCTGCTCGCCCGGCCGTCTCACCAGAAGATGCGCCATCCCCTGCCTCATTGCCTCCAACACCTGCGAGGCGCCTTTTCTTTCCTGCTCCTGCAGAAAGACCGGATCGTCGCCGCACGTGATACCCATGGATTCCGGCCCCTCGTGATGGGGAAAAGGGGGAAAACCTATTTTTTCGCCTCGGAAACTTGTGCCTTTGACCTCATCCGGGCGGAGTATGTCCGCTCCCTCGAACCGGGGGAGATCGTTACTCTCACGAGGGCCGGACCCCGGTCCGACTACATTGAAGGTCCACCGCCCCTGCGGCGGGCCTACTGTATCTTCGAACTGATCTATTTCGCCCGGCCGGACAGCATCGTCTTCGACCAGACCGTCCACAACATCCGCGTTCAGTTCGGCGCCACACTGGCCCGGCGTCATCCGGTGGAAGCGGATCACGTCATCTCCGTGCCGGACTCGGGCATCTCACCCGCCATCGGATATGCCAACGCCTCCGGGATCCCTTATGATCGGGGCTATATTCGGAACCATTACGTCGGAAGGACCTTCATCGAACCGGAGACGGCCGGGCGGGTCGAGGGTGTCCGCTTCAAGCTGAATGTGGTGCGGGACGTTGTAGAAGGCAAGCGGCTCGTGGTCGTGGACGACTCGATCATACGAGGCACTACCTCCAAGTCCAGGGTCCAGGCCCTTCGGCAGGCCGGGGCGAAGGAAATTCATCTCCGCATCAGCGCTCCTCCCTGCCGCTATCCCTGCTACTACGGAATCGACTTCCCTGATTCGAAGGAACTCATCGCGGCCAAAAGATCCGTGGAAGAGATCCGGCAGTATCTGGGCGCCGACAGCCTTGCGTACCTGGAACCGGAAGAGATGCTCGCGTGCACGGTCCATTCCGCGAAGGACTACTGCACGGCCTGCTTCACCGGCGACTACCCGGTGCCCGTCAGGATGCCGCGGGGCAAGATGGACCTGGAAGAAGACATCTCCGCCGCCTCGGGGCGGCAACAAAGAAGCAGGCGCGGCTGACGGCTCGGGCCTTCACCCTTTCGCCTTTCCCCTCCTTCGCGATTCATAAACGACCCAGGGCCAGAGGAGAGATATCCCTGCCCCGAGGGAAAAGAACCCGCCGTAGCCGATCCCATCGGCGAGCAGGCCCGACACAGCGCTCACACTCATCTTCCCCACGACTTCCACCGCCGCCAGAATCGTGTAGTGCGTGGCCCCTACCTTCCGGTCGCAAAGGTCCATCATGAAGGCGAACATGATCGGAGTGATCATGCCGCCGAAAAAGTGTTCGGCCAGGGTCACGGGGTAGATGAGGCCCAGGGACAGGGGCGCCTTTAGAAAGGGAAGCATAGCGATCAAAACCAGCGGTCCGGCCCTGAAGATACCCGCCCAGAAGAGGGACTTCAGCCGCTCGCGTTCCTGACCCACCCATCCCCCGACGACGGAACCGGCCAGGCTGAAAGCGAGTCCCCAGGTTCCGCAGAGAACGCCGATGGCGGGGAGATCCATGCCCCCGTCCAGCAGGAAGAGGCGGTACATGGCATCCACACCCGCCTCGCCCATCTTGTAGGTCGCGATCAGCAACAGGGCGATCGAGAACCCGGGCCGCGAGGCGAGACGCACGAGCGATCGGCCTATTTCCCCCATCGTGGGCGGCGAGGCCTCGCCTCCCCGCTTTCCCCGCCTTTCCGGATACCCGGCCGCAACCAGGAAAACCAGCAGGGTGATTCCCCCCATCGCGGCGCAGATGCCCTTCCAGCCGAGTTCGTCGGACAGGCCCAGCAGGATCCCGCCCGTGCAAAGCATGCCCACCTTGAAGCCGACCACCTGCGCGGCGTTCCCCGGACCGCGCTCCGAAGCGGCAAGAATGTCAACCGCAAAACCGTCAACCGCGATGTCCTGTGTCGCTGCGACGAGGTTGATGCCGACCACCATGATCAGCAAACAGGCAAGGGAGGCGCCCTCCCGCGGCTCATACGATCCGAGGGAAAAGGCCAGAAGGGCGGAGGCCATCACGCACGGAAGGATCCAACTCTTTCTTCTCCCCAGAACCGACCAGGAAAACCGGTCCACCAGCGGCGCCCAAAGGGGCTTGAGAATCCAGGGAATCCCAAGGAGGCTGTAAAATCCGATTGCCGTGCGGCTCTCTCCGGCCCGGCGCAGAAACAGGGGCAATACCGAAACGAAGAACCCGTAGGGGAGTCCCTGCACTAGGTAAAGCAGGAAGAGGGTTGTCAGGCGTCTCCAGAACGGAGGAGATACAGGCGCCGCACCGGAAGCAACCGGGATATTCCGTTCCTGATCCATCATGCGCCGCCCTGCCCTTCACCGCCGTACAAGCGCAATTCCATGCCTCCTCCCAACGACCCAGAATGTGGGAATCCCCGGGTTTTATCAAGCATCCGTTTCATCGAGCGCCTTGATCCTTTCCCCCGCTTTTGTTAGCCTGATACCCGCATGGCAATTCCCCCCCGCTGACCTCCGCAACACAGCCTGCTGGGATCTCGGCCCGGGGACGCAACTCTTTTCCGCAATCGGCAGGGCTTCCCATGCAGTCGAAAAAGCTCAAGCAAACACAGCGGATCATTCTGCGCTTCTTCCTGATGGGCTCCTACGAGCACATCAGGCGGCTGATCCCGAAGCTGCGGCCCGCCGAACTCGCCGAACTGATGGCATACATCCGAAGACCGGATCAGATCCGGTTTCTGCAGTTGCTCTTCGAGGTACGGATGGCGGCTCCCACACTCCGGGAACTGCCTACCGAACTCGCAAAGGACTTGATCAACGACGTCTCCGACGAAACGATCAGCGAGATCATCCGAAGGCTCTCTCCGGACGATGCCGTCGACATTCTCGCCTACCTTCCGGAAGACCGGCAAGAGCACGTCCTGAACGGTCTGAGCGGCCAGGAACGCTGGACCCTGGAAAGACTCCGGCTCTACGACCAGGACACGGCCGGCGGACGGATGACCACCGAATACGTTGCCTTCCGCCAGGGGATGACGGCCGCCGAGGCATTGGCGGAATTGCGGGAAAAACACCAGAAGAGCAATTTTCATTACATCTACGTTGTGGACGAGACCAACCATCTCATGGGAATCCTTCCTCTGAGAAACCTCGTGTTCGGTTCCGGGGCGATCGAGATCAAGGACCTCATGGTCCCGGATCCGGTCAAGGTCCATCCGGACACCCCCCAGGAGGAGGTAGCCAGGCTCGTATCGGATTTCGATATGCTTGCCGTGCCGGTTGTGGACGAGGAAAACAGGATCCTGGGCGTCGTCACCTTCGACGACATCATGGACGTCATGGAAGAGGAAGCCACGGAAGACATGTACCACATGGCCGGCCTCGATACGGCGGAGCGGGTATTCACCCCTGTCAGCCGTTCCGTGCGTCTTCGCGTCCCGTGGCTCATCATCAATCTGGGCACGGCCGTGCTGGCCGCTCTGACCGTCTCCCTCTTCAGGGAAAGCATTTCCAAGGTCGTCACCCTTGCCGTACTCATGCCTATCGTCGCCGGCATGGGGGGCAATGCGGGCAGCCAGAGCCTCACCGTCGTCGTCCGCGGTCTCGCCCTCGGAGAGCTCGAATTCGCAAGCCGCTGGAAGGCCATCATGAAAGAGGTTGCCGTCGGCTTCTGTACAGGGTCTCTCAACGGATTGATCATAGGCATTCTTGCCTATCTCCTGTACGGAAACCTTTGGCTCTCCCTGATCCTCTTTTTTGCCATGGTCGCCAATCTCGTCCTGGCGGGCCTGTTCGGCGCCCTGGTTCCTTTGATGCTGCGGTGGGCCGGCAAAGACCCGGCCCTGGGCTCCAGCATCTTTGTAACGACCGCCACGGACGTGGGGGGATTCTTTATCTTTCTCGGGCTCGCCACCCTGTTGATGAATTACCTGCACATACCTTTGTAACGCATCCTTTCCATCGTTGTGAAGGCCCTTCATGGATACGAAGATACTCGCCAGAGAGGAAGAGATCCGGAGAGGCGCGGAGGAGGCGGGACAGGGGCATCTGTTCGCCTGGTGGCCGGAACTCGACCTCGCGCAGAGGGCAAACCTGCTCGAACAAATCGATTCCATCGACTTCCCCCTCCTCCAAACCCTGATCGAAGGGCTTGTGCTGCATCCCTTCCCGGAGGATGCGGCGGCCCTCGAGCCCGCGCCGATCATCCCGGTGCCCCGCACCGACATCGAGAAGAGGGAACACCGAATCGCCCGGGAGCGCGGCGAGGCCCTGCTCCGGGACGGAAAGGTCGCTCCCCTGGTCGTCGCCGGCGGCCAGGGAACCCGCCTGGGATTCCAGGGGCCCAAGGGCGCCTTTCCCGTAGGCCCCCTGACGAACAAGTGCCTCTTCGCCTTCTTTGCGGAACGAATCCTGGCCGCCCGTCGACGGTATGGGCCGGCCTTTCCGTGGATCATCATGACGAGCCCGGCCAATGACGCTGCAACCAGGGATTTCTTCGCAGAGAACGATTTTTTCGGTCTCGGTCCCGATGGAGTCCATTTTTTTGTGCAGGGCACGATGCCGGCGGTGGACAAGCAGGGCAAAATCCTTCTCGCTTCCCGACATAAAATCGCTCGAAGCCCGGACGGACACGGAGGAACCCTGCGGGCCCTCGACCGAAGCCGCCTGCTCGACCTCCTCGCATCCCGGGGCATCGAAGAGATCTCCTACTTCCAGGTGGACAATGTGCTGGCCAAGGTCCTGGATCCCGTGTTTATCGGCTATCACGCATCGGCAGGGGCTGAAATGAGTTCCAAGGTCGTCCGTAAGACCTATCCACAGGAAAAGGTGGGTATCATCGGCCTGCGGAACGGCAGGCTTGGGGTGATCGAATACAGCGATCTTGACGAGAAAGACATGGAGGCCCGGGGGCCGGACGGCGGTCTCAAGTACTGGGCCGGAAATATCGCCATGCACATGATTCATGTGGCATTCGTGCGGCGGCTCCACGAGGCGGGAATCCGCCTGCCCTTTCATCGAGCGGACAAGAAGGTGCCCTTCCTCGACAACGAGGGAAGACATATTGAGCCGGAGCACCCGAATGCGATCAAATTCGAGTCTTTCATCTTCGATGCCCTGGGATACGCGAACAACCCGGTCACCCTGGAGGTACGGAGGGAAGAAGAGTTCTCGCCGCTGAAGAACGCAACAGGCGCCAATTCACCGGAAACGGCACGGCGGGACCTCATGGAGTTGTTCGCCTCATGGCTCCACGACGCGGGCGTCAAGGTTCCTCGAGACAAGGAAGGTTCTCTGGCCGTGAAGCTCGAGATCAGCCCGCTCTACGCCCTCGACCGCGAAGAAGCGATGCGGAAGATCCCGCCGGGCCTCTCAATCGCCGGCGACCTGCTGCTCCAATAGCCGGCAGCTGCCTGATTCTCTTCGCGCCCCTCACGGTCTCGCCGATCCGGACCCGGAACGTGAATCTTGCCGCCCTCCATGCCCCTGCCTAATACGTACCGTAGCTATGAGCGGTCTCGACCATGGCCGCTACATTCTCAGGCCGGGCCTCATCCGGAATGCCGGTGGAGGCATCGATGATCAACCCGCCGCTGTCCCCAAAGATATCGATGAGTTCCCTAACATCGTCCCGCACTTCCTCCGGGGTGCCGGTGGCCATCAACGTGGAAGGCACGTTTCCCCAGAAGACCATTCGATCCCCGAGGACCCTCTTCGCCTCCATCCTGTCGATGATGTCGAAGTGAGCCGCGATCTTTCCCGCCGGCAATTCGGCCAGGTATTGCAGGCGCGGGTTGTAGTCGCCCTCGAAAAACGGCATGGGAGTCAGTCCCGCCTCCACAAGGCCCAGCAGAAGCGTCTTCAGGCCCGGCCAGTAGAATCTTTCAAACTGTTCATTCGACATGAACCCCGCCGCCCCCCGGTGCAGGGGGATAAATACCCTCGGGTTCTTCGTGGACTTCGCGATCAAGGTGGCGGACTGGATCACCACGGGGGTAAAGAGATCGATGGCGGCAAGGAGCTTGTCGGGCTGCCGGAACATATCCAGCATGGAGCCTCTCATGCCCCTGAGGAGGTCCGACACGTAATCGAAGGGGGCGAGGGCCACGGCGACATAAGCGAGGGGAAAGCCCAAGGCCTTCATCTCCGTCGCATACTTCCGGATCGCCCCATGGTACGCCCTGGTTTCCTTTCCCAACTCGATCAACTTTTCCAACATTTCCACGACCTGCGGCATGCCACACAGCATGCCGAGGGAATCGACCACCTGCGCCGCACCGGAAAGCCAGTGAAGGGGAGGCATCGCGGCCATCGGCGACAACCCCTCGGCCAGCCTGGGCCAGAGTCTCCGTACCGTGAAGTCCCCGGGGTTTGCCAGCAATGCATCGTATTCGTTCCGGAGGAGATATTCTTTCTCCACAAACTGGAAGGCCAGGTGGTCCTCCAGCCCGTTGCCGGGCCACTTGTACTGCGTCACGCCCATGATCTCCCACTGCCGGGCGGAAGGCACGGGCACGGTGGGAGGCGCCAGGTCCAGGTCGAGGCGCTGCGTTTCCCGGGCCCACGCTTCGAACCTTCGTTCGTAATCCACCATGGCCTCACGGTTCGAGATGCCGGCGATCCTGGTGAAATAATAATGGACCGCAAGGGAAGCAACGCAGACGCGGTCCGCCTTCTCAAGGCGGACCGCGCTTTCAAAGCGGTTCAGCCGCGTGTCGTATTCGCTCATCGTATCGTATTCGCTCGTGTTTGGAGAAGATGTGGTGTACGCCTTCCAGCCGGTCCCGAGGGGGGGGCCGACCGGAAGGCGGACTGACCTCGGTAATCCGAGCCGACTAGTAACTCGGATCCACCAGTCCTGTCATAACGAAGGCGCCCGGGAGCGTGGGATAGTAAGGCGGAGCTTCCAGGTCGACGCCGCCTCTGCTGCCGCTCAGGGAAATGCTCGTGATGATGTTGGCGTCCGGGACCACGATGTCAAAGCTGCCCTGCGAACTGGTCTCCGTCAGAGACGGGTCCGGCATGTGGGCATCATTGATGTACACCACCTGGAGGGAACCCGGTGTTACGTTTACCGTGGCGCCTGCGAGCATTGCAGGAACCTGGGGATAGTCGAGGCTCTCGAACCCGACCACGGCGCCCAGGATCAGGCACGCCTTCGAGGTGTCATGCGGACCGTTTGGGTCCATACCGATCAAAACATTAAACAGCGTGCTGTCGAGTACTTGCAGATCGTATTGCACAACGCCCTGCGAAACGGGAAACACGTTGATCGCTACCGGGTACCCCGCCTTTGTGATCTTGAGGTAGGGGTCCTCGTCGGTAACGGGCACATCGGCCAGGGTCCAGGACCCGTCCTCCCCGCTCGTCGTACTCATGCTCCCATCCAGGAGTTCCACGGTGGCCCCCGCGACCGGAGGAAGCGCGTTTGAAATATCGATCAAAACGACCTTTCCGGAGAGGGTAATGGTGGCAGGAGCCTCCTGGCAGTTCGGGTCCTCCGCATCGGTCAGCCCGTTGCAGTTGTTGTCCAGACCGTCGCTGCATGTCGCATCGCCCGCGGGGCCTTCCGTTGCCCCCGGGTTCACGGCCGCGTTCCCATCGTCGCAGTCCAGCTCAGGAGATTCGCAGGCGCCGCTCGCCGGGTCCCCGTACCCGTCCATATCGTTGTCCGTACAAACCTCCTCCTCCCGGCAGTTCGGATCATCCCCATCGGTCAACCCGTTGCAGTTGTTGTCCAGACCGTCGCTGCATGTCGCATCGCCCGCGGGGCCTTCCGTCGCCCCGGGGTTCACGGCCGCGTTCGCATCATCGCAGTCCAGATCGGGAGATTCGCAGGCGCCGCTCGCCGGGTCCCCGTACCCGTCCATATCGTTGTCCGTACAAACCTCCTCCCCCTCCCGGCAGTTCGGGTCCTCCGCATCGGTCAACCCGTTGCAGTTGTTGTCCAGACCGTCATTGCATGTGGCGTCCCCCACCGGGCCTTCCGTCGCCCCCGGGTTCACGGCCGCGTTCGCATCATCGCAGTCCAACTCCAGATTCGGGCAAAGGAAGCTGATCGGATTCCCGTATCCGTCTCCATCCACATCATTACAGATCACCACAGGATCATCATCACCACACCCGGCCAGCCAGACCCCGACGCCGACACCACAGCAGAGGACCAGGGCGAGGAAGAGTCGCCACCGTTTCATGGGTTCTCCTTTCTTTTGCGGAATTTTCATCCAGGTGAATCAAGCCTTTACAGGCAAACGGTCGGAAAGATCGGCCCATCAAAATCAAAGAGGAAAATAATAACGGAGGCCGAGAAGCACACTCACGCCGCTGCCGTTGAAATCCCCGGAATTCACCTTGTTTCCGTTCACGATTTCATCGGCATCCCCCTTGTTATACTTCCACCCGACCTCCAGGTTGAAGGCCAGGTTCTTGGTAAAGTAGCTCTCCAATCCCACGCCTGTTTTCAGCGCAAACGTGTCATCCACCTCTACATCGTAGCCGACTCCCAGCGCTTCCGCCTTCTGCTTCAATTCGCCCTCCGGCGAGATCCAATTGATATTGTAACCCAGGCCGAGAAAGACATAGAACAAATCCTCGCCCTGGCCGATAAAGTGCTCCGCAATAAAGTCGTACTCCACAAAAGGGATCACGGAGACCGCATCCGCATCGCCTATCTCCCTGCCCTGCGACTGAAGTTCGTGGGTTTCCCATTCTACGTTCAGTCCTACCGAAATCGACTTGGTGATGGGATAGGTGAGATTTCCTGAAACAATCGGCCCGGTCTTCAGGGGACCGAAGGCGTCGGAGGTCCCGCCGAGGACGTCCTGTGTGTAGAAAGAGGGACCCGCCCTCAAACCAATCCCCAACCGCTCCCCTGCATTCGCCTGAACACAGGAGAAGCAGAAAATTGCTGCGAACAATAAGGTCCTCTTCATCCTGTTAGCCCTCCTCCTTCAGAAAACCGCAACCTGTCTTCCGACACGCCGAAATGACGCGCGCCAAGGCACCGGTCAACC
>WFRX01000280.1 GCA_015486285.1 bacterium
TTGGGCTTCGCCAGTGCCTGCTCCCCCGCCCCGGCGAGAGGCCCCATGCTCGGCTCGGAAGCCCCGGAACCCAACGAGGAGGTGCAAACTCACCGGGAGGCAGCCTACATTCCGAGCTTTACGGAAAAGAGATTGAAAAACATCATAATATAGGCGTTGCTCGCGGGATTCCCCACCATTGGCTGATGTATCCAGTTGTGCTTGGGCAGATCTGCCACCGTTTCCCGTGCCCCTATGATATCGGCCCAACGGGCCATGAGATCCCCGATGTGCTTTCCCTCTGTTACGGCCTGGAAGCCGATAATCTGACCCTTTTTGACCGTACCCTTGTCCTCGGCCGACACGACCAACTTGTACCACGCCTTCTTCGCATACGAAGAGGCCTCTTCCGCAGTAAACAGATCGATCTTTTCAGAGAGGACCTTCAGGTCCCTGGCCGCAGCCATCTCCGCGCTATACCCGGCAAATCCCCAGAAAAGATCACAGGTGTGCGACATCCCCGCCCCTGCTGCAAGGGGCCCGTCGAGAAGAATCCCCTTGAACTGTTTCGCAAGCAACGTGCCCTGCATCATGACGTTGGGAAGAAGCTGAAAAAGCGCAGGTTCGGAGAAAACGGCATCGTCTATCTCGATCAGATCCCCTATGGCATACACATCTTCCAGGTTGGTACGCCAGTGCTTGTCCACACGGACCCCACCGCGCTTTCCGATCTCGCAGCCCAGTTCCTTTGCCAGTTGAATGTCCGGAGAAACCCCGGCACCTATAACGACGAGATCCGCCTTGATCTTTTCGTCTGCAACCACGATATAGCCGTCCCCTACCTCGCTGCAGGGCGCACCCAAGTGGATTGCGGCACCCTCCGCCCTCAGCCTTTCCTCAAGATGAACCACCATATCGGCATCCATCGGCCCGATGAGATGTGGCATGATTTCAACAACGACTACCTTGTTTCCCCGAATGAGGAGATTGTCAATGATCTCGAGCCCCACGAGTCCGGTGCCGACGACGGCGACCGTGAGATCGGTGCCGCAGATTGCGTCTATGCGCCTGGCATCCGCCACACTCCGGACTACCACCACGTTGTCGCGCAAGGCCGCCTTGTCATAGGTCTTCCCCTTGTAGTAGACGACCTCGCCCTTGGGGTTTGAACCATCGTAATCGGTATTGATCGCGCCCTTGATCGGAGGAAGGGAGGCCTGGCCGCCCGTGGCAAGGATGAGCCTCTTGTATCGGATTGAAAATTCCTCACTTGATTTCAAGAGACGCCCGCGTGCCGTCCGGTTCCCATGATCGATCGAATGGATCCTCCCCACGATCCCCACGTCATCGAAGTTCGGGAGAAAATGATGGTGGGACTTAACCGCGTCGTTGATGTCATTCAGGAATTTTTTTCCTATTCCATAAGGGATGTTACACCTGCAGACCACTTCCGGTTCGTCGCATACCACCTTGAAGTCCTTGATGTTGTTCGCCAGAAGCGCCTTTGATGTGAAGATTCCTCCGGGGCCGCCGCCCACGATCAGAATGTCTGTCGTATACTCATTCATTTTCGCCTCCTCAAACACACCCGAGTTAGATGTTAGGCCGCAAGCGAAAAACGCCGACCTGTCACAACCCCATCGCCCTGACCACTATTTCCGACACATCCAGCACCTCGATCTTGTCCTCGGCCCCCGTAGTCTTCCGGCTGTCCTCCAACA
The DNA here is from genome assembly GCA_015486285.1 of bacterium. Lineage (GTDB taxonomy): Bacteria > Desulfobacterota > DSWW01 > DSWW01 > DSWW01 > S015-6. The sequence continues at coordinate 1,701 of WFRX01000280.1, forward strand.
TGGTAATACAATAGGGGCACGCCGTCGCCAGGATCCGGGCGCCCGCGTCCAGGGCCTCCTGGATGCGCAGATCGGAGAACCTCTGCTCCGCCTTCGTCTCCATCCACACCCGACCTCCGCCTCCCCCGCAGCAGAGGCTGTTCTCCCGGTTCCTGTCCATTTCCACGAACTCCACTCCCGGTATCGAGGTGAGGAGGCTCCGCGGAGGATCGTAGACGCCGCTGTGCCTGCCCAGGTAGCAGGGGTCGTGATAGGTGACCATCGCCTCGATCGGCTCTTCCAGGGCGATTCGTCCCTCTGCCAGAAGAGAAGCGAGAACCTGGGTATAGTGTTGCACCTGCACCGGGGAATCCTCGCCCGGGTATTCTTCCCGGATCGTGTAGAAACAGTGCGGCGAGGTGGTAATGATCTTCTGCACCCCCTTTTCGCCCCAGAGTCCCAAATTTTTAGCCGCCAGCGTCTGAAACGCCTCTTCCGCGCCGATCTTTCGCACCGACTCTCCGCAACAGGACTCTTCGTTTCCGATAATGCCGAAGCTCACACCGACGGCCCGGAGGATCTTCACCATGGACCGCGCAATCTGCTGACTCCGTCGGTCATAGGCCGAGGTACAGCAAACAAACAGGAAATACTCCTGCGTGCCGTCAAAGACCGGCACCTCCAGTTCCTTTTGCCAGGCGACCCTCTTCTCGGCGTCCTCTCCCCACGGATTCCTGTTGCTGTGGATGCTTCCGACCACCGCCTGCAGAGGCTTCGGGATTGCGCCCGTCTCCATGATCATGGAACGTACGGACCGCATGATGTCGATGATCGCGACCTCCCGCGGGCACCGCTGCACGCAGACGCCACAGGTGGTACAGCCGTAAAGGACGTCATCGGACTCGTAGCCTTCCAGGCCGAGTTGAGCCAGTCGAATCATCTGGCGCACGCTGAAATCGCCGTCCACCAGCCTCCATGGACACGAGCCCGTACAGAGGCCGCACTGCATACAGTTGTTCAGGTCCTCCCCACCCATCTCCCGGATGGCTTCATTCACCTCGATGAAAGGGCTGCAAGTCTCCATCACGTTCTCCTTCTCACACGTATGCCTCATGTTTCACCGGGGTGTCCCCCTTTTCCTCGATCTCCCTCGTAAATTCGTTCACCACCTCGGCAAACCGAGGGCCGTCCGAGGCGGAAATCCAGGAGAGGCGGATCCGCTCCGGATCCAGGCCCATATCCGCCGCAATCTTCTTCGCCACGGCCACCTTTCGACGGGCGTAATAATTCCCCCTCTGGTAATGGCAGTCGCCCAACTCGCATCCCCCCACGAGCACACCGTCCGCGCCGTCCATGAGGGCCTTCAGGATGAAAACGGGATCCACCCGGCTGGAACACATCACCCGCAGAATCCTGATGTCGGGTTCGTACTTCAGGCGGCTGGTGCCGGCCAGGTCCGCAGCGGTGTACGTACACCAGTTGCAGAGAAAGGCCACAATCTTCTTCCTCTTCCCGCTCATAACATCACTCCTTCCATCTCAGAGAGGATCTGCTCATTACCGAAGTGCCTCACGCCGATCGCCTTGTTCGGACAGGTCGAGGCACACAGGCCGCATCCCTTGCAGATCGCCTCGTTGACCACACAGACATTCAAGGCGGAATCGTATTCAATCGCATCAAACATGCAAATCGTCTCGCACTGGCGGCACCCCATACACCGCTCGGCATCGATTGACGAGACCGCGGCCTCGACCTCCACCTTTTCGCGCATAATGAGCGACAGGGCCTCCGCGGCGGCCCCGTTGGCCGTGGAAACCGTATCCGGGATATCCTTCGGCCCCTGGCAGCAACCGGCCAGGAAGATGCCGTCCGAGGGAGTCGCCTGGGGCGCAAGCTTGGGATGCAGCTCGTTGAACCATCCGTCCTGGTCCTGCGAAATGCCCACCATGCGCGCGACCGCCTCCGCTCCCTCGGCCGCCTCGAGCCCGACGCTCAGGACGACGGCATCCACGGGTACCCGGAGGAACCTGCCTGACAGGGAATCCTCGGCAAGCACGATCAGCTTCCCTTTTTCATCCTCCCCGATCGCCTTGTCCGTTACCCCTGCAACGTTTCCCCGGATGAACTGGACGCCTTCCGACTGCACACGGTTGTAAAATTCCTCATACCCCTTCCCGGGGGAACGGATATCAATGTAGAACTCGTAAACGTTGGCCCCCGTCTTTTCCCGGATCAGGTGGGCGTACTTCATCGAGTACATGCAGCACACACGGGAGCAGTACGCGTTGTGGTTCTTGTCCCGCGAGCCCACGCAGTGGATGATGGCCATGGTCTCCGGAACACGCCCGTCCTTGAGCCGGATCTGCCCCTCTGTGGGGCCGGTGGCGTTGTTGACTCGCTCGAACTCGAGGCTCGTGTAGACCTCGGGGTATTTGCCGTATCCGTACCGCTCCGCCACACTCGGATCAAAAGGCTTGAAGCCCGTGGCCACGATGATCGCGCCGACGTCGAGGGTGATCTTCTCTTCCTGCTGATCGAAATCGATCGCGTCGGCCTCGCAGAACTTCTCACAGGCACGGCATTTCCCCTTTTTGAAATAGATGCACATGTCCCGGTCGATCACAGGGGTGTTCGGCACCGCCTGCGGGAAGGGGCTGTAGATCGCCTTGCGTTTTGAAAGCCCCTGATCGAATTCCGAGATCGCCTTGGCAGGGCACTTCTCATTGCAGACCCCGCATCCCGTACATTTATCCATATCCACATAGCGGGGCTTCTTCCGGACCGTGGCCTTGAAATTCCCGACGAACCCCTCGACATCGACGACTTCACTGTACGTGAGAAGCTCGATGTTTTCATGCTGTCCCACCGCCACCATCTTCGGCGTGAGAATGCAGGCCGCGCAGTCCAGGGTCGGGAAAGTCTTGTCGAACTTGGCCATGTTTCCGCCGATGCAGGGCTCCCGTTCAACGAGATAAACGGTCTTGCCGGCATCCGCGATCGTCAGCGCCGCCTGCATGCCCGCGATGCCCCCGCCGATAACCAATACGTTCGGGTTGATATCGACGGTGCGGGGCACCAGGGACTCGTGATGCAGCACCCGGCTGACGGCGCCCTGCACGAGTTCCTTCGCCTTGTCCGTGGCCTCCCCGGGATCCTCCGTGACCCAAGCGTCGTGCTCGCGAATGCAGGCCATCTGGAAATAGTAGGGGTTCAGGCCCGCTTTCTGGCATGCCTTCCGGAAGGTCTTTTCATGCATCCGGGGAGAACAGGAGGCCACTACAATGCGGTTGAGCCCCTTCTCCCGGATATCGTCGACAACAAGCTGCTGGCCCGGGTCGGAACACATGAACTTGTAATCCCTGGCCGATTCCACAAAATCGAGTTTCGAAGCAAAACGGGCGACCTCTTCCACGTCAACCTTGGCGGCAATATTGGCCCCACAGTGGCAGACATACACGCCGACTCTTGGGATCTCTCTGATCATCGGGCTCAGTCCTCCATTTCCTTGAGTTCATCTTCACGGTAGGTCAGCAGAGGCAGCGGATCGTCCGGACTCCCGCCGGGCAGATAGTCGAACATCTGCTGGATATCACCGCCCACCGTCTTGAAGATCTGTGAGACCGGGATCCCGGCAACGCAAACATCCTCACACATCCCGCAGGCGACGCAGGAGGCACCCATGTGGGTAAGCCGGCCGAGATGAAACAGGAGCCGGTCCAGGGGAAGCCGAAGCCCCGCCGCGCTCTGTTCGAGCCTCTTGTGGAGGCTGTGCGGGTAATAGCTGAAGGCAGGAGATTCGAAGAAGCAGTCCTTGCAATAGCAGACCGGACAGACATACCGGCACGCATGGCAGGATATGCACCGGTCGAATACGCTGACCAGCCCATCGAGATCCTTGAGGGAACCCTGGATCCGCGCCGAGAGGGCATTGTGCTCATCCGCCCGGATCCCGGCGAGCCGGTCCCGCTCCTCTCCCGCCTCGACCTCCCGGCCCTCAGCGAGGAGGCCCAGCGCTTCGGCAAACTTTTGTCCCGCCTCCGTCGGGAAGGCGGCTCGTAATGTGTCCGTGGGAGAGCGCCCGACGAGGGAGATCACCATATCGGCGCCTCGGGGGACAAACTCCTCACACGCCGAACACACCTGCCGGATACCCGGACAGTTCGTCCCTTCCAGGACCGCCTTCTCGTAAGCGGCCGGAAGGTCCCCGTTTCCGTTCAGGCGGCTGCCGATCGGAAAAACGCCTGGACAATCAAAGCTGATCAGGATCAAATTCGTCATATTCACCTGCTTCAGCTTGACCAGTTCCCTCAGGGCGCGCAACTCGCAGGGGCGCAGGATTACGGCGACCGGCTGTGTAAAAGCGGCTTCCCGCGTCATCTGGGAGATGCTTCTGGCGGCATTCTCCAGCATCCAGGGAGAAAAGGGGGCCAACCCTTTGACATCCTCGGGGGCCCGCACCAGGGTAAACGCGATCTTGTTCGTCTCCGGAACCTCGAGGAGTGCGGCGACCCCACCGACCGTCCCCGTCTCCAGAGCCCGTCTTGCCAGCTCCTCGATACCCATTTGAATCTCATAGATCCTTTCCATGCTCTTCCCCCGAATCGAACAAAAATCTCAGAGAGATTGGGACCTCCAGCTCGTTTGCCTCAATCCTGCCCTCTTTTTTCCAGGTAGGGAGCCTCCATCTCCTGGAATTCTTCCCTTTCATAATGGAGGTAAGGGACAGGCTCCGAGACGTCCCTTCCCGGAACATAATCGAAGATCCCCTGCGTACTCCGGCCCACCAGACTGAAGAAAAGGGAAACCGGAACATCCGCCGGGCAGGCATCCTCACAGGCCCCGCAGGAGACGCAGGAGACGCTCATGTGGGACATCCGCCCCAGATGGAACAGGAGGGTATCGGCGGGCATGCTCAGGCCCTTCTTCCTACCGGCCCTCGCCAGGAACCGGTCCGCCTCCGCACGAAAGGCAGAGGACTCGAAGTAACATTCCTGACAGAAGCAGATGGGACAAACCCGCATACAGTTGTGACAATTCAGGCAATTCTCGAGGACCTTTGCAATATTCTCCGGGCCTCCCACCTCCTGCTGAAACGCGAGGAGCCGCTGTTTTCGTTCGACCGCCCTCCGCTCTTTGGCCGCCTGGACCGCCTCGTCACGGCTGCTCAGATCGCCAACATCCTCCCCCTCCACAAGCCCGAGGCACTGCGCGCCGGCTTCCGTGTTCGCCACGGCCCAGCATTCCCCCTCGGGCACACCGAGAAAACCCAGCTCGATATCCGCCCCCTCGCCGGTAAACTCGGCACAAATCGCGCAGACGTTGCGTGCACCGGCCAGCGTCCCGTCGGACAGGGCCTTCTCGTGCTGCTCGATGAGGACGGCGGCCTTCCCCTTGAAAAAATCCTTTAGGGGGAAAACGCCTGGGCAATCGAAGCTCACCGTGACAAGATTGTCCGCATGGATCTGGTTGAGCTTCCTGAGTTCGGTGACGGCTCGCAGCTCGCAGGGCCGCAGAACTACAAGCGTCTTCCCGGGCAGTGGACCCTTTCTCGTTAAATAGGTCAGCATGCCGGCCGCCGACCGCGACATGATGGGAGGCAGCGGCTCCAAGGTATCCGGCAGGCTGCCCCGCTTCATCAGGAAATAGGAGAAAGAGTCTCCTCGTTTGTTTGCGGCTGCTGCGAACAGGGACTCAGCCGCGCCCTTTTCGACCATCGACTCGAGAAGACCTCGAAGGGCCTCCCTGTTCCTCCCTGGGATCTTCTTTGCAATTTTCATAAAACCCCCGCCTGTTCAGCCGTCCGGGTCCAGGACCTCGCCCGCCCCGCGGACCATAAGAATGATGAGCCTCTCCGCAACAGGGCCTCGCTGTGTCATACCCCTCGGATCCCCTTCAGGGGAGAAGGGCCCTTTTCCTGGATGTGTTCATCGAATTCACTGGCCGTATCTACAAACCTCTTGCCTTCTCCATGTCCCACCCAGCGGAGCCAGACCCGGTCTCCGTCCAACCCCAGCGTGTTGAGAATCGTCTTTACGGCGGCGATACGCCTTCTGGCCCGGTAGTTGCCCGTGTCAAAGTGGCAGTCCCCTGGATGGCAGCCGCTGACCACCACGCCGTCGGCCCCTTCCAGGAGCGCTCGGAAGATGTAGACCGGATCAATGCCTCCCGTACAGTAGAAACGCACAGGTTTCACATTCTCCGGGTAGTGGAGCTTCATGGCCCCCGCCGTTTCCGATCCACCGCTGCCGCACCATGAACAAAGGGCATACAGGATGTTGGGCGTGAATTCCTTGCTCTCTTCTTTCATGCCTTCTTTCTCCTCGGAATGTCCGGTAAGCGTGGATATGCGGGCGATGCCGCCACCTCACGCTACGAGTGAATCGATGGCACTGATTACGGCCTCTTCCTTGAAATCCCTGATGTATGCAGCCCCACTCGGGCAGGCGACCACGCAAGCCCCGCAGGACTCGCAGAGGAAATTCCTCACCTCGGCCACATGGGTGATGGGATTCACCTGCCGGGCATAATAAGGGCAGACATCCACGCAATTTCCACACCCCACGCAAAGAGCCTCATGAACACCGGAGACATACATCGCATTCGGCGATGCGAGCCGCGCCTTGGGCAAAACCACCAACGCCTGCCCGGCCGCCTGGCGAGCCGTCAGCAGGGACTCGGTCACCGATCGGGGAGCCAGGGTCGTACCCACCGGGAAGACCCCGTTGGTGGCAAGCTCGAAAGGCTTCATGAGACGCTTGGCGGCGTCTTCGTATGGGCATGCGCAGGACTCGGCGTCATAGTATCCGTCCTCGTCGAGCGGGATCCCGAAAATGGCCGAGAGATCCCGATTGGCTTCCTCGTCCGGTGCAATACCCACGCTCAACCCGAGGTAGTCCGTGATCAGGGTTTCCTGTTTGCGATTGCCCGTGTGCGTGTAGGTAATAAGCAGTCGCCCGCCTTCCTCCTCCACCCGGGGATAGCGGCCCTCTTCGAACCGAATAAAGACGACCCCCTTTTCCACGGCCAGCCGATAATAGTCTTCCTTGAACCCGTACGTATTGATATCCCTGTAGAAGATGGTCACTTCGTGCCCGCGTTCCCGCAAATCAAGGGCATTCTTGAGCGCATGGGAACAGCAGACGCGGGAACAGTACGGCACAGTGCTGTTCCGGGAGCCGACACACTGGATCATGGCCACATGCCCGGGCTCGAGTTTCCCTGTCTGGATCTTCTCTTCCAACTCAAGCTGGGTCATCACGCCCGGATGCTTTCCGTACAGGAATGCGTTGACCTTTCGCTCCCTGGCCCCAATGGCCAGCATCACGATAGCCGCATCGACCGTCTCCGGAGCCTGCCCCTCCGTCTGTATATCCACATGGAAATTGCCCGCATATCCCCGGCCCCCCGTGACCACCGTGTTCTTGCAGACCCGGATATTGGCATGCCCCTCGACCGCCTCCACGAGCTGGTCCCGGTACGCGGCAAAATCCCTGCCCTCCAGATCCTTGCCGAGACGATTGAGCATGCCCCCAAGGCGATCCGATTTTTCCACCAGGCAAACCGGGAACCCGCGGTCGGCGATCATCCGGGCGGCCTCCATCCCGGTCGGACCGCCTCCGATGACCAGCGCACTCGAACCCATCTCATCCGAAAGAGGGGGAGCCGCTTGCGCCCGCTTCAGCTTCGCCGTCGCCGACCGGACCAGGGACTCCGCCTTTCGGATCATCTCCTCCGGCTCAGAGTGCACATTGACTACGTCCTCGCGAAGGCGGATGAACTCGGTGAGAAGGGGATTCAATCCGGCCATCATCACGGTCTTGCGGAATTTCATCAGCTTCTGCGTAGGGGTACAAACCGCGAGGATCGCCCGGTTGACCCCCGAGGCCTTTATCTTCTGGGCCGTCTCCTGCATCGTGGGCGGGGTGCAGCATCCCTGGATAATCTCCGCATGGGAGACCGTCGGCAGGCCCTCGACCCTTTCCCGAAGCGCCTCGAGGTCCATCCGCTCCTGGAAGGTACCGAAACAACTGCAGAGAAAGACCCCGATTTTCGGCAGCTCCCCGTTGACGGAACGCAGCTCGGGCGGTTTCGGGGGCTCCACGTTCGGCGGACCCAGATGCTTGAGGATCTCGCTGACGGGCCCGTAGCCCTCCCAAACCGTCTCGGGATTCCCCTTGGGCGCGGTAAACTCCCCGACCGCGAGGATTCCCTCCCTGTTCGTCCGGGCACAGGAAAAGGGCTCGATCCGGCAAAAACCGTGCTCATCCGGCTCGACCCCGCATATCTCCGCCAGCCTACCCATCTGGGCCGGGGGCTTCTGCCCGGTCACCAGGATGGTCAAGTCCACGGTCTTCTGGTGTTGATCGGTTCCCCACCCATACGTAATGGTATTTCGATCCCCCGAGGCCTCAGCGAGCTTGAGGTGGTCCGGCCGGACCACCTCGATCCCCACCTCGAGCGCCCGGTCGTACATGCGGTAGTGGCCCTTCCCGAAGCCGCGATATTGCCGGCAGAAAACGGTCACCTCCGCCTCCGGCAGGACTTGCTTGATCTTGTTGGCGCGGTAGATAGCCTGAACGCTATTGTTGTAACTTTCGTACTCCACGCCCGAATCATTGAACTGCGCTGTGGCGATGACCGATATGGAGTGGGGTATCTTTCCGTCCGAGGGCCTACGGAAGCTGTCTCGGGTGAAATTCGTAGCGAGGCTGGCCCGGGCCACATCGGCGTTCTTGACCACGTTTGCCACCCGTCCCCAGCCGAAACGGGAGAGATCCTCCTCGGTCGGCTCATCGAACTCCGGAGCCAGCACAATGGCCCCGACAGACACGACCTGCTCCTCGACCTTGTTGTCCACATGAATAGCCCCGGTCGGGCAGGCCTTCTCACACTCGCCGCAATGGGTACAATGCTCTTCATCCACAAGATAGATGTTCTCCCAGAACATCTTTGGGAGGGTGTAAATGGCCTTTCTCTTCCGTCCGTCCGGGTCGGTGACCTCCACAGGACACGCCTCGATACATTTGTCGCACTCGGCGCAGATGTAGTTGTTCACGTACGGGTCCTTTTTACGGATTCGTACGTCGAAATTGCCCGCCTCGCCTTTCACCTCGAGCAGTTCCGAGTTGTACAGTACCTGCATGGCCCCCATTCCCACAAAGAGGCGCTGCGGGGCATAGGCACAGGCCCAGCACAGATCCAACGGGAGTTGGGCCAGGACCTGGTTCCGAAACTCGTCCACATACCGCCCGCGGTTCAGCAGAATCGTTTTGTAGCCCATCTTACCGAGTGCATAAGCGACACGGTAGCCGGACAGGTTCGTGCCATACACCAGCGTGATACTCTGTTTTTCCATGATTTACCTCTCCACCGGGGCCTTTTACGGATCCTACGTTGCCTGGCTTCTTGGAATGCCTGTTACCTGTTAATAATAAAGATCCCTTTACGGTAAGCGACAATAAAATAAAGAGCAACCCCCCTCGGAGAAGGTTACAGGTTTTCCCCGGCCTCGGAGCCCCCCGTGTGCCGGTTCGAACCGGCACACGGGGGGCTCCGGGCAAACCATCCCGTGTAACGGTTCTCCTCCCGGTCGAGTCCTTACCATAAAACAGAGTACGAAACGTTCCAACCGTGTTGGGAAACCCCACGAACAGGGAGGCGGAACATGGAAAGCGAGAGCAGCACATCCTTTGCAGATGTGGCGATTGTCGCCTGCGGCACCCTGAGCCCGGAGTTGAATTATCTGAGGGAAATCGGCTTTCTCGACTCACGCCATATTTTCTATACCCGGCCTGGGCTTCACGAAAGGCCAAAGGAGCTCGAGGCGCAGCTCATTTCCAGGATCACGCAGGCAAAAGAAGCGACCGGCAAGGTGATCGTCTGTTATGGAGGTAAATTCTGTTACATCAATGTCGACGAACCGGGGCGAAACATGAAAAAGATCATCGCCGAACAGGGCCCCGGCGTGGTCCGAATCGAGGCCACCCACTGCGTGGACATGTTGATCAGCGAACAAGATCGGGAAAAGGTGGCCCAGGGAGAAAAGATCTGGTGGATGACCCCCGGCTGGATCAAGTTTCGACACGAGGTTTTCAGGGGCTGGGATAAGGGCCTGGCCAACGAGAACTTCCCCAGGCACACCGGCGGAGCGATTGTTGTGGACGGCATCGGTTATTATGACCGCTACGTCGCCGAACAGCCCGAAGACCTGCTGGAGTACTCGGACTGGATGGGGATCCCCATCCAGGGACACTCCGTATCCCTCGACCGCTTCAAATCACTCCTCCTGGATCAACTCAACAGACTGAAGGCGGAGGCGGAAGGCCCCTGAAACGCGGGGCGGGAGAGGATCGCTTCAATCGAGTTTAGATAATTTTTCGTTCTAAGAATACCCAGCGAAAATACGTGGGTGCAGGAAGGAGGCGCGTGATGATTGAACTTCTATCTTCTTTCCGGCTGGGTTCGATGGAGCTTGCGAACCGCTTTGTCTTTCCACCCATCAAAACCGCCTACGGCTTGCCATCCGGCGAGGTGACGGAGCGACAGCTCCGCTTTTACGACCGGCTCGCGGAGCAGGGCCCCGGCCTCCTCATCCTGGAACCCGTCTCCGTAACCGCGGACGGAAGAGAACACCCGAAACAGCTTGCCGTCCACCACGAAAAAAGCGTCTCGGAGCTGAGCAAGATTACAGAGAAAA
>WFRX01000281.1 GCA_015486285.1 bacterium
GAGCATTTCCGAGGGAAAAACCATCGCGGAGCCCCTGGAGCAATCGCAGGTCTTTTCCGGGATGGTGGTACAGATGATCGGGGTGGGGGAAAGCACGGGCTCCCTGGACGCCATGCTGAACAAGATCGCCGACTTCTACGATGAAGAAGTCGATGCAACGGTCGCCGCGCTGACCTCCCTGCTCGAGCCTTTGATGATGGTCGTCCTGGGTGTTCTGATCGGCGGCATGATGGTCGCCATGTATCTGCCCATCTTCAAGATGGCCTCGGTGGTCGCGTGAGGCGACTCCCTCGCGGGCGAAAGGGCAAAGATCGAAGGGGAAAGGCGTAAGGAAGGTCGATGGCAGAGAGCATGTTAAACAGGGGAGGCGAGAGTCCGCCGGGCCTCGAACCGGCCGCCCTCGGGACGACCGGACAGGAGCCGTTTGCGTACTCCGCATCGATTCCGAGCCGAGAGGAACGCCTCCACCTCCTCCTGCGCGGGTGCCTGTGGATGCGAGTCGCCCTGACGACCGCCCTTTGCCTGTTTGTCGCCATGCTCGCCGCGCATGGGTCCGAAAACGAGCTTCGTCTGGACGCCTCCCATCTCATCCATCTGCTCCTGTTCGCGTACGCATTCAGCCTGCTGACCTGGGTCAGCATGAGGGCCGGGGCGCCCAAGGATCTCCTGGCCAAGCTCCAGGTCGCCTGGGACCTCGCCTTCACCGCCGTCTGGATCTACTCCACCGGGGGGACAGGGAGCCTGTTCATCTTCCTGTATCTCTTCGTGATCATCGAGGGAAGCATCCTGCTCGGCCTGTACGGCACCATCCTGATCGCCTTCGTCTGCGGCCTGCTCTACTGGCTCGAACTCCATCTCGAATATCACTGGGCCCTTTTCCCGGAGACCACCCCCATTGCGGCCGCTGTGGTGACGAGCCCGGCCGGCTATCCGATCGGCAACCTGATCTTCATCCTCGCCGCCATGGGTTCGGCCGCATGGCTGACCGGCTCCCTCAAACAGCGGTTCTCCCAGACCAATCTCCTTCTCCAGGAAAAATCGGACAAGGTCCAGAACCTGCTTCACCTGAACGAATCGATCGTCCGGTGCATACGCTCCGGCCTGATCACCCTGGATCGGGAACGCCGGATCACCTCTGTGAATGAGGCAGCGGCCTCCATTACGGACCAGAGCGGCGAGGAGCTGCTCAACCGCAGGGTGGAGGACTTCCTGGGGCGGATTCCTCTCGAGGAGCTGGACGTCCAGGACGCCGCCTCCACGGTCCCATTCCGGTGGGAGCAGTCTTACGGACGCCGGGACGGAAAGACCCTGATGCTCGGCTGTTCCGGCGCGGTGCTGCGGGACCACAAGGGGGAGCCCTTCGGCCATCTCATCGTCTTCCAGGACCTTACCTACTACAAGCAGATGGAGGAGGACCTCCGGCGGAAGGAGAAACTGGCCGCCATCGGCGAGATGGCCGCGGGCCTGGCCCACGAAATCCGCAACCCCCTCGCGTCCCTCTACGGGTCGGTCCAGCTGCTCCAGGGGGAAATATCCCTGGAGGGAACCCAGGAACGGCTCATGGAGATCGTCCTGAAAGAGAGCGAACGGCTCGATGCGCTGATCACGGATTTCCTGCTCTTCGCCTTTCCCCAGGCCGGTGAGACAGAGCCGATCGCCTTGCGGGCCCTGGTGGAAGAAACCCTGGAGCTGTTCAAGAAAGGGCCCCACTTCCGGACAGGGCTGACCGTCGAGGTCGGCGTCTCGCCGGAGATCGAGATCCACGGAAACCGGAGACAGATCCAGCAGATCCTCTGGAACCTCCTGCTCAATGCGGCACAGGCGATGCCGGAGGGGGGGACGATCCGCGTAGAGGCACGACAAACCCGCGACCGTGCGGGTGCGAGGTCGGTTTCCTGGAAGGTGCAGGATACGGGCAAGGGCATCGCCGCCGAAAACCTGGCCAGGATCTTCGATCCCTTCTACACGAGCCGGCCCGAGGGGACCGGCCTCGGACTCGCCATCGTTCACCGCATCGTGGAAAACCATGGGGGCCGAATCCGCGTTCAAAGCGAGCCGGGAAGGGGAACCGCCTTTGAAATCCGGCTGCCCGAACCGGCCGCGGCGGTCCCGGGGGCCCGTGTCGACGGCGCCGCCGGGGCACACCGGCCGGATATCGTCCCGTCCGTCGGCACAAGGGACGGGCCCGCCCGGGAGGAGACGGCGGACACCGCATCCAACGAAGAAGGGCTCGATGCAATGCAGCCGGGTATGTAGCTGCGAAGTTCCTTACGGATACAGGAGGCCAAGGGACCATGCCGAAAAACAAGATTCTCGTTGTGGATGACGAGAAAAGCATGCGGGAATTCCTGGAGATCATGCTCGGTCGCGACGGGTACGAGGTGGAAACGGCGGAGAGCGGATCCTCAGCCATCGAAAAGATCGAGAAGCGGTTCTTCGATGCCGTCATCTGTGACGTGAAGATGCCCGGGATCGACGGACTGGGCGTGCTCAGGAAGGTGAAGGCGACGTGGCCCGATACGGCGGTCATCATGATCACCGCGTACGCCTCCACGGAGACGGCGGTGGAGGCGATGAAGCAGGGCGCCCTGGACTACATCACCAAGCCCTTCAAGGTGGAGGAGATTCGAATCGTCATCAAGCGGGCCCTGGAGCGAAGGTGCCTGGAGCGGCAGAACAAGCTCTTGAAGAAGCAGCTCGACGGCTGGGACACCCACGCCCTGATCATCGGACAGAGCCCCCCCATGCAGCGGATCTTCGGCCTCATCGAAAAGATCGCCGACACCCCGACCAATGTCCTGCTCACGGGAGAAAGCGGGACGGGCAAGGAACTCGTGGCCAAGGCCATCCACCATGAAAGCACGAGGCGGGACGACCCCTTCGTGACGATCCACTGCGGCGCGATTCCGGAAAATCTGATCGAAAGCGAACTCTTCGGGCACATCAAAGGGTCCTTCACGGGCGCGATCCAGAACAAGATCGGGCTGCTCGAGATGGCCAACGGGGGCACCGTGTTCCTGGACGAGGTGGGGGAGATTCCCCTGCCCATGCAGGTGAAGCTGCTCCGGTTCATCCAGGAAAGGACGTTCCGGCGGGTGGGCTCCACAGAGAACCTTTCCGTAAACGTCCGCATCATCTGCGCCACCAACAAAGACCTCGAGGAAGAGATCGAGCGGGGGACATTCCGGGAGGACCTCTATTACCGGCTCAACGTCATCCAGATCCAGCTCCCGCCGCTTCGCCACAGGAAAGACGACATCCGTCCACTGGCCGAACACTTCGTCAAGAAATACGCGGCCGCCCTGAACCGGAAGATCGACCGCATATCCGACGAGGCCTTGGAAAGGCTGGAAAACTACCCGTACCCGGGAAACGTCCGGGAACTGGAGAACATCCTGGAGCGGGCGGTGGCCCTGGAAGGCACCTCCTCGATCCAGGCGGCCTCCCTTCCCTCGGACCTCGTCCACGGTATCAGACGGGAATGGCACGCATCCGGCAGGGGGCGGGACGTCCTGCGCCTTCCCGACGAGGGGATCCATCTGGAAGACCTCGTGGAGGAGATCGAAAAACGCATGATCCGACAGGCCCTGGAGAAGACCCACGGCGTAAAGAAGAGGGCAGCGGAACTGCTTCATGTCAGCTTTCGTTCCTTCCGCTACCGGCTGGAAAAATACGCCATGAACGACCGGGAACAACGGGCCGCCGTCGGCGAATGAAGAATCCCTCTATCGGACATTGCGAGCGAAGCGAAGCAATCTCCCAGCATATCGCGACCGAAGCAATCTCCCAGCTCACCAAAGTCTGTCCACGTCAACCGTGTGACAATTCCTGTCACTCCCGGGCCCGGACCCGGATCCCTCTTTTCGAAATCTCCCACGTCGAAACGGAATCCTCGAATCCCTTCTTCCATGCGATGCAGATCGATTTCTCCATGAAAAGCAAAGGCTTATCTTTCCCCGCGCGGCGACCCCTCCGGCCGGGACCGCTTCACACAGTCCTGCCACCCCCCCGTGGCATACCCTTTGCACATTCCCCCAGGAGCATGCGGATCAGAAC
>WFRX01000282.1 GCA_015486285.1 bacterium
GAGATGGATCAGGGCGCCGCACAACCATCCCGCGAGGAAGCCGCCGCGGGGGCGAAGGCCTTCCAGGGCTTCCAACAAGGGGATCAGGAGCACCCAGCAGAGGAAGTGGAGATTGGGCGTCGGGGCCGCAAGGACATAGAGGAGTGCCGACAGACCGCAGAGCAGCACGCTTCGACGGGGGAGTGTCGGCATTGCGATGCCGTTCGAAGTTGACATGGATTCTTTCTTCCTGTTACGGTTCCCTGGGATGAAGAGTCCGGGATGTCCGGGGCGTCAGAAAGGCCGAAGGGCGCATTGTAGCACTGTTTTTCGTCTGAATGAAATGCCTTCCCCATGAAGAAAATCTCTGCTGTTCTTCTGACGAAGAACGAAGAAAAGAACATCGAACGGTGCCTGCGATCGCTGCAGTGGGTCGATGAAATCGTGGTGGTGGACACCGGGTCCACGGACGGGACCCTTCCCCTTGTCAGGCAATACACGGAATCGATCCATGCGGGGGACATGCGGAAGGGCTTTGCCTACAACCGGAACCTGGGCAACGAGCAGGCGAGCCACCGGTGGATCTTGAAAATCGATCCGGATGAGGTGGTATCCGGGGCCCTGCGCGAGGAGATCCGGGACGTCCTTTCCCGGGAAGACGACGTCCATGGGTACCTTGCCGCTACGAGGTCCCATTTCCGGGGCAGGTGGATCCGGGGATGCGGGTGGTATCCCATGTATCAGATCCGGGTCTTCGACAAGACCCGGGCCAGATGGGACAACTTCGTGCATGAACGGTTGAGCCTGGAAGGGAAGACGGAAACCCTGAGCAACGACATTCTCCATTACAGCTACGACGACATCGAGCATTATTTTCAGAAATTCAACCTGTACACCACGCTCGAAGCCCGGGGGATGCGGGACGAAGGAAGGAAGGTCCGGCCGTGGAACATGCCCGCCCTGTTCCTGTTCCGGCCTGCCGGTTACTTTGTGAAGAGCTATTTTTTTCAGAAGGGATGGAGGGATGGGTTTTACGGGTTCGCGGTCAGCCTGTATTCATCCTTCTACGTACTGGTCAAGTACATGAAGCTCTACGAAACGCAGGGAGAAATAGCCGGAGCGACCCCGACCCCGCTTTCCTAGGATGCTTTGGACGGCAGACGCTCCCGGATGGAGACAGGAAGAAATGCAAGGATCACCGCCTCGCGGCATGCGCGATTTCTACCCGGACGAGATGCGGGTGCAGAACTGGCTCTTTTCTCGATGGCGGGCAAGCGCGATGCGCTACGGCTTCGAGGAATACAACAGCGCGGTGGTGGAGCACGAGGAACTCTTCGTCCTGAAATCGGGCGAGGAAATCGTGAGCCAGCTTTTCAATTTCGTGGACAAGGGCGGTCGGCGCGTGACCCTTCGTCCGGAGATGACCCCCACGTTTGCCCGGATGATCGCCGCCAGGGGAGGCGCCCTGCCGAAGCCGGTGAAGTGGTTTTCCGTGGCCCAGTGTTTCCGGTACGAGCGGATGTCCAGGGGGCGGAAGAGAGAGCATTACCAGTGGAACCTGGACGTCGTTGGGGTCCCGGAGGTCACGGCGGAGGCGGAACTGCTGTCGGCCGCCCTGGATGCCCTGGGGGGGATGGGGCTCACGGCGGAGGACGTGGTGGTTCGAATCAGCCATCGCGGATTGATGGGGGCCGTCCTGGAGGGGTTGGGCGTGCCGGAAGAGATTCGGACGGGGGTGCTGGGCGTCATTGACAAGCGCGGAAAAGAAGCCGAGGAAAGCCTGCGCCGGCGCATGGAGACCTTGGGGGTGTCCCGCGACGCGGTGCATGCCCTTTTCGCGCTGCTCGACGAGAAGGAGATCGGTGCCTTTGCCCGCCTGCTCCGGGAGCAGGGCCTGTCCACCGAGTCCGTGGAAGACCTGGAGACGCTGTTCGGCTACCTGGAGGCATGCGGAATCGGGGACTACTGCGAGTTTTCTCCCTCCATCGTGCGGGGCTTGCCCTACTATACCGGCATCGTCTTTGAATGTTTCGACCGGGAGGGAAAGTTTCGGGCCCTTTTCGGAGGGGGGAGGTACGACAACCTTTTCGATCTCTTCGGGGCCGGTTCGCTTCCGTCCGCAGGGCTTGGGTTCGGCGATGTGGTGATCCAGGAACTCCTCCGGGAAAAGCAGTTGCTCCCGGCGCTTTCCCGGAGGATCGATTTCTTCCTGATCCCCTATTCACAGATGGAGCGGGCCCGGGCGTTTCGAACGGCTGAGCGTTTGCGCAAAGGAGGGTTCCACACGGACCTGGTCCTGGGTGCGAGGAAACTGAAGGGCGCCCTTCGCGAGGGCGCCCGGCTGAGGGCGGAGCGGGTCGTTCTGCTGTTGCCCGAGGAGCTGGAGCAGGGGCTCTTTGTCTTGCGGGACCTGGAATCCGGCAAGGAGGAGCGGGTCCCCGAGGGGGCCTTCCTCGAGGATCCGGGCCGGTTCCTGCGGGCTTCCGGGAGCGGGCCCTCCGGGTCGGCCGGGTAGGGATGAAGACAGGGCGGGGCACATACGGGAAGGCGGGGGGACAGACGTCATGCCGGACGGCACAGGAAAATCGTCCGTCTTGAAAGGCGGCCTGGGCGAGGGAATACGGGCCCGGACCGAGGGAATCCAACGGGGGCTGAAAAGGTTTGCACAACGATTGCCCAGGGCTGAATACATCCTCTGGGCCCTTGTCCTGGGGCTGTCCACTATCTTCCTGTGGAGCGCTTTTTCCGGGCCCCGGGGGGCGATCGAGCTGGTGAAACTCAGGAAAGAGCTGAAGCGGCTGGAGGCGGAAAACAAGGCCATGCTGCTGGAGAACCAGGCCCTGGAAAAAGAAACGTATCTGTTGAGGAACAGCCCCTCGTATGTGGAAAAGGTCGCCCGAGAGGAGTATGGTTACACCTACGATGGGGAGAAGGTCTACACCTTCTCCGAGGCCGATTCGGCCGCAGAGCCGGGCCCGAAGAAGGAGGGGCCGGAGCTGAAGGAGGACTCCTCCCCTTGAGTCGGCCCGGGTGCGGCACGAAGGCGGGAAATCATCGCTTGATTTTTTTCTCTCAACCCATTATAAAATAATATGATTCATACCGCCTCTTGGAAAGTGGGCACCGCCCGCTTTTTTTGTGTGAGGCACCCATGCTGCTTTTCCGGCGGCGGGGCGGTTTGGGTCCCTTGCGGAAATCCGCCTCGGGACAAGAAAGGAACATGGACCGTAAGATCGTTGAGAAGGAGACAGAGGACCTGGTCCGGCCGATCCTCGTGAGGAACGGGATGGAACTCGTAGACGTGAACTTCCTTCTCGAGGCGGGGCACTGGGTGCTTCGGGTCTTCATCGACAAACCGGGCGGTGTGAACCTGGAAGATTGCGCCTTCATCAGTCATCAGATCGAAGATCTGATCGAAGTGGAAGATGTGATCCCGCAGAGATATTTTTTGGAAGTTTCCTCGCCGGGCCTGGACCGCGTGTTGAAGAAGGAGTCCGACTTCCAGCGGTTCGGTGGGGAAAAGGCGAGGGTCAAAACGCGCGAGGCCCTGGCCGGCGGCAGGAGGAACTTTACAGGCAGGATCGTCCGGTGTGAACAGGGGGTCCTGGAATTGGAAGATATGGACGGAGAGCGGTTTGTGTTTCCCCTCGATCGGATCGAGAAGGCCCGCCTCGATTACAGCGGGAAAGATCTGAAACAGCGAGGTGTGCCCGGGAAGAAGTGCGGAAAGGGGAGATCGGATGGCAGACAAAAGGATGGATCGGGGAGGGGGAAAACGGCGCTTCGCTAGGATTCTGTTCCCCTGGATAAGAGGAGGTTTTTCCCATGTCCTCAGAGCTCGATAGGATCATTGAGCAGGTAGGTAAAGACAAGGGGATCGACAAGGAGATCCTCATTGACGCCTTGCAGGCTGCGATGATCAGCGCCGCCAAGAAAAAGTTCGGTCCTCAGCGGGACCTGGAGGCGCAATACAATCCGGAGATAGGAGAGGTGGAACTCTTTGAGTTCAAGACCGTTGTGGAAAACGTGACCAACCCGAGCGTCGAGATTTCGCTTGAGGAAGCGAAGGCGACGGACCCGGAGGCCGAACCGGGGGACAGCCTGGGCCAGAAGATCCCTACCGAGACCTTCGGACGGATCGCCGCGCAGACCGCCAAGCAGGTGATCATGCAGAAGGTCCGGGATGCGGAAAGGGAGATGGTTTACGAACTCTACAAGGATCAGAAGGGAGAGCTGGTACACGGTACGGTTCAGCGTTTCGAAAAGGGGGACATGATCGTGAACCTTGGGAGGGCCGAGGCGGTCCTGCACTTCAAGGAGCAGATCCCCAGGGAGAACTACCGGATCGGAGACCGGATCCGGGCGTTCATCTATGATGTGGACAAGAACGCCAAGGGACCGCTGATCAAGCTGTCCCGCGTGCGGCCGGAGATGCTCGTCAAGTTGTTCGAGCTGGAGGTGCCGGAGATCTATGACGGAATCGTGGAGATCAAGGGCGCCGCGCGGGAACCGGGCGGACGGGCCAAGATCGCCGTTTATTCACGGGATATCGATGTCGATCCGGTCGGTGCCTGCGTCGGCATGAAGGGGTCGCGGGTGCAGGCGGTTGTCTACGAACTGCGCGGCGAGAAGATCGATATCGTACCCTGGTCCAACGATATCGCCACGTACGTCTGCAACGCCCTCGCACCCGCGGAAATTTCCAAGGTGATCATCGATGAGAGGGAACATGGGATCGAGGTTATCGTCCCGGACAATCAGCTTTCGCTGGCCATCGGCAAGAAGGGCCAGAATGTGAGGCTGGCCTCCAAGCTGCTGGGTTGGAAGATCGAGATCCGCGGTGAAACGGACGCGGAGGAATCGTTCCTGGCGGCCAAGGCGAAGCTGGAAGGGCTGCACGGTGTGGGGGATGTCATTGCCAGGAGCCTGATTAACGCGGGCATATACTCCGTGGAAGACATCAACGATTGGGAGGCTGAAAATATCGCGCAGGCGACCCAGATCGGGCTCAAGAAGGCGGAGAAGCTCAAAGATCTCGCGCGGGAATACATCGAATCCGGCGCGGCCGCGAAGGCTGAACATGAAGGGGAGGAAGCGGCCGCGGAGGGCGAGCCCGCCTCTTCCGAGCCGGGGGCGGCCCCGGAAGCCGAGGCGCATGAAGAGGAGGGCTCCGCCGCGGAATCGGCCGAGGCCCCTGTTGCGGAACCGGCCGAGGGGCAGGCGGAGGAGGCGGACGGCGAGCCGGCGGATCCCGAAGACCGCTCCTGAGAAATCGAGATGGGCAAGAAGAACATCGGGCAGAGGAGCTGCATGGGGTGCGGGCGCAAGGCGCACAAGTCCGAATTGTTGCGATTCGTCGTGGATCGGAAGGGGGATCTGGTCTTCGATCCCGGACAGAGGGCGCCGGGCAGGGGCGGCTATTTTTGTCGGAAAGAGGGATGTTTCGATCGAGCAACGAAAAAACGTCGTATCTCCATTCGATTCCGCAGGGATGTGCGAGTGGACCTGGGTTCTTTGATGAAGAATGTTCGAGAGCAGCTCGGAGGGGGTAGTTCCGGATGGCCAAGATAAGAGTCTATCAGCTGGCCAAAGAGCTCGGCGTGGGCAATGCCGATCTCGTCAGTAAGCTCAAGGAATTGGGCTTCGAAGTGAAGAATCATATGAGTACGCTCTCCGAGGGCGAGGTCGACCGGGTTCGGTCGGAGTACTCTCAAAAACAGGAAGTCAAGGTCGATGAAGTAAGGATAAAACCGGGGATCATCCGGCGACGCAGAAAAGTGGCCGCGGCACCGCCGCCTGCCGAGGAGGCGGAACCGGCCGTGTCCGGGGAAGCCGCGGCCGAGCCCGCGGCGAAGGAGGAAGAGACGGCGGAGGCCGCGACCCCTGCCGGCGAGGAGGCGGAAACGGTTGCGGGAGTGGCTGCCGGCGAAGCGGCGGCTGCCGAGACGCCGCCCGTCGAGGAGGCGGAAAAGGCGCCGGAGGAAACCGAAGCGGCGGAGAAAGAGGCGGCCGCTCCGCCTGCGGAGGAGGCCCGGGAAGCAGAAGGCGAACAGGTGCCGAAGGCGCCTGCGAAGAAGGCGGAGGAGACACGAAAGCCGCCGGAGAAGCCGGCGCGGCCGGCCGCGGCCGGAGGAAAGAAGGCCCTCGGAAAGGAGATCCTGGAGGAAGAACGGCCCGGCAGGAAAAAGCGTCCTCTTCCCGGCAGAAAGGTCGTGGATTACAAGGGGAGGAAGAAGCGGGACTTTACGGCGGAGCTGGATGAGGATCGGGTCGTCCCTCGAAGAAGGATGGATGTGCGAAGAGACCGCCGGGGACCGAAGCGGGCGGCTCAGAAACCCGTCCTCACCGTGCCGAAGGCGGTCAAGCGAAAGATCCGGATGGCGGACTCGATCACGGTTGGAGAACTGGCGAAGCGGCTCAGCGTGAAGGCCGCGGAGGTCATCAAGAGGCTCATGCAGAACCAGATCGTGGCCAACATCAATCAATCGATCGATTTCGACACGGCCTGTCTCATTGCACAGGAGTACGACTACGAGGTGGAGAGCATTCGGCAGGAAGAGACTCAGCTCCTGCCCGAGGAGCAAGACCGGCCCGAGGGAAAGGTCCTGCGGCCTCCCGTCGTTACGATCATGGGGCACGTCAATCATGGCAAGACCCGGCTTCTGGATACGATCCGTCGAACGAACGTCATGGAAAAAGAGGCCGGCGGGATTACCCAGCACATCGGCGCCTACAAGGTGACCCTGGGGGACAAGACAATCGTCTTCCTGGACACCCCCGGCCACGAGGCCTTCACGCAGATGAGGGCCCGGGGGGCGAAGGTGACGGACATCGTCGTTCTGGTGGTGGCCGGGGATGACGGCGTGATGCCCCAGACGGTCGAGGCGATCAACCATGCGAAGGCCGCAGAGGTGCCGATCATCGTTGCGATCAACAAGATCGATTTGCCCAACGCAAATCCGGACAAGGTCAAACAGGAACTCGCGGAACACGGCCTGATCTCCGAAGAGTGGGGCGGGGAGACCCTTTTCGCGAATATCTCCGCGAAGGAAGGAAAGGGGATTCCGGAACTCCTGGAACTGATTCTTCTCCAGGCGGAAATGCAGGAACTCAAGGCGGATCCGGATCGGAAGGCGAAAGGCTTGATCATCGAGGCATGGCTCGATCGTACCCTCGGGGCGGTGGCCTCCGTTCTTGTGCAGGACGGGACCCTGCGTGTGGGCGATGCGTTCGTGACGGGGCTCTACCATGGCAAGGCCCGCGCCCTGATCGATGATCAGGGCGTGCGTATCGACGAGGCCGGCCCTTCGATTCCGGTTCAGGTGCTGGGCTGTTCCGGCGTGCCGGATGCGGGAGATCTCTTTGCCGTCGTGGAGGATGAGAAGAAGGCGAAGCTGCTCAGTTCCATGCGCATGGAGAAGAGCCGTCAGGCGGGGGTCACCTCACAGACCAAGATGTCTCTGGAAGACCTGTACGAAAAGATACGTCAGGACGAAATCGAGGAGATCAATCTAATCCTCAAGGCGGATGTGCAGGGGTCTGTCGAGGCGCTGGCCGAGTCCCTGGAGCGCCTGACGAATGACGAGGTCAGGATCAAGGTCCTGCACCGGGGTGTGGGGGGCGTTACCGAGTCGGATGTCATGCTCGCTTCCGCGTCCAATGCCCTGATCATCGGGTTCAACGTGCGGGCGGAACCGAAAGCGATGAGTCTGGCGGAGCAGGAGAAGGTGGACATTCGTTTCTACACCGTCATCTACGACGCCGTCTCGGATATGGAAGATGCCATCGTGGGCATGTTGAAGCCTGTGTACAAGGAGGTCCTCCTTGGACATGCTGAAATTCGCGAAACCTTCAACATGCAGCGGGTGGGAACGATTGCCGGAAGCTACATCACGGACGGGAAGATGGAGAGAAACGCCAGGGTCAGGCTGCTTCGCGACAACGTGGTCGTCCATGAGGGCAGGATCGCCAGCCTGCGACGCTTCAAGGAAGATGTCAAAGAGGTTGTAGCGGGCTACGAATGCGGTATCCGCATGGAAAACTACAATGACGTGAAGGCGGGGGATGTGCTCGAATCCTATACCCTGGAGCAGGTTGTGCAACGCGGGAGCGACCGGTCTCCGGAAAAGCGGCCTTCCTGAACCGGTGTCGGCCGGAAGGCCGCGGGGAATTTCCCTCCATGGTGCTGGGCGTCCTCAAACTCGAATTGCGGATTTCCGGAAGCAGGTCGCTGAAGGCGAAGCGGAGCGTGGTCAAGAAGGTCATCGAAAGGACGCGATCGCGTTTCAACGTGGCCGTTGCAGAGGTGGACAAACAGGACGTTTACAGCCGCGCCGTGATCGGTTGCGCCGTGGTGGGGTCGGACCAGCGGTACGTGAACGGGGCGGTCGACAAGATCCTGGATTTTATCGAGGGATTTGCGGTTGCCGAGATCCTTTCCGAAACGGTTGAGATCATCAGCTTCTAGGCATTTTCGCCCTTGCTGCTCTTTCAGCGAAGCCGGATGCCGTGCGGCGCAACGAGAAGGGCCATGAGCGAATCCCGCAGAGCCAAGAGGGTAGGCGGTCAACTGCTCGAAGAGATTTCGAGGGCGGCCCGACGTGTTGTGAAGGACCCGAGGATCCGCGGGGTGACTTTCACCGAGGTGAAGCTGTCGAACGATCTGCGTTATGCACGTGTCTATTACAGCCTCATCGACGAGGGCGGCAGGCGCGACGAGGCAAAGGAAGGGTTGCGAAGCGCCAGGGGGGTGATCAGGAGGGAAGTCGGGCGGCATGTGCAGTTGCGTTATGTGCCGGACATCGAATTCTTTTTCGATGATTCCCTGAGCCAGGCCGAACACATCGAGAACCTTCTTCGGCAGATTCGTGATTCGGAGCGCTAGACGGACACCGGGTAACGAGGAAGCGCACGGGGGAATATCTTTTTGGACGACGGGGCTCGATTGAATCCGGCCGGCGTATGTGTGGTGGACAAACCCGCCGGCATGACATCCCTCGACGTAATACGAAGGCTGAAGAAACGGGTTGCCCCCACGCGGATGGGGCACACGGGGACCCTCGATCCCATGGCGACCGGGGTCTTGGTGGTGTGTCTGGGAGAGGCCACGAAGCTTGTGCCCTACATGCGGCTGGAACCGAAGAAGTACCGGGGAAGTTTGCGGCTCGGCCTGGTGACCGACAGTTGGGACGTGACCGGCAAGATCCTTGAGCGCAGGGCCGTTCCCTCTCTTTCCGGGGAGCGTCTGTTGCGGACATTCTCGGAACTGGAAGGGCTGCACTATCTGGAACCGCCGGTGTTCTCCGCGATCAAGCACAAGGGCAGGCCCTTGTATGCCTATGCGAGGAAGGGACTGGCTGTTGAATCGCCCCCCCGGGAGACCCGGATTGAAGCCTTTCGGCTGCTGAGCAGGGAAGGGGACGATCTTGTTTTCGACCTGACGTGCAGCCGCGGCACCTATGTGCGCGCCGTGGTCCATGCCCTGGGAAAGACGCTCGGATGCGGTGCCTGCCTCCGTTCGCTCCGGAGGCTTCAAGCGGGGCGGTTCCGTATCGAGGATGCCTGTTCCCTGGAGGAACTGGAAACGACCCTGGAGAGGGGGGATCCGTCCGGAGCGTTTCTCCCGCCGGCCGAGGCGCTGGATCACATGGATGCCTATGAAATCCGGGGGGAGGGCGAGAGAAAGGTGCGGCACGGGAATCCCCTCAGGGGTGAGGACGTGTATGGGGGCGAGAGCCTGCATGGGCATGTGGGAGAAAAATTTCGGATCATGGTCCAGGGAGAACTGGCTGCCGTCGCGGAGGCGCGGAGCGATCCCGTGGGGGTCTTCCTCCAGCCGATCCGTGTCATCAGGCGCGCCGCATGACGGTCTGTTGCATTGGAGAAGGCCGGGGGAAAAGGCCCCGGGCCGACAGGCATTTTTCGGCGCTCTTATTTTTGCAAAGAACTTTTGAGGAGGGACCCATGAGTATCGAGGCAGAGAAGACGCAGGAGATTCTACGAACCTACAGGCGGCATGACGCCGACACAGGATCTCCGGAGGTGCAAATCGCTTTGATGACCGAACGGATCGTCAATCTGACAGAGCACTTCAAGACCCACAAGAAGGATCATCATTCCCGCCGCGGCCTCCTCCATCTCGTGAGCCTGCGCAGGCGGTTGCTGAACTACCTGAAGCGAGAGGACCCGGACCGTTACAAAAAGCTCATCGTGCAACTCGGTCTTCGGAAGTAGTCCTTGCGGCGGACAGGGCGGCCTCTCGCCGGTGGGCATGTTCCCCGGGCGGGTGGGGCTCCCCTGTCGCGATTCCTCACGGGAGGCAAACGAGGAGGCCCATGAACCAGGCGAGTCGGCTTCGAAACGGTGTGCGGGTGCTGACGGAAAACATTCCGCATGCCATTTCGGTCTCTGCAGGCATCTGGATCCTTCGTGGATCGCGCAGCGAGCCCGCGGAACGAAGCGGTATCACCCATTTTGTGGAACACCTGTTTTTCAAAGGAACGGAGACTCGGACGGCCCTGGATATCTCGAGGGAGATCGAGTCCGTGGGCGGCTCGCTGAACGCCTTTACGGGCAAGGAGTTCACCTGCCTTCATGCCAGAGCCCTGCATAACCGTATGCCCTTGATTATCGAACTGCTTGCCGACATTTTTCTTCATTCCAGCCTGCCCGAAGAAGAGATCGAGCGGGAAAGGCAGGTCATTCTTCAGGAAATCAGCATGGTGGATGACTCGCCCGAGGAGTTGATTCACGAGCTGTTCGCGGGGTCCTACTGGAGGGGACACGCCCTCGGCAGGTCCACGCTGGGGACCCCCGAGGTCATCAGCCGTCTGGACCGCGCGAGCCTGGTAGACCAGCTCCGCCTTCTGCAGGATCCGGAGCGGGTGCTGTTGACGGCCTCCGGAAGGCTTGACCATGAGGAGGTCGTAAAGGTCGCGGAGTCGTTTTTCGGTTTTGGCTCCGATGGGACGGAGAACGTTGCGGTCGAGACACCCAGCCCGCACCGGGGGCTTCATCTCCACCTGAAGGATCTGGGGCAGGCGCATATTTGCCTCGGCACCCTGGGGTACCCCTATTCCCATCCCCGGCGGTATGGATATCACGTGTTGAATACCTTGCTGGGCGGGGGGATGAGTTCACGCCTTTTTCAGGAGATCAGAGAAAACCGGGGCCTCGCCTATTCGGTGTATTCTTTTCAGGCATCTTATCTGGATACCGGGATGCTCGGGGTGTACGTGGGAACGGGCAGGGAGGCGGTGCTCGAGGTGGTTGATCTGCTCACAGAGAATTTCTCCCGATTGAAGGACGAGGAGGTTTCCGAGGATGAACTCCGGACTGCCAAGGAGCAGCTCAAGGGCAATCTTCTCCTGAGTACGGAAAGCACCGGCAGCCGGATGAGCAAGCTCGCGATGAACGAAATCTATTTTGGAAGGCAACTTGACCTGAATGACGTGATCGAGGAGATCGAGCGGGTGGATGCGGCGGACGTGAAGGCCATTTCAGAGGACCTGTTTCGTCCGGAATACCTGGGCCTGACCGTCCTGGGTGATGTCGACCGCGATGCACTGGCCTCGATCAACATGGACTGTTAACGGGCAAACAGGAGTGGATTTCCCGATGATTTCCCGGTACAGCCGGCCGGAAATGGTGCGGATTTGGGGGCTTGAAAACAAATACGATATCTGGCTTCGCATCGAGAAGCTCGCCTGCGAGGCGTACGCGGCACTGGGACAGATCCCGGAAAAATCGATGGAAGCGATCCGGCGGGGTTCCTTCTCGCTGGAGCGCATGGAAGCGCTGGAGAAGATCACCCAGCACGACGTAATCGCCTTTCTGACCGCCGTTGGAGAGACCATCGGAGAAGACGCCCGGTTCCTCCACATGGGAATGACTTCGTCGGATGTCCTGGATACGGGCCTGGCCGTTCAACTGCGGGATGCGGCCGATCTGATCCTGGAAGGCCTGGACCGGCTCCTGGTCGAGATCAGACGAAAGGCGATGGAACACAAGAACACGGTGATGATCGGCCGGACCCACGGGGTGCACGCGGAGCCGATCACCTTCGGCCTGAAGATGGCGGTCTGGTACGAAGAGGCGGGGCGGAGCCGTATCCGGTTGCGGCATGCCAGGGAGACGATCGCCGTGGGGAAGTTGTCGGGCGCGGTCGGCACCTACGCAACCCTTCCCCTCGAAGTGGAGGCCTATGTGTGCGACAAGCTCGGTCTCGTCCCGGCGCGTGTTTCCACGCAAATCGTTCAGCGGGACAGACACGCCGAGTTTTTCAGCGCCCTTGCCATTCTCGCGTCTTCTCTGGAAAAATTCGCCGTCGAGATCCGCCATCTCCAGAGAACCGAGGTGCGCGAGGCGGGCGAGTTCTTTGCGAAGGGCCAGAAGGGATCCTCCGCGATGCCTCACAAGCGCAACCCGATCGGTTCGGAGAATCTGTGCGGGCTGGCCCGGCTGGTGCGTTCTTATGCCCTGGCGGCCCTGGAAAACATCCCGCTCTGGCACGAGAGGGATATCAGCCATTCCTCGGTGGAACGGGTGATCGCCCCGGACAGCACGATCCTCATCGACTTCATGCTTCACAGGATGCTCGGGCTCGTGAAGGGCCTTCAGGTCGACCCTGACCGGATGAAGGCCAATCTGGATATGACGGGCGGGCTGTTCTTCAGCCAGGAATTGCTTCTGCGCCTCGCGAAAAAGGGGATGTCCCGGGAGGAGGCCTATGCCATCGTCCAGGGGCACGCCATGGATGCCTGGGAGGGAAAAGGGGATCTGCTCTCCCGGGTGCGCGAGGATCCCCGGATTCGTGAGCGCCTGGAGGAGACGGAGATCGAGGATGTTTTCCGTATGGACCGCTATGTACGCCACGTGGACGAGATCTTCGACCGGGTTTTTGGCGCTGAAGAGGCCCCGGAACCGGAGGGTGAGTAGCCATGGAGGAGATGGAAATTCTCAGAGCCCGCCTCTTGGAGATCCTGCGCGAGAAGTCGGTGGAGCGGGGCAGGTTCCAGCTGCGATCGGGGAGGTGGAGCGACTATTACGTAGACGGGAAGCAGACGACCCTGGACGCGGAAGGGAGCTACCTGATCGGCAAAATCCTGTTCTCGAGGATCGGGGCCCTGGAACCCTTTCCCCGGGGGGTGGGGGGAGTCACCCTCGGGGCCGATCCGATCGTGACGGCGGTTTCCCTGGTCAGCCATCTGGAGGGACGGCCTCTGCCCGCCTTCATTATCCGGAAAGAGCCGAAGGGGCATGGGACGGAAAGGTGGATCGAGGGCTTGAAGAATATTCAAGCGGGCGGCGAGGTTGTGGTCGTAGAGGATGTGCTGACAACGGGGGGGACGCTGCTCGAGGGAGTGCGGCATGCCCGGGAGGCCGGGTTCGAGGTGCGCCGGGTCTTCACGCTGATCGATCGCCTGGAGGGGGGCAGAGAGAACATCGAGGCCGCGTCTCTGGCCCTGGATTCCCTGTTTACCCGGGACGAGCTTCTCGCCGGATGAGATGCCGCATGCTGTAGCGGCATCCGCAGTAGTCCTGCCTGTACAGACCCATCTCTTTGCTTTTCTGAACGCTCTTCAGAAAACCATCTTTCTTCTTGAAGTCGGCCTCCAGGAAGAAAAGGCCGTAGGATGTCGACAAATCCGACCCGAGCGCATTGATTTGAGCGCTGTTTTTCTGGGGGCCGATGGTCAGGGTTGTGGCAAAGGCGGACACCGACGCCCTTTTTGCGGTTCGGGCGGTCGCCTCCAGCCGCAGGCGAATGCAGACTTCACAGCGCCTGCCTCCTTCCGGCTCCCCTTCGAGCCCTTTCACGGCGTCCAGCCAGCCCTCTTTCCCGGAGGGGAGGACCCACAGGGGCATGCCTCGGCTGTGGAAGACCCGGGCCGCCGCCTCCAGTCTCCTGAAGTACTCTTCTTGCGGGTACAGGTTTGGATTGTAGAAGAATCCGATGGGACGGTAGGATCCCTCGAGAAGGTCGACTACATGTGTGGCGCAGGGCCCGCAACAGACATGAAGCAGGAGGAACGGCTTCCGGCGATCGGTGAGGGACAAGTCGCCGGCGGGAGGGGCCTCAGCCTTCTTCGGAAGGGGTTTTGCCGGCGGGGCCAATGAGATCCTCATCGTCGATCAAGGTAAGGCCGTCTTCAAGGGGTACAGGGGTGTCCGTTTCCGTTTCTGACAGCGGCAGGGCCGGATCGAGCGACTCCTCGTTCACCCGGCGCTTTCGAGGCCGTGATCGTGGAGCGGCGGCGGCAGAGCCCCCGGATCTTTGAGGTGCGGGCTGGGCCTTTTTGGGGGCTTCGTTCTGGTCGGCCCCGCACTTGGGGCAGATGGGCCGGGGCTTGCGGAGATCGTAGAATTTACAGCCGCACTGGTAACAAACATGCTTGTTCCCGAGCTTCTTCTTGGCCATTGCATCCCTCTGTGAGCGTGTTGCCACGGAACGATACCGGTCCGGGAAAAGGTTGACTCTCCGGGTCCTCAGGGTCCGGTCTGTTGCCCCAGGGGCGGTGCAGATTCTTTAAGCATCCGGTTTTCAACGGAAATTGCAAGACAAACTAATGGTTCCCCAGGAAGATGTCAAGAAAAATTCCGGGGTTCCGAGGAAATATCCGATCCTTGCCGTGACCTTGGTTGTCTTGCAAATTTCTATGCTTATCTTGTAAAATTCCAGATGTGCTTCAGGAACCGTCGTTACAAGGAGGAAGAACCGATGCCCATCTACGAATTCAGGTGCCCTGAATGTGGCACGGCCTTTGAGAAGCTTTGTCGATCGGCAAGTCAGGGAGACGATCAACAGACCTGCCCCCAGTGCGGATGCCCGAAGGCGGCCCGTATCATGTCCCGGGTGGGTTCCGTGCGAGCCGGCTCCGGGGGAGGAGGCTCCTCTTGCGGGCCTGCGAGTTCGGGATTTTCCTGAGCGGGGTGAACTGTTGGCAGCCGTGCGCTGCCATTACCCGCCTCAACAGGCAGGGGGGCCTTTCAGCGCTTTTCCCGGGTGACGGGCCGTTCCGGACAGCCCCCGGACGGGGGAGGCGAAAGGGGCAGGAGATCACGCACCACGAAGGCCCGCCGGCCCGTTGCCAGGATGAGTTCCTTGATGTGGTTGGCTTCCGGTTCGGATGAAAAAGGACCGATCCGGACATGATGGTATTCATGGGTCGAGAATACCCGCACATTCGGGTATTCCTCCTGGAGTCGGCCGGCCAGGTCCCCGGCGAGCGCCGGGTCCTGGTAGGCGGCCAGTTGAACCCAGTAACCGAGCTTGTCCCGGAGCGTTTTCTCTGAGTAATCGCAGCGTACTTCAACGCGGGCCGTCCCTTTTTGCAGAATGCCGAGTTCCTTGGCCGCCCCGTACGAGAGATCGATGATGCGGTCTTTGACGAAAGGGCCGCGGTCGTTGATGCGGACACGGATGGAGCGGTGGGTGTCCAGGTCGGTTACCACGACCCACGTTCCCAGGGGCAGGGTTTTGTGGGCGGCGGACAGGGCATACATGTCGTAGACCTCGCCGGTGGCGGTGGGTTTCCGGTCGAATTTTTTGCCGTACCAGGACGCAATTCCCGTTTCCCTGTAACCATGAGACGCTGCCGAGCCTTGCGGAAGAAGGCCGGGTTCCTTCTCCTGCTTCGTGGCACCCAGGCCGGTACAGCTTGCGGTGCACAAAGCGAGGAGGAGAGCGAGGACCCTGGTTTTCATCTTTGGCGCGCCTTCACAAGTTGCCTGCGGGGATACAGCGACTCAAGACTATCGAAAAGAGATCCGATTGTCCA
The DNA here is from genome assembly GCA_015486285.1 of bacterium. Classification (GTDB taxonomy): domain Bacteria; phylum Desulfobacterota; class DSWW01; order DSWW01; family DSWW01; genus S015-6. The sequence continues at coordinate 15,759 of WFRX01000282.1, forward strand.
GTTGCGTTGCCTGTTTGGTTTCAGTATGATATCGCGGAAACTTGAATGGTCACTTGAAGGGGATCTCCGACGTGATCAATTATCTGTACGGCCTTTTTTCGAACGACCTTTCCATCGACCTGGGGACCGCCAACACCCTGGTCTATGTGAGGGGCAAGGGGATCGTTTGTTGTGAACCGTCCGTGGTGGCCGTCCACAAGGGAAGCCGGAATACGAACCGCGTGCTCGCCGTGGGCAAAGAGGCGAAGGAAATGCTGGGGCGCACTCCGGGCAATATCGTCGCCATTCGCCCCCTCAAAGACGGGGTGATTTCCGATTTTGAGGTGACTGAGGCGATGCTGAGCTATTTCATACGAAAGGTTCACAACCGAAAGGCCTTTGTCCGGCCCCGCATCATCGTGGCGGTCCCCTTCGGCATCACCCAGGTGGAGAAGCGGGCCGTCAGGGAATCCGCCGCTTCCGCCGGGGCCCGTGAAGTATACCTCGTGGAAGAGCCGGTTGCGGCGGCTATCGGGGCGGGCCTGCCGATCACAGAGCCGTCCGGAAACATGATCGTCGATATCGGGGGCGGCACCACCGAAGTGGCCATCATCAGCCTGGCGGGGATCGTCTACAGCACGTCCATCCGGGTGGCCGGGGACAAGATGGATGAGGCCATCATTCAACATTTGAAACGAAAGTACAATCTACTGATCGGAGAGCGGACGGCGGAATTGATCAAGATCTCCATCGGCTCCGCTTCTCCGGCAAGCGACGACGAGTCCATGCTCGTGAAGGGGCGGGATCTCGTGGCGGGGATCCCGAAGACCATCGAGATCAGTTCCGAGGAAATCCGCAAGGCGCTGGGCGACCCGATCAATTCCATTGTTGACGCGGTCCGCATGACCCTCGAGCGGACCCCGCCGGAGCTCTCGGCCGACATTATCGACAAGGGAATCGTGCTGGCGGGGGGCGGGGCCCTTCTCACGAATCTCGACGATCTGCTCCGGGAAGAAACCGGCCTGCCCGTGATCGTGGCGGAGGACCCGCTTTCCTGTGTCGCCCTGGGTTGCGGCAAGATTCTCGAAGAGCTGGATCTTCTCCGGGCCGTGGCCACCCAATAAGGCGCATTCCCCCGTGAGCAGAGTCCTCTAAGAGCCCGTTGAAAAAGTGGCTCTTGGAGGCTGTTCAAAAAGTTCCAGATGCAAGGCAGGCAAGATCCCGAGGAATGAAGCGTACTTTCTGTACGTTGAATGACGAGGGATGCAGCCGAACGCCGCAGATGGGACTTTTTGGGCAGCCTCCTAAGCCCGTACGTCTTGCGGGCCCCTTTCCTTTGAAAAGGAGCCTGCGGCTTCCGGGAGAGGGACAGTGGGCAACCGGCTCTATTGGACAAGGGCGCTGAGCCAGGAGTTCTGGGCGGGGGTCGTCACGCCGCTCATGTTTTCGATCGCCGGGGGGCTGATCGAAGAACGGATGGCCGGCAAGGGCCTGCGTATCCTCGGGATGCCTTCGCTCGCGGACGAGCGGTTTCTCAGGTGCATCGGCGGCCGGGTCTACCTGAATTCACGAATCCTCGAGGAGATCGTCAAGCGGATCCCCACCGTCCTGGTAAGGCCCGAGGTCCTTCGGTTTCTTCCCGAGGCGATTCGACAGGACTGTTCCGGACTGCATGTCTCCTTTTCTTCCCCGCAAAGCCTCCGTATCCTGTTTCGCATCGTCGCCACAGAGAAGCACTGGGCCCCCTGGTCGAACTACAAGGCATTCGAAAAGGCCGCCCGCCACGTCGAAGAGGCCGGGCGGGAGTTTGCCCGCGTGCCTGTCGAGGGCCTGAGCGAGGACGATCTTCTGGAGAGAAGCAGGACGCTCTACCGCCGGATGGGCGATTTTCTCGAGGTGGTCATCTGGGGGATGGTGTTTGCGTATGTGACCCGGCCGCTGACCGATCACCTCGCGCGTAAATGGGGCGGAGATGCACAAGGGCGGCTTGCAGCCTCCCTTCGGGTGGGCCTGAACGGCATCAGGACCTTCGAAATCAACCGGGAGATCGAGCAGCTTGCCGATGAAGCGGCGCGCAGTCCCCGGCTGAATGAGCTGTTCGATTCGGCCGATCCGGCGACTGTACTTGCCGCCCTTCGCAGGGAAGGGGAGGCGGAGGACTTTCGGGCGCGGTTTGAGGCCTTTGTGGACAGGTACGGCCATCGTTTTCTCGGGCGGGACATCTGCCATCCCACCTGGCGGGAGTGTCCCGAGTCCGTGTTCGGCATGATCCGGATCAACCGGGGCCGCGATCTCTGCCGAAGGAATTTCGAGCTGCAGAAGAGGAAAAGGGAGGAGGCCGAGAAAGGGTTGAAGGGCCGGATCGGGCGTGGCGCCTTCGGCCCCTTCAAGTGGGCCCTGTTCTCCCTGCTTCTCTCGTACGACAGGAAATACTTCGTCCTGCGGGAGAACATGCGTTACTTTGCGGACATCTGTCTGGAGCAGTTTCGGCGAATCTACCTGGAACTCGGAAGAAGGTGGCAACGGGAGGGGAGGCTTGAACAGGCGGAAGAGATCGTCTTTCTCCGTCGGGACGAAATCGAGCGTGCGGGCCGTGCCCGCGGCGATGTCGCGCGCATCGTCGTGCGGCGGAAACGGGAATACGACCAGGCGAGCCGCCTCCGGCCGGCCGAGGTGATTCGAGAGGGTGAAGACCCCTTCGAGGCCGTCCCGGGGCCGAGGGAAGAGCGTGCGGTGGTGAGGGGAGAGGTGGCCAGCCCGGGACGCGCAAGAGGCCCTGCCCGCATCATTCGTGAGCCGATGGATCTTCTCGGGGTACGCAAGGGCGATATCCTGGTGGCCCGCTGCACGGACCCGAGCTGGGCGCCGGCCCTGCCCCTGGCGGCCGGGCTGGTACTCGAGGTAGGGGGGCTGCTCTCTCACGGGTCGATTGTTGCAAGGGAGTACGGGATTCCGGCCCTGATCCAGGCGGAAGGGGCGGTGGAAGGCCTGTGCGATGGGGATCAGGTCGAACTGGACACGGACAGGAAGTGTGTCCGCCGGGTCTCCATGCCCCCCTATCCCCTTGACAATAGAGGGCAAATCGAGTAGGAAAGACAAGTACGCGAAAGGGGAAATCCTTCCTGGATACGTGAGCGGGCATAACTCAGTTGGTAGAGTTCCAGCTTCCCAAGCTGGGTGTCACGGGTTCGAGTCCCGTTGCCCGCTCCACCTTTTCCTCCCCGTCTGCCGATCTCCCAAGCATCCGTGGCGTTCGAATCTCCGAGATCGGCGGCTGCTGCTCGGCTTGCCCCGCATCTAAGATTGAAAACGGCGTCCCCGACAAAAAAAGGCAGGGCCCTTTTGACCCTGCCTTTGCAACGTTTCAGTCGTACTTCCCGAATGGGCCCCTTACATCCTGGCAGGGCCCTCGGGCATGAATGAGATCAATGCCCCGTATCCACGGTCTCCCATGCCGACTGCATAATTCCTCCCTCGCGCGTCACGAGCGTTGTCAGGACGCCGACCTTTCCGAGGCTCGGGAAGGGTACCGAAACGTGGACCGTCTCTCTTGGATCTATCTTCGGAAGAGCGACCTTCGCGAGGACATCGTCCTGATCAAATACCTCCAGCCGGATAACGAGCAGCGCCGGGACCTCTGTACCGATGGTGAACTCCATATCGATCGCGCTGTCCTCATCGTCGTAATCGAGCTTCAGCAGCACAAGGCCGGGGAGGTCCACGAATGCGAGGGTGTGCAGGTCATAAGCGGTGGGGACCATCGACTGCACCGATCCGGAGGACATGTCTATGGCGAGGAGGCTTACGGACGAGGTGTCCGACGGCCACGGATTGCCGCGGAGCCCGTAATAGAGGTTCGTCACCGGGTCGAAGACACCGTGATGGGCCGGCTTTTGTGCGCCGGGGCTGATGTCGCCCTGAAGGGTGGCCGCCCCTGTCACCGTATTCATGTAGTAGTAATTACCGTCCCCATTGATCAGGTAGAGGGTGTCGAAATTGTTGAAGGCCAGGCCGTTCGCCCAGGTGCTGACGCCGGAGTCTCCGACCACGGTGGCAACCCCTGTGTACTTGTTGATGCTGACCAGGTCGTCGCTCTGTTCCGACCAACCGTACATCTGGCCCGATGAATTCACTGCGATGTTGGTGACCGCTGCGACGGGCTCCAGCCCCCACCCCTGTACGCCGATCGGGGTGCCCGCCCCGGTGGCGAGGTCGATACGGATCAGGCCGTTGTATGCGAATTTGTAAACGGTATACTCGTCGCCGTTGTCCCACCGGTTGGTCGACCCCCAGGCGAGGTTCGCCGTGATGCTCGTTGCCGACAGAGCCGTAATGATGCCCCAGCTGCCGTCCGTGTTATTCACAACCTGCATGCCTACCTTGACGCCTTCACCGATGAAATTCTGCGAGCTGTCGTAAAGTACGGTACTTCCGGACCCTCCGTCGTGTTCCCCGCTCGTGACGGACGAATGCATGCCTGCCCGGGTCGAGCCGTAGAGCGTGTGGGTCGTCGAGTCCCATGCCAGCCCGTTGACCGTATAGCCGACCTGGCCGATGATCCGGATGATCTGGCCCGTGTCCCGGTCGATCTCGGCCAGCGTGCTGGTGCTGTAATCGCCCTTGCCGAATGTCCCGTACAGCGCCGGGACCGCCGCCGCTTCGTACGCCCCGGCCGCAACGAACACCGCGGTGAGGAGCAGGGCCGTGGCGCCATGCTTCAGTGACTTCATCGTGATCATGTTGCGTCTCCTTCTCTGATTTCCCGATTTCCTTCTGCTGTTCCTTATGCAATATTCCGCCCGGAACCTGATCCGGGAACTGTCCGCGCAAGCCGAAAGTAAGCCTGAACCTCTACATGAACAGCGGCGAAAAAGGCCGCGATAATTCATAAAAAATCGTTTTGTGTAAATTCTGGGGCAAAATAATACATTCCTGGGAACCATGTCAAGCATAATCCGCTACCCGTCACCGCACGGGCAGGGCGGTTGACCGGCAGCCCTGCCGGATTACGTCGGCGGCTTCTCCGGCGCCGCCCTGCCTTCCGTCCGCGCCCCAGCAGATCAGGGTAATACCGTCCGCCTTTGGAGAACCCCTGTACGCGTAAGGGTTCCGCCACGGGTCCAGAGGGATACGTTCTAGGGTGCCGTCGGCTACGGGCGCCTTTCCGGGAGCCGGCGGTTTGACGGCCCGTTTCAGGAGTACGGCGATTCCCTGTTCGGTGGAAGGGCAGATCCCGTGGTCCTGTTCGTAAAGGATGACGGCCGCGCAGATCCGGTCGAAGTCCTCCTGGATCTTCTCTTGCCGGATCCTTCGGAGCCCTTTCTGGTGGCTGCTGTAAAGCAGGAAGTAGAAGCCCCCCAAAAGGACCAGGGCGAGGACCCCATATCCCCAGAAAGAGGCAGAACTCTTCGCCTGCCTTTTCGTTTTCTTTTTCTTCTTCTTGACGCGGATCTTTCGGGATCGTTTGTCGAAACGCATGGGCCTTCCGTCCGGTTTCCCCCGGAGAGAATGTTGGGACTTTCATCATAAGAGACAAGAGACCTGGAGGCAAGCCTCCTGGACTGTCTCTTATACACATCTCC
>WFRX01000283.1 GCA_015486285.1 bacterium
CATCCCGGCCGATACGGTGATCATGGCCGTGGGGTCCCGGCCGGTCAACGAACTGGCTGCTGCCGTGATGACGGCCGGGGTAAAGGTCATCACCCTTGGGGACGCGAAGGAACCGCGGAAGCTCACCGAGGCGATACGCGAAGGCTTCGAAGAGGCCCTGAAACTGTAGGGTACCATCCCTGTTCCGTCTCGGTTTTGGGGGGGCTCCGTCTCCCCCCCAGGTGGCCCCCCGACCCCTGGCGAAGCCCGCCTGTCAAGCAATCCTGCAAATCGGTAAATCGTAGGCCGTCGCCGCGGTTGTTGAATCTCTGCCCGATCTCCCGTAGCATCAAGGGATCTGCAGACGACTTCCCAGGAAGGATGCGAAAGAATGAGTACCAAGGCGATACCGTTTTCCGGCGAAACGCTGGCCTCCATCCTCGAGAGGCATCCGACGCCCTTTCATATCTATGACGAGCGGGCGATGCGCAGGAATGCGCGCAACTTGTTGCAGGCCTTTCCGTGGAACAAGGGCTTCCGGGAGTACTTTGCCGTGAAGGCGACCCCGAATCCCTATCTTCTCAAGATCTTTTCGGCGGAAGGCTTCGGAGCGGACTGCAGCTCCCTGCCGGAGCTGTTGCTTGCGGAAAGGGTCGGGGGCGTGCTGGCCGAGCGAATCATGTTTACGTCCAACGACACGCCGCCGGAAGAGTTTCAGAAGGCGAAAGCGCTCGGCGCCGTCATCAATCTGGACGACATTTCGCACATCCCGGTTCTCGAGGCCTGTGCCGGGCTTCCGGAGACGATTTGTTTCCGGTACAATCCGGGGCCTCTCAAGAAGGGGAACATGATCATCGGCCATCCCGAGGAGGCCAAGTACGGCTTCACGCGGGAACAGCTCTTCGAGGGATACCGCATCGTCCGCGACAAGGGGGTCAAGCATTTCGGCATCCACGCCATGGTCGCGTCCAATGAGCTGGATCCCATGTACTTTGTCGAGACGGCGGAGATTCTGTTCGACCTGGTTGTGGATCTGTCCCGGGAACTGGGCATTCGATTCGATTTCGTCAATATAGGCGGCGGCCTGGGCATCCCCTACCGGCCGGAAGAGGCGCCCGTGGATCTGCGCGTCATCAGCGAGGGGATCCGGGGACGGTACGAGGAGATCATCGAGGGAAACGGATACGGTCCACTGGACCTTTACATGGAGTGCGGCCGGTACATCACCGGGCCGTACGGCTGGCTGGTCGCCCGGGTGCGGCATATCAAGAAGACCTACAAGAACTTCGCCGGCCTGGACGCGTGCATGGCCGATCTGATGCGGCCGGCCCTGTACGGTGCCTATCACCACATCACGGTTGTAGGAAAAGAAGAGGAACCTCCGAAGGTGATGTACGATGTGACCGGTTCCCTCTGCGAAAACAACGATAAATTCGCCATCGACCGCATGCTCCCGGAACTCCAGCCGGGGGATATCGTGGTGATTCACGACACGGGCGCTCACGGGCATGCCATGGGGTTCAATTACAACGGCAAGCTCCGGTCCGCGGAGCTGCTCCTCCGCGAGGACGGAACGGTACGGCGGATCCGGCGCGCGGAAACCGTTGAGGATTACTTCGCGACCCTGGATTTCGAGGGGCTCGGGGACTTCCCCGTCTGAGGGGATGACCGTGGCGCCCTGCTGATCCCGCAAAAATCCATCCGAGGAAGGAATGACGGCGTGAAGACGACAACCAGGAGAGAACGATTCAAGCCCGCTGTCGATCGAAGCGTCCTCTTGTTGCTGGCCGGTCTGGTGTGGATCTGCGTCGGGGCCATGCTCTTGAGGTTTTCCTATTCCTGGCTGCACGCGTCGCGGGAAGGCGCTTCGCTCGTCCTGGTCGGCGCCGGTGTGCTGCTGGCCCTGGTGATCCACCATTTCGGGTTTCTCCGGGTCGTGGACAAGAATCTGGGGCGTATTCTTCCCATGGAAGGCAAGAAGTGCGTCTTCTCTTTCATGTCGTGGCGGAGTTACCTGATTGTAGCTGTAATGGTTGTGCTGGGCGTGTCGCTCCGCCATTCTCCGATTCCGAAGCGGTACCTTTCGATCCTGTATACAGGCATCGGCCTGGCGCTCATCCTTTCGAGCGTGCGGTACCTGCGGGTCCTAGTGACGCAGAGAGGCAAGCGTGCATAAAGAGCGAGAGACAGAAAGCGGGGAATTCTGATGAAGCAGGCGGTGAAGGGGGCCCTTCTCTCCGGGACGGTCTTTCCGGGTCTGGGCCAGATCGTGCTGAAGCACTATGCACGAGGTATCGCCCTGATGCTCACGGTGACGGCCGGCGTGGCCGCGCTTGTGAAGATCGCCCTGGAACAGGCCCTTGCGATCCTGGAGCAGATTCAATGGGATGGCGGAACGATCGACATGAGCGCGATTTCCAGGGCGGCCGCCCGGGCATCCACGCATTCGGACAGCTCTACGTTCAAGCTTCTCCTTCTGTTGATCGTCTGCTGCTGGGTGATCGGGACGGTCGATGCATACCGAATCGGCAGGCGGAAGGACAGGGCAGCGGAATCCGCGGCTCCGGCTGCAGCGCAGTCGGCGGGTTACGGCCGCCCGCCCGGGGCAGGATAATGGGATCGAAGAAGGACAGCGAAGGCGGCATCGTCTACACGACCGAGCACGGCAGGATGTGCCCTGCCTGCGGCAGGCCGATTGCAAAGTGCGAATGCCGGAAGGCCGGGACGGCCCCCGTAGGGAACGGGGTCGTACGCGTCGGGCGGGAAACGAAGGGCCGTAAGGGAAAATGCATGACGGTGATTAGCGGCCTTGGCCTGGGCCCCGAGGGATTACGGGATCTCGCCAAACAACTGAAACAGAGATGCGGGACGGGCGGCACCGTGAAGGCGGACGTCGTCCAGATTCAGGGTGACCACCGAGACACATTGGTGGAAGCGCTGAAGGAACGAGGCTATGCCGTCAAGCGTGTGGGTGGCTAGCCTTTGCAAAAAATACAGGCCTGACTGATTGCTGAAGCGGATTCGGCGCTCCCTGTCGATGGGATTCGTGCGGCGTTGTCGGGATGGAGTGGAATGGATGACCCTGCAAGGCTTGTTGATGGACAGCTTCCGGTTTTTTCGAAATCATCTGGTTTCCATACTGCTGATCGTCGTTCCGGTGGTGTTTCCGATCGAACTCGTTCGCACCCATTACGCCGAGGCCTTTCTCGGGCCGGACGCGCAGTTGATATCGGAATTTCCCCTTCTTCTCCTCGGCCTGCTGGCCTATCCGATTTACGCCGGAGGCGTCATCTTCTTCATGGCCTCCGAGATTTCCGGCACCCGACTGAAAGCGACATCCTGCTGGCTGCTCGGGCTGAAGTACTGGTGGCCTTTTCTCGTGCTCTCTCTCCTGTTGGGCATGGCCACCGGGCTCGGGTTCATGCTGTTCATCGTTCCGGGGGTCATTGTGCTCGCGCGCTTTGCCTTTGCGGAATTCGATCTGCTTCTGAACGGCCAGAGCCCGCCCGATGCCCTGCGCCATAGCTGGGATGAAACGAGGCCCTACTTCTGGATACTGGTGGCTGGATACCTGGTGATCTTCGCCGCCGCCTATGTTCCTTATTTCGGGCTCGTCTTCGTCCTGGGGGACATGAAGGTCGATCTCGGCATCTTCGGGGTTCTCCTGGATACGCTCTATGCGGTCTTGAGCGTGTTGTTCACGGTCTTCCGGTTCCGGGTCTATTACGTGATGACCGAGCGGCGAAACCTCGGGCTCCGGCCCGAGTAATATGACGATCCGGGTGCGCGGTTTCCGCCCGGCGCCCTGGTTTCGGGTCGTCAATGGATCGATCGACGGCGGGGAAACATTCATTCCGGAAAGCCCGAAAGGGGGGCCTATGGAACCGAAGAGAGCGAGCCTGTCTCGGGCCATCAAGGCGGCCATCGTTCTTCCTCCCGATACAAACAGCCACGGGACCATTTTCGGCGGGCGGGTGATGGCTTACATGGACGATGTGGCCGCCATTTCGGCGATGCGGCATGCGAGGACGCCGGTCGTAACGGGATCGAGCGACTCGGTCGATTTCCTTCATCCCATCCTCAACGGTCAATCCATCTGCCTGGAGTCTTTTGTCACGTGGACGCACCGCACGTCGATGGAGGTCTTTGTCCGGGTCGTGGGGGAGGATCTCCTCTCGGGTGATCGAACCGTCTGTGTCACCGCCTTCCTGACCTTTGTCGCCGTGGATGCCCAAGGCAGGCCCCAGCCCGTGCCCAAAGTGATCCCGGAAACGGACATGGAGAAGGAACTGCACAAGGGAGCGCCGGCGCGGGCGCGGATCCGCAAGGAGCGGAGGACCAAGGCCCGCATGTTCGCCGAGCGGTTCGGTGTCTCCAAGCCGTGGGAGAGATGAAGGGCCCCAGGTCTTGAGGGCGCAGCGCGGAAAAGCCGGTCCTGTTCGGTTTCCCGGTCCGCTGTGGTACACTTGCTGAATCGTTGTCCGGTGTTCATTTGACTTCGGGGACGGACCTTTGGGGGGTCCGGGAAAGGAGGTTTTCCATGGCAGAGCGCGGCCTGGATTTCAAAGGGGCTACAGAGGCGTTATCAGCCTTCCTGAAGATTGATACCCAGCCTTTGGCGATCAAATTTATCGACAATCTCGCACATGGAGCGCCCCACGGTTTTTCACGGCCTAGTGCGCAGGGGTACAAAATGGCCTTTTGCCAGGTTGTATCCGCAGCCAGAAAGTGGGGGACCCCCTTTGCGCTGGATCCAAAAGACATAAAGTGTGGCGCCGCCCTCCTGAGTTTCGGCTGGGCCGACCTCGAGCCCGGCCTCGATCGAAAAGAGGAAATTGTAAAATTCGTACTTGACTCGGGATACATGAAAGACGCGGATACTGCGCGGAAGACGCTGGATTCTCTGCCTTTGCTTACGGGGGAGACGGTTCTCCCGCACAAGGGACTCCTGATCTCGCCTCTTGGGAAGGAGTTGATCGACGATCCTGACGTGATCTTGATCTATGGGAACCCGGCACAGACCTTGAGGCTCATCCAGTCGGTTGTCTACATGACGGGAAGCATTGTAGCATCGGAAGCGCATGTGGGCCTCAGTTGTGTAAGCGAGATGATCAAGCCCATGCTGGAAAAGAAGCCTACTTATGTCGTGCCGGGAAGAGGCGAAAGGGGTCTCGGCATGGCGGGAAATGATGAGATGTGCTTCGCATTGCCTGCCGGCGATCTGGATGCCCTCATAGAAGGCTTGAAAACGACGGATGAGAAGGGTTCCAAGTACCCGCCCACACAATATCTCTTTTTCGAGCCCACATTCGGGCCGGTACAGGATAAGTTCGCAAAGAGAATCGGGGCGCTCGTTTCGGAGGATTGATTTTCCTGAGGAGGCAATCAATGGCAGAGTCTAAAATGGCGGATCCCACCCTCGTTCATCACATCGCCACCGGATACATGGGCAGTTGCGTGTTGCTGGCCGCCCTTGAATTGAACGTTTTTGACGAGCTGGCGGACCGATCCATGAACGCCCAAGAGATGGCCGACACGCTCGGGCTCGCCCCGAAGCCGATAGAACGCCTGATGGTGGCCTTGACATCCCTCAAACTGCTCGAACGAACGGACGGCGTGTATTCCCTTGCGCCGGAAGCGAAGCGCTATCTGGTCAAGACCAGCCCCAGCTACTTCGGCGATTATTACCGGTTTGAAGTCCGGCACTGCCTGATGCCCGATTTCATCCGCCTCGACGAACTCATTCGGGAAAACCGGGCTGTCATGGCCGACGACTGGGCTGCGTACATGGACGACCCGGAAAAGGCGCGGATGTTCAGCCTGGGGCAGCACTCCGCTTCTCTCGGCGGCGGACGGCTCCTGGCCAGAATTTTCGATTTCTCTCCCTACAGGAAGATGGTCGATCTGGCCGGTGGAACGGGGGCCTACTCCATTGCCGCCTGCGAGATGAATCCGGAACTCACCTCAACCGTTGTCGATTTCCCCAACGTTGTGGCCCTGACCGAAGAAATCATCGCCCGGGAAGGCCTTTCCGACCGCATCGCCACCCAACCCGGAGACGTTACGAAAGTCGACTGGCCGGAAGGCGATTTGATGCTCTTTTCGCTGTGCCTCAGCGGCTTCTCCGAAGAGTGGCACATGAAGTTTTTTCGCAAGTGTTTCGGCAAGCTGCCCTCCGGCGGCGCGGTACTCGTACACGATTTTCTCATGAATGAAGATTACCGGGGCCCGTTGCTGGCCGGCCTGTATAACCTCACTTCGGTGGAGGGCGTACCGGTTTCCGGGGCGGATATGGCCAAGCGCCTGGAAGCTTCGGGGTTTGTGAACGCGGAGGTGCGAAGGGTCATACCCGAGTACACCGTGCTGGTAACAGCCAAGAAACCCTGAGAGCTGTTTCTCCGGCCCGGGGTGCCCTTACGATTTACACAGGCCTTCAAGGACCTCGCCGTACGGGTTGCCGGTATGTGTCTTCCCGGAATGCCATCGACATGTGAGTAGCGAGGATCCCGTGGACGGCATCTACAGGCGAGATTTCCTCCGCATCATGGTCGTCGCGGCGGCGGCCGGCGGTGCCGGCATGCTCCCTGGATGCTCCTCCGACGAGGAATCGGCACGGGTCGCTTTTCCTCAAGGGATCGCCTCGGGGGACCCGCGCCCGCACAGCGTGGTCCTCTGGACACGTATCCAGGGCGATACCGGCACGCCGGAAACCGTGCATTACGAGATGGCCCTGGACGAGGCCTTCCGCCGGCTCGTTGCCAGTGGGGACGTCGCCGCCGGCCCCGACTCGGACCACACGGTGCACCTCAAGGTCACCGGACTCGCCCCTTACACGCGCTACTACTACCGGTTCATGGCGCGCGGCGTGATCTCCGAGACGGGCCGTACCCTCACGGCGCCTGCGCCCGACGCGGACGTCCCGGTCCGCCTGGCCGTGGCTTACGGACAGGGTTATGTGGGCCGGTACTTTACCGCGTGGCGTATCCTCGCCGAACAGGACGGCGACATCGACTTCGTGCTCTTCCTGGGGGATTACGTCTACGAGGCCGACATCATTCCAGGGGCGCAGGATCCCACTCCCGAGCGACACATCCGGTTCCCGGACGGGATGGCCCTCGGCGAGCGACCCGAAGACGGCACGGTTGCATGGACACTGAACGACTACCGGATGCTGTACCGCACGTGGCGCACGGACGAGGATCTGAGGCGTGCCCACCGCCTCTTCCCGTTCATTACCGTCTGGGATGATCATGAATTCGCCAATGACTGCTGGCAGGACCACGCCAACGATTTCAACGGGGCCAAGGGGGACGAGCAGGAGACCGCCCGCAGAGAGGCGGCGACCCGCGCGTGGTACGAGTACATCCCTGTTGACCTGGACTACCATCCCGAGGCAGGGTTTCCCGAAGACCTTCGCGTGTACCGGTCCTTTCGGTTCGGGCGCCACGTGGAGCTGTTCGTAACCGACCAACGCTACTACCGCGACGACGGTGTGATTCCCGAGGGCCCGGTCGACCCGGAGGTCGGCAAACTCACGAAGAACTCGATCCTGGGCTCACGAATCCTCGTGCTCAAGGAGCCGTTCGACGGGCGGGAAGAGGAAGTATCACCCACCCTGCTGGGGGATACGCAAAGGGAATGGCTCACGGCCGGGCTGACCGCGTCTACCGCCACCTGGAAGCTCGTCGGCAACCCGACCTTCATGGCCCAGATGCTCCTCGATCTGACCCGTGTCAGCGCCTTGCTGCCCTTCCTCCGCGAGCGTTTCTATTTCAAGGTCGACCAGTGGGACGGCTACCGGAGTGAACGGGCTCGGATCCTTTCGGACCTGGCGGGCGTGTCCAATATCGTGGTCCTTACCGGCGACCTCCATGCAACGGCGGCCTCGGAGGTCCTCGTGGATTTCGACGTCCCCGGCTCGACACCGGCGGCCGTGGAGTACATGGGCCCGAGCATCTCCTCCGTATCGTTGAAGGAGCAGCTCGCACTGGCCGTAACGTCCGAGCCCATCCTTGGCCTCCTGGGCCTGGGAGGCCTGGTAGACCGGGCCGACGAAGTCTTCCTCGACGGCAACCCCCACTTCCGGTACGTGAAGACCCGGACATACGGCTATGCAATCGTAGAGGTGAACCGCGACCGCGAAGTCAAGGTAGACATGGTTCACGTACCGGACGTCTTCTCCCCCGGCGTGGTCACGCCTGTCGAACGGATCCGCTTTCGCACCGCCGCGGGAACGAACCGGATCGAGCGCCTCTGAGGGTATGAATCCCGGTCCGCCGTACTCTGCCCGCCTCCTCAGGGATGCCTTTGCCGGAACCGGGCAGCCCCATGGGTTGATGTGCGGGCGTTTTGGATTCGCTATCCCAGGACAATATGGCATTGGGGTCAGGTCGTCATTCTACATTTTACCGGAGCAATCTTTCCACAACGAACGATCCGAAATGGCTCATCCAACGAAGGAAAACAAGGACGGAGGCGCCTGAGAAAGCGGACGGGGAGAAAGCGAGTAAAATGTAGAATGACGACCTGACCCCCAGCATTTGCCCCAGCATCATCCTGGAAGAGTACGTGTACACGCCCATCCGGCCCGGTCGCCGCGCTTGCCAGGTGGCCGTCACCGATTACCATGAAGAGCCCAGCGGGCCGGGGGACAGAGAGCCGTTCCGAACCTGTTGGCAGATCCTTCTTTCAGGCACCGGTCATTATAGCATAGACTGATCATCCCAAATATATAATTTTTTTGATTATGGATATCGAACCTGCAAGAAAACATTGACCCTTCCCTGAGCCTGTTGCAAAATGGGCGAAGGTCGTCCGACGCACACTCCTTCATACAGGAGGGCAAGTCGATGAGAAGAGCCATTGTCTTTGTCTTGATGTTCCTGCGAGATGTGGAGGGGTCAGGCCTTGCTTATTGTTTACGGTCCCGTTGAATCATGAGGAGGTCAAGAACCTCTTGTTGATGCGCCTGTGAAACCGTTTCAGATAAAGGAGGCCGTTATGCGAAAGACGCAGCCGGAAAGTGTCCGCCAACCCAGGCGAGATTGTGCCGGCCTGGCTGTTACGAAAATCTTGCTCCTGATCCTTGGAGGGACCCTGATCCTTGGAGGGGCCTTTCTCTACACCAGGATACGGCCCCCCGTAGAGACCGAGACCGAACCCTGTCATCTGGGGGTCCCGGAAGCCGTGGTGGACAGCGACGAGCCTCCGCCCAATCCCTTCGCCGCCGATTCGCCCTGGCCCATGACACACCGGAACCCGTACTGTCAGGCCTCCTCCCCCCTCCCCGGCCCGACCGACCTGTCGCGCACAGGGCCCCTGGATTTCATCAACAGCTCGGCCGGCTTGATCACGGTTGCCTTCTCCGGCCCTTATCCCGACGGCTCCCGGGTCATTTGGGGCAGCACCGTGCTGCACGTGTTCAAGGCGAGTCCCTGCCCCGGCGGCGGCTACTACGAAAGGATCTTCAAGGACCAGTTCGATCTGTTGCACCCGGACAAAGCCATCTCCGGCGCATACACCCTCGTGGACGTGGACGGCACGTTCTTCGTGCCGTCAGGCAAGCGGGTCTACGCTTACCGGGACAGGATCCCCGGGGATCCGGTATCCGGCGTCGCCGAGAGGGACTTCTTCGAGATCCCGGAGGCGTGGTGTCACGGCGAGAAGGACATCATCGTGGGCCTTACCCTGACCTATGACGGGATGCTGGCCTTCGCCACGAAGTGGGGGACCGTGGGCGTAGTCTCCCGTTCCTTCGACAAGGCCCACTACCTCTCTCTCGGTGAAGAGGAAATCTCCAACTCCGTGGCGGCCGACGAGGACGGAGGGATTTACGTGGTCACCGGCAGAATGATGTACCGGGTGCAGTGGACAGGAACGGACCTGACCACGGAGCCGGCCAGGGGAGGGTGGAGCGCGGGATACGAGACCGGGGACGACTCCTCCGGCCTCCGGATCGGTGCGGGCTCCGGGGCTACGCCGACCCTCATGGGCGTCGGGGATCAGGACAAGTTCGTGGTGATCACCGACGGCCAGAAACTCATGCACCTCGTCCTGTTCTGGAGGGACCGGATTCCCGCCGACTGGAAGCAGATCCCGGGTACCCGAGACAGGCGCATCGCCGCCCAGGTTCCCGTCACCTTCGGTGATTCCAACGCAACCGAATCGCTCTCCGAGCAGTCCGTGTGCGTACGCGGGTACGGGGCCCTAGTGGTCAACAACCAGCTCAAGATTCCCACCGAAGGGCGCTTGAGGGCGATCTTCAAGTCAGGAGATCCGGCTATCGCCCCCTATGGCGCCGAGAAGTTCGAGTGGGATCCGGTGACGCGGCGGCTCAGGAGCGCATGGGCCAACAGGGATATCAGCCTGCCCAGCGGGATTCCCTGCATGAGCGCCGCCACGAACCTGGTCTACGACATCGGGCAGCGGGACGGGGCCTGGACCATGGAGGCCCTGGACTGGGACACCGGCGCGTCCGTCTCGCACGCCGTGATGGGGCACAAGTTCAGGTACAACAGCGCCTATGCGGCCACGGAGATCGGGCCGGGGGCGGGCCTCTACAGCGGAACCTTCATGGGGATGGTGCGGTTCCACGCAAAATGATCCTTCAGCTCCTCTGAGGGGATTTCCGTTCGCTCCCGGCTGGATCAAGAACAGGGGGCGTCGCTTGATTTCGGGACAGGGAAGAGGGGCTTGGCTTATTGCATTATTTTACTGTGACGGCTTAGCTCGCAAGCTGCAATAAAGCAATAAGCCAAGCCTGACCCCGGTCTGGCCCACGTTACGGATTCGCTATCCCAGGACAAATCGGTAGGATTCACTTTTGATGCGGCGAAGCGGGCGTGCAGCCAAGAGTTCCCGGCCCCCGGTACGGTTGATGATCTCGCCTACCTTCCTCCGTCCTTCCCCGTCGAGTTCGGCCACCACATCTAAGACCCTCTGGAAATGGTAGACGGCGTCTACACAATCGCGGCGGTGAATCGGGATGCCTCTCAGCTCAAAATCAAACCAGCCCAGAGCGGGGTGTGCTGTCGGAGCGTCTTGGTCCCTCTGAATCACGGTTCCCGGCGGGAGGGCGTCATGGGTCTCGACCCATGCATTGTAGGATGCGATCATGCCCAACACCTCCGGGCCGCAATCCGTGAAGAAGTACCGCAGAATGGGTTCCAGGGTTTCCGGCAGTTCATCGTTCGGCAGGAAGTCAGGCGCCAGATCGGGGAATTCCCCGTCCGTGAATCCGGCCAGGTTCATTCGTTCGGTCCAGCGGAAGACATGGGGGGCGTGATTCTTCATCAGCATCGAGGGGTATGGATCCCGGGCCAGGTGAGCGTAAAGGGGGGCCACCAGACCGAAATCAGCCAGGCTCGGACGGCCGCCAAGGAGATACGGAACCCGCAGAAAATGATCATCCAGCAAATGCAGCAAGTCCAAATAGGACGCTTCGATGACGGGGATGGTTTCCGGCGTGACCCCAAGGCTTTTCAAGAAGCCGCTGAAATACTCCATGATAGGGGTTACCGCCTCCCGCTGCCTTTGCCTATCCCGGTGGCCTGACACGGCACGTCCAAAAGCCGCCTCCAGGAACGGCCTCTGCCGGTCCAGGTAACTCCACCGGTAGTGCATGGCCGGTTTCAACAGCGCCTCCGAACCGAAGAACCCGATCAACCAGGCGACAGCCCTTTGCACCGGTGTCTTCGGGATCAAGGCCGGCTCGGGAACCTTCTTTTCGAAATGGACAATGGTGTCGGTGGTATCCTGAATCAGGGTGCCGTCTGTCAACTCGACGACGGGAAGGACCCTATACCCGATAAGGGGGACTATCTCCTTCCCGTAGCGAGGGTGGGAGCCGAAAATCTCCTGGTAATCGATGCCCTTCTTGATGAAGTAAGAACGCGTTTTCCCTGAATACAAGGAGAGAGGCGCGCTCCAGAGGATCGGCTTGTCGTGCGTTTTTCCGGAATTCTTGTACATACGGTTCCCCATAATCCTGATGGAATGGCTCCGGATGCGTCGCTGTGTGCAGCGCATTCAAAGGGAGGCTGCTCCGGGCCAGGCGCCGGCGGTCTTGTAGGCGGCCTCCAGGCAAATCGAAAACCCGGGGACCATGGTACAGGCCCGAAAAGGGATGGTCAAAACGACCCCCTGATGGCCACGAAAGGAAAGGCTGCGCCGGGCGGCGGCGAAAGCGCCCGAGGAGGCCTGTTCAGGAGACCGGAGATTTGTGGCTCCCGGCGGGTGTCCTGGAGGAGGATAGAAGAATCGATTTCGCCGCGTACAGCAACATCTCATGCAGGAAGGGCAAGGGATCCGAGAGACAGACCTCGCTTCTCGAATCGCCGCGGAAGCTGAAGAATTCCCTGAAGTTTCGGAATCGGTCCCGGCTGGAAAAAAGATAGGTCAAGCCATCGGGCACGATCCACCTGTGCCGTAGCCCCACGGTGTAGCCGGGATTCGACGGGATCGCCTTGCCGGATGCGAGCCGACAGGTGAGGTAGGGAAAATCAACGCCGGCCTCGATGGCCAGACCCAGTGTGCCCCAGAACCTGCCGTTGACTTCCATGAGTTTCGGGGTTCCGTCACGAGCATCTATCTTGAACTCGACCTGGGCGGGGCCGTGCCAGTCCAGGCCCTCCAGGAGCGTCAGGGCCCGGTCTCGCAGGCGCGGCTCGTCGGTGGTTTCGTTCAGGACCCCGCTTCCGCCCGATGGGGGAACCATCTTCAGCCTTTTTTGTGTAAGGGACGCGACCGGCTTGCCTTGGTTGAAGAGTGCGCAGACGTCATGGATTTCGCCCGGGACATACTCTTGGATCAGCGGGAAGGCGGGATCGAACACGGGCTCCTTCCCAGGTGCCGTCGAGTTGTGAAATGCGAGGAGATCGGCCGGGGACCGGGCGTAGCGAACACCCTCGGCGCCCGCCCCGCGCCTGGGCTTGAGGACGCAAGGATACTCGATGCTGCGCGCCAGGCGGCGAAGCTCCTCACCGGTACGCGGGCAGTGGGTCAACGGGGTTTCGATGCCGAGTCTCTGCGCAGATTCAAGCGTTTTCTCTTTGTCCATGGCGATCGCGAGCGCTGCGGCATCGGGTACGGCGAGACGGACGAGGCGCGCGAGTTCGTCCCTGTGGGTGGACGCGAAGAGGGTGCTGTAGTCCGACGTAGGCAGAAGCACGTCGCAGGAATGCCGACGAAGGAAGGCCGTCATGAATTCGCCGAAGCGTTCGTACTCCGTGCTCGGAGCGGGATACCGGATGCTTCGCGAGCAATATCGCGAGTAGAAAGATTGTGCCCTCCTGTTTCTGTGTCCCGCCCAGACCTCGAACCCGCGCTTCCCCAGGGCCCGCACTGCAGCAAGGGCGTTTCGACTGCCCCCATCCGTAACCAGAACTCTCAAGCGATCGCCTTTCCCCGGCTGGGCTTGTGAGCCGCATACCGGAAAGGTTTTCTCCCCGCCGGCTTCTTGAGGTTGTTTCCTTTGTAGGAGAGGAGTGTAAGATTTGTCAAACAGGCCAAGTTGTTCGAAGGTGTTTTCGAGTAGCGTAGCATGCCGGTCGAATGACTACGAACGTGTCCCCTGTTCGCAACGTATTCAAAGGGTGGGGGGCTCTCGGGTGCCGTAAATCTTCACATCGGCACATCGGCACGCGTGGAGGACGGAACAGTCGTTTCAATCCACTGATCTTCCGGAGTTCGGTGGCTGGCCCCGACCTCTCGGCCTATCGGTACCAGCGGGGAGATCCCTCCAGTCCTCATTATGGTGACGAGAAGGCCCGTTACATGTTGGGGGCAGTGTTTCCACGACACAGGCCCGGTTGTGCCCTTTGAGAAGATCCGTGTCACCCATTGTCCGGAGACAGGGTCAGGCGCTTGATCATTGGCCTCTTCAAGAACGGGAGAAGCCAGGCAACCCCAAAAAGGAGATGGGTCATCCAGTGGACTCTCCAATGGAGCTTTTTCCTGTTCCCGTGGGCCGCCTTCCAGACCTTGGCCGCCACCTCCCGTGGGCCGATGGGGACGCCGATCGCGGAGACGCTGTGGGCCTGTCGTTCGGCACCCGTCACCATGGGAGTATTAACGTAGGGCGGGATGATGTCGCTTACGGCGATCCCATACCGCTCCAGCTCGATATCCAAGGCCTCGGTCAGGGCGCGAATCGCATGTTTGGATGCCGAATAGACGGCCAGTTCGGGAATGCCATAAACGGCAGAGGAAGAACACATGGAAAGGATGCGTGCGCCGGGCGTTTTCTTCAAGTAGGGCAAAGCGCAGTCGATACCGGTGATCACGCCCTTGACATTGATATCGATGATCAGGTGTTTTTCTTCCAGGCTGATGGACTCGTTGAGGCCCATTCTCAGAATTCCGGCATTGTTGAAAAGCACCTCCAATCTTCCCCCGGTTTGCTCCACGAAGGCATCCATACATTTTTGAAACTCCTCAGGGTCCGTTACATCCATCCCTCGGACGAAGCATTTCTCGCTACCGATTTCCGATGCGAGGGATTTCAGCCCCTCCTCATCAATATCAACGATTCCGACGAACCAGCCTTTTCGAGAAAAAAGCAACGCGGTTTCGCGACCGATACCGGAAGCCGCGCCGGTAATGAAGATGCTCTTTCGCTGTCTCATTTCCCTTACCTCCTTCGAACGATGATTCCGGGACGGGTAACGCAACTCAACCGCACGGGTCCGTCGCGGCGGTCTTGTAGGCGGCCTCCACGATCTGCCGGGCCGCGTCCTGCACCTGCTTCAGGTGTGCCC
>WFRX01000284.1 GCA_015486285.1 bacterium
CCCCCGAAGTCGCCCGGCGCAAATCTCCGAGGGAACCCGGAAAACAGCACCGAGCTACGTAAGCGCCCCCGGGAAACATTAAGACGGTTGCCCTCAAGATACGAATTCCTCACCATTCCATGACACCTGACTGTCGAGGCGAGGATTACGAAACCATTCCAAAACTCGAGCTATCCAATGGTCGTAACCACCGTCAGGATACACGCAAAGGGGGGGGCGGCGGGCCAACACCTAGAGCTGAATACCTGATAGCCCAAAAGGCGCATGGGAGAAACCGATGAAAAAGGGGATCGGAGACCGGTTTCAGGAGGAAACCAAGTACGAAAGGGATCGGCTGCCCGGCGGCCACCTGGAATGGTCAAAGAAGCCCGAAACGTACAAAGAGTATCCGAAAAAGCCGCGTGTAGCGCTTCCCCCGCCACGGACTGAGGGCGGAGCCCCCCTGTGGACAATCCTGTCGAAAAGGCGAAGCGTAAGGGACTTTGACCCCCGCCGGCCGGTGGCGGATCACCAGCTCTCTCAGATGCTCTGGGCGGCACAGGGCATCACGGCTCGACAGTTCGGCTACCAATTTCGGACGGTACCCTCCGCCGGCGCCCTGTACCCGGTCGAGACATACGTCGTCGTGAACAGCGTCGAGGGCATCCCTCAGGGGGTCTACCACTACAATGTCCAGGGCCGCTGCCTGGAACAGCTCAGGCGGGGAGACTACAGGGTAACGATCGCCCGGGCCGCCCTGGACCAGGAAATCGGGTGCGAGGCCAACCTTGTTTTCGCCTGGACGGCCGTCTTCGAGCGCTGCAAATGGAAGTACAGGCAGCGAGCCTATCGATACCTCTACCTCGATGCCGGCCACATCGCCCAGACCGTGGCCCTTGCCGCCGTGGCACTGGGCCTGGGAAGCTGCCAGATCGCCGCCCTGTACGACGAGGAGGTCAACGACCTGCTCGGGGTGGACGGGATCGAGGAAAGTGCGATCTACCTGACGGTCGTCGGGAATCCGGCTTCGTAGGCGTCCGCTGTCACCCTAATTTTCCATTCTGTCGGTCCGGGTCTCCAGGAAGCGCGCCAGGCGGTAGAAATCGGAGTCCCTCTCGATGAACCGGATTTCGGTGTACAAGGTTTCCGGGTTCACCAGTTCGTGGAACGGCACGTACTGCAGATCCAATTGGCCTGAAACGCTGACCATGTGTCCGTCCAACCCCTCCTCGACCAGGCCCCGAAACCCGCCGATACCCAGCTGGCTGCCGAGCATCACATCAAAGGCGTGGGGCTTCGAGCAACGGCTCTCGTATCCCAGCTGAAGGCCCGTTATCTTGCGTTTCTTGCCGGTGCGCTTCGTATACTCGGCCGCCACCATCTTGGCCACGAGCCTGCCGATGTCGATTTTTCCGATGCTCAGATGACCGTGCGGGTCTTTGGGGACGTCCCGGATGTAGGCCTCCGGGAACCTCTCGGCAAGGCCTTCGGCGAGCACAATAACACCGAACCGCTTGTTCTCATGCTCTTCGCGGGCAATAATCAGCCGGGTGATCCGGTCCACGAGGGCCTCCACCTTCAGGCGCCTCTCGACGCGTTCTTCACCGGTTTCCTCATCGATCACCTTTTCCTCGAGCACCATGTCTTCGTCGATGTCTTCCACGCTCAGGATCAGATTCGCCTCTCCGGCGATTCCTGTCCCATAACTCAGCCATCCCGATTTCCTGCCCATCGACTCGACCACGAAATAGCTCTCCGTGGCGCGAGCGTCCTCCCTCAGGTTGGAAATCTCCTTTGCAAGAAAATCGACGGCCGTGAAGTACCCGAAGGTGAAATCAATGCCTCGATAGTCGTTGTCGATCGTCTTGGGCAGATGAATGATGTGAACGCGTTTCGCCTCTTCGGGAAGCCGCTTTTGGAACTCATACAGGTAGTTGGCGGTCTTCAGCGTATCGTCCCCCCCGATCGAGACCAAGGCGTCGATCTTCATGTCCACCAGGCCATAGTAGATGTTGCGCAACTTCCGCGTCTTTTCCGGGTCGTCCAGATCCCTGACGTTCCGAATCGCCTTGCCGGGATTGGCGCGGGATGTGCGGATCAAGATGCCTTGACTGTTTCGAATGCCGGTGACATCCGGGAGACGGAACTCCTTGTAGTGCACATCCTTCTCGAGGCGGTTCGTGACCGGATCGTAGTCCTGAAGATACTCATAACCGTGCATGAACCCGACGACCTCGCGGCCCGTATCGAGAAAACTCACGGCCACGGCACTGATCACAGCGTTGGCCCCGGGAGCCGGCCCCCCGGAAAAAATCACCCCCACCCTGCGGATGTGGTTGCCTCTCCACGCGGGATTGTCGACAAACTTCGGGTTCCCCATAGGTACCTCCTTTCTCAGGGCGCGCAGGCCCCACGGCGGCTCGCGCACGAGGGACAGGGATCACTCCCCGTCTCCGGCCCCGCCGGTGTAATCTTCTTCAAACCTCTATGCAAAAGAGGTGAATGTTTGCATGAAAGGGCAAATTGCGAAGGCCCCCGGTCCCCAGTGCTTCTCCTCGTGTTCGGCGTAACCTTCATCGCAACAGCTCCCTTGCCACGATGAGCCGCCGGATTTCAGAGGTGCCCGCTCCGATCTCATAGAGTTTCGCATCCCTCCACAGCTTCTGTATCGGATATTCCAGGCAGTAGCCGTATCCCCCATGGATCTGCACGCCGTCCGCGCAGATCTTCGTAGCCGTCTCGGCGGCGAACAGGATCGCCGAAGCAGCGAGTTTATCCAGATCCGTGCCCTTGCCCCCCTTCTTCCCCTCCGGGCTGTCGGCGAACACGGCCGCCCTGTAAGCCAGAAGCCGTGCCGCTTCGGTAAGCGAATACATGTCGGCCAGTTTCTGCTGGATCATCTGAAAAGACCCGATGGGCCTTCCGAACTGGCACCTTTCCTTGGCATACCGGATGGAATACTCGGTGCCTTGTTGCGCGATCCCAACGCAGGCGCCCGCGAGCACGATCCGTTCATAGGCCAACCCCGAGGTCATAACGTGAACCCCCCGGTTCTTCTCATAGACGAGATTCTCCTTCGGCACCCACATGTCCTCGAACACGAGTTCCGCCGTGGGCGACCCACGCATACCGCACTTTTTGAGCTTCTTGGATACCGAAAACCCCGGGAAGGTATTCTCCACGATGAACGCGCTGATTCCTTTCGCCTTTTTCTCCGGGTCCGTCTTGGCATACACGAGAATCGTGTTCGCAATGCTCCCGTTCGTGATGAACATCTTGGTGCCGTTCAGGACGTACCCGTCTCCTTCTTCCCGGGCCGTGGTCCTCAGGCCCATGGCGTCCGAGCCCGCCTCCGGTTCCGTCAGGCCGAGGGCGCCGATCTTGCTCCCGCCCGTCAGGTCCGGCAGATACTTCGCCTTCTGCTCGGCCGACCCGTTCTTGTAAATGTTGTTCGCGCAGAGATTCGAATGGGCCGCATAGCTCATGGCCAACCCCGGACAGACCCTGGACATGGATTCGAGGGCCAGGGCCTGCATCAGGATCCCCTGAGCCGACCCCCCGTACTCCTCGGCAATGGTGATCCCCAAAATGCCCAAGTCGCCCAATTTCCTGAAAAAATCCGGGGGCATCCAGTCCTCGTCATCGATCTTCTCCTGCACCGGCCCGAGTTCCTTCAGGGACCAGTCGTAGACCATGTCCCGCAGCATCCGCTCTTCCATGCTCAGTGCGAAATCCATTCGCCAGGTCTCCTCATCCGGTTGAGGGCCAGAATCAAGCACACTTGCATCGTCTTCCACACGCACTTCACCATTAAACAGGGGCCCCGTTTCGCCGTCAATAGAAGCGCTTGACATTCCTCCGGAGGCATACGAGCATTTCGAAGACGTTTTCCATGGTCCCCTGAAATCGCCGGCGCATCGCCGGGCATACGGACCAGCCGCCCCCAAGGGGGAACGACAGGGGGTGTGGGGAACCCGAACCCATCCAATCGCAAGGGGGCAGCACCCCTCACAGGAGGCGGAAGGATGTCTGCAGAAGAGCGGGACCGGCAGCAAAAGAAGGGGGTCAAGATCAAGATGCCCGAGGAGGTGGCCAGGGGGGCCTATGCGAACACCATGGCCGTCTTTCACACGCGCGAGGAGTTCGTCATCGACTTCATGAACGTTTTTCTCCATACCGGAGTTGCCACCGCCCGCGTGATCACAAGCCCCGGCCACATGAAAAGAATCATTGGGGCCTTGCAGGAGAACCTGAGGCGATACGAGGAACGATTCGGCTCTGTGGAGGAGGCCGCGCCGCCTGTCAGCGGCCCCATGGGCTACGCATGATCGGCCGGTATGGCGGCGAGATCAGGCCGGTGGGCCGCCAGGCTTTCCCGCAGAAGCTCATGAACCGCTCTCTTTTTCTCCTCCAGGGATCCGGGCAGGAAGGTATAGGCCGGGTGCGTCCCGTAGATTTTCCTGATTGCCGTCTCGAGGGAGAGCGCGCGGGTGTGGGATTCACGTCTGGCCGGGTTGCCGGCAACATGCCTGCGGTAGGCCCGGGGATCCCGGATCACCTCCAGATGAAGGACCATGGCATACCGGCCCAGAATCTCCTGGGGTGAAACCTCCAGGGACGTGAAAAGGCCCGGCAGGTAGGCCAGCCCATCGAGCAAGCCCCTGTCGCAGAACAGGAGCAGCCCCTTCTCCCTCCCCTCTCCTTCAAGGGCCAGCTGCCGGGCATAGACGGCACGCTGGAAGGCCTCCAGGCCGACCCTGTCCACCGACATGCCGGCAAGGATCAACTCCGTGGCCGCCTCGGGGACCAGGACCCCGCAGGGAAACGCCTCACCCAGGAATCTCCAGACCTCGGTCTTCCCCGCGCAGGGCCCTCCAGTGATCACAACGCGAAAGGGCTCCATTTCCGTACGTCCCTGCATAGCCATTCCCTATTGCGGTTTGCGCCGAAAGGCAGAGACCTAAGAGCCCGTTGAAAAAGTGGCTCTTGGAGGCTGTTCAAAAAGTTCCAGATGCAAGGCAGGCAAAATCCCGAGGAATGAAGCGTACTTTCTGTACGTTGAATGACGAGGGATGCAGCCGAACGCCGCAGATGGGACTTTTTGGGCAGCCTCCTAAAGGGTCCTGGAGAAAGCAAGAAATGTCAAACTTCCCGGCCCCTTCACCTTCCTCCCCTCCCTTTTCCCATTGCGCCTGACAGACAACCGTGCTAAATTTTGAACCACGCCTTCGGTTCGAAGGATGCCGCAGGACGAACGAGAAAGCGGGCAACTCCAAACGGCGGTGATGGGGGCGGGGGTCCCGCCCCCGGGCCGAGGAGGAGAGGAATGAGCTGGGACAACAAACAGGGTCCATGGGGCAGGGAGCAACGCCCACCGGAAATCGACGAGCTGCTGGAGAAGGCGCAGGACAGGATCAAGAACTTCTTCGGCGGTAAACGTTTTCCCGCCATCGGCCTGCTCCTGGTCCTGGGGGTCTTGCTCTGGCTGGCCACCGGGATCTACCAGGTCAATCAAGACCAGGTAGGGGTCGTCCAGCGATTCGGGAGGTACACCCGTACGGTCGGCCCGGGCCTGCACTGGAAACTCCCTTCCGGGATCGAGAAGGCAACCAAGGTTGCTTCACAGCGCATTTATCAGGAGGAATTCGGGCTGCGGACCCTCCGAGCGGGCGTGCGCACCGAGTATGCGCCGGAGCGCCAGTACGAACGCGAGTCCCTGATGCTCACCGGGGATTTGAACTGTGTGCTGGTTCCGTGGGTCGTACGCTATCGGATCGGGGACCCTTACAATTTCCTGTTCCGAATCCGGGACGTCCGGGAGACCCTGCGGGACCTGGCAGAGGCGACCATGAGGACGGTCGTGGGGGACCACAGCCTGGACGAGGTGCTGAACCAGCGGGAGGAAATCGCCTCCCTGACACAGCAGGAACTGCAGGCCGCTCTGGACGGGGCCAAGAGCGGCCTTTTCCTCACGACCATCGAACTGGGCAAGACCAATGTTCCGGAGACCGTTCAACCTTCCTTCAACGAGGTCAACGCGGCCATCCAAGAGAAGGAGAAACTCATCTACGAGGCCCAAGGCGCATACAACAAGGTGATCCCCGAGGCGCGGGGAAAGGCGGACAAGGTGATTCAAGGGGCCGAGGGATATGCGGTGAACCGTGTCAAGGAGGCGCAGGGGGATGTGGCCCGGTTCCTCGCCCTTTATGAGGAATACAAGAAGGCCAAGGAGGTCACCCGTCGGCGCCTCTATCTCGAGGCAATATCGGCAATGCTCCCCCGCCTCGGGAAAAAGTACGTCATCGACGCCGAGCAGAAAGGCATTCTTCCTCTTTTGAACCTTGGAGCAAAGGGGGACAAACCATGAAATTTACGCTTCCCCTCGGAATCCTGATTCTTCTGGTCCTCCTCTTCGGCGGACGGTCCTACTATACGGTCGACGAAACCGAACAGGTGGTCATCACGCAGTTCGGAGCCCCGGTCGGTGAAACGGTCACCGAGGCCGGACTCCACTTCAAGTGGCCATGGAGAAAGGCGAACTTCTTCCCGAAGAATATCCTGGAGTGGGACGGCGATCCCAGCCAGATCCCCACCCGGGACAAAACCTTTATCTGGGTGGATGTATTCGCACGGTGGCGGATCGTGGACGCCCTCCAGTTCTTCGAAAAGGTAAACAACGAGGTCGTCGCCCAGAGCCAACTTGACAGCATCCTCAATGCGGCCACCCGAAACATGGTCCAGTCGCATCATCTGATCGAGCTGGTCCGAAATTCGAACCGGAAAATGGATGTCATGACCTCGCCGATCGAGGGGCGGGTCGATCCCGTCGCCGCCAAGGTCGAACTGGGACGGGAAAAGCTGATGCGCATGGTCCAGGAAAGGGCGACCCCGAAACTCGAGGAACTCGGGATCCAATTGGTGGATGTGCGCGTCAAAAGAATCAACTATATAAAGGACGTGCAGGAAAGAGTCTTTGAAAGGATGATCGCTGAGCGCAAACAGATCGCCGAGAAATTCCGATCCGAGGGCCAGGGGGAGCGACAGAAGATCGAGGGCCGGATGGAGAAAGAGCTGAAAACGATCCAAGCGGAGGCTTACCGCAAGAGTGAGGAAATCAAGGGAAAAGCGGACGCCACGGCCGCCGGCATCTATGCGTCGGCATACGGTCAGGATCCTGAGTTCTATTCCCTGGTCAAAACCCTGGATCTCTACAAGAACCTGCCGAAAAAACAGATCGAACTCGTCATCAGTACGGACAGCGAATTTTTCAAATACCTGAAAGGGGCCACACCCTAAGATCTTGTCGAAGGCTCTCGTTTTGGATGCCTTTACGGGATCCCTGGAACAGGAAGGACCGATCGCATGGCACGAAGGAAGAAAGAACCGGCAAAAACCCTCGTATTCAGGATCGCCCCCGAGGGGAAACCGAGAATCTGGAGAACGGTCGAGCTTACGCAGCGACACACGTTACACCATCTCCACGCGGCCCTGCAGAAAAGCTTTGAAATGAAAGGGAAGCATCTCTACGCCTTCTACATGAGCGGGAAGGAGTGGGACACCGATACGGAATACGGAGGGCCTTCCGTAGGGTCTCCCCGGAAGGCCAACAAGGCCGAACTCGGCAAGCTGTCGCTGAAACGGGGACAACCTTTTGTGTGTGTGTGCGACTTCGCCCGGGAACAGCGTTTCATCATCGAATGGCAGGAAGAGCGCGAAGCCGCGCCGAAGCTCTCTTATCCCCTCGTCCTCGAAGGGGAGGGGGAGCTGCCGCCTCCCGACGTCCCCCTTGTGGACCGTCTTCCGACCTCGATGAAATCCCTGGTGCAGAAACTTCGGCCGGCCCTGGCCGCCTGGATGGCCAGCCGGTCGAAGCCCCGCGGCCCGAAAGACATCCAGGCGTCCCTCGACCTCGTGGCCGGCATTCGAAAACAGCTTGCAGCCGAAAATCGGACGGCATGGTGTCTCCTGGAAGAAGCCACCGACTTCCTGCTCGTCGACTGGTTGCTTTCACTGCCCGCGGACCTCGTCCGGAGAAACATGGCCGAAGAGGCGCTCGACCTGTGTGAAACCTTTTCCGCCTATGCGAACACGGTCTATTTCTCGTGTGAAAAGGCCTTGGTACTGGCCCATATGGGAAAGAGAGAGAAAACCCTGCAACAGATCCGAACCAACCTGACCGAGTTTCCGGACGACCCGCGCGTCGTGGCCAAGTCGGCCGAAGCATTTTGGAAGATGGAAGAAGTCGGCCATGCGGAGAGGCTTTTCCAGAAGGCCCTGGATCTCGCCGCCGACGACATCAACGAACGGGAAAGGATCCTGGAAAAGCTCCTGGCCCTGCTCGAAGAAAACGAACGAAGCGATGAGGCCATTGAACTCGTCCAGGCGGAGATGGATCGAGGCTAGTCATCCATGAACTCCCGGCGCAACCCTTCTCCCCTTTCAAGAGGAACCCCGGGGAAACGCAAAAGACCGGCCGACCGCGCCCCTCGGCAGAACCTCCTCACCCACCTGTTGGACAGGGCCAAGAGGGATCCCGGCCGTGTCGCCCTTCTCGCCTCCTCTCCCGGCCCCGATGCATCGATTCCGTACGGCACGCTGCTGGATCGCATCGAAGAGCTCGCCTCCGGCCTGAGCCGCCTTGGCATCAAGAAGGGGGACAGCGTTGCGGTCCTCAGCGAAAACAGGCCGGAATGGACCATGGCCGACTTCGCGATCATGGCTGTCGGTGGTGTGACGGTTCCCATCCACACGAACCTGTCGACGCAACAGATGGCCTACCAGCTGAAGCACTCGCGGACCAGGCTGATTTTCCTCTCCCGTGGGCTTCATCAGAAGGCCGTCGGTTCCATCCGGAACAAGTTGCCCCACTTGAAAGGGCTCGTCTTTTTCGACGACTCCATGCCGGCGGGACACGTGGCCGGGGATCTTTCCATCCACGATCTGATGGCGCTGGGCAGCGACAACCGTATCCCCCTGGAAGCCCTGGGGGCCAAGATCGCTTCGCCGGACCCTGCCAGCATCATCTACACGAGCGGGACGAACAGCCAGTGGCCGAGGGGCGTCCTGCTGACCCACGAGAACTTCCTGGCGGAAAAGGAGGCCCTCGAGGGGCTCAAGCTCTTGCGGGAGCAGGACGTAATCGTCTCATTCCTGCCGCTGTCTCACATCCTTCAGAGAGTCGTGGACATGCTCGCCCTGCTCGGAGGAGCCACGCTGGCTTATTGTGCGAACAGGGACGAAATCGGAGAGAAACTCCGGGAATTCCGTCCTCATCTCCTGGTCGGCGTTCCGCGCACGTATGAAAAAATCCAACACCTGATCATGGAAAACCTCCTGTACAGCCCGCTTCCCCTGAAGGAGTTCTACCAGCGGGTCTTTCAGTGGATGGAGAACGATTACCTGCAGAGGGATCAGGGGGGACGAATCGCACCTGCGATCGGCCTTCCCGCGAGATGGATGACGAAAAGGGCGACACAAAAGATCATGGACCGGATGGGGGGCAGGGTGCGGTTCTGCTTTTCGGCCGGTGCGCCTCTTTCCCGGGAAACGGAAGCGTTCTTCCAGATTATCCGGCTACCGTTGTTCAACGTCTATGGAATGACGGAACTCACCGGTGCCGTCACGGCGAATTACCCGGCCCGCTGCAAGCCCGGCACGGTCGGCGTTCCCTTGCCGGGCTGTGAGATTCGTTTTGCAGGAGATACTGAGATCCTCGTGCGGGGAAAGATGGTCGCTGCAGGCTACTATCGGCCCGGCAAACCGCCCGAAAGGATCGCCGATCAGGAGGGATGGCTTGCCACCGGCGATTTGGGGCGAATGGACCCGGACGGATTTCTTTCGATCACGGGCAGGAAAAAAGAGCTTCTGATCACGGCTGCCGGGAAAAACATCCCGCCACAGCCGATCGAGGGCAGGCTCCGGCGGAATCCTTACATAAGACAGGCAATGGTCGTGGGAGATGGGAGAAACTACCTCACCGCCCTGATCGTACCGGCCTTCAGCAAGCTGGAGGCATTCGCCTCCAAAAAGAGAATTCTGTTCATGAACCGGGCCGAACTCCTCGAGCATCCCAAGGTGCGAGGGCTTTATCACGACATCGTGGGTGAAATCAACAAGGATCTTTCCCGCTTCGAGACCTTGAAGCGATTCGCCCTCCTTCCGGAGCCGTTCAGCCAGGAGGCCGGGGAACTGACGTCCACGCACCGGCTCCGAAGACACATCATCGAGAGACACTACCGCCTGGAAATCGACGAAATGTACTGGGGCCCTCCCTGACGGGCCCATCCTTGACATCCCGCAGTCGAGATCCTATCTTGGCACAAGGAAACAAACCCCCAACCTGCCGATCCGATGCTAGATATAGGTCTTTCCGAACTGCTCATCATCCTGGCCGTCGCATTGATCGTGCTGGGGCCGAAAAAGCTGCCCGAGGTGGCTCGAAGCCTCGGTCGGGGCCTGGCCCAGTTCCGTCGGGCCTCGGACGATCTGCGCAGAAGCATCCTTGTGGAAGACAGCTACCGGGACGGGGAAGATTCGGCTACGCTCCTCTCGTCCGCCCCTTCCGATCCACACGCGGCCCCTCCACTCGATGTCGCCGGATCCGTATCGCCATCGGGCCCCGTGTCGAATGAATCCGCCGCCAAGCCTTCTTCCGAGGATCTTCCACCGAAAAATGACGGGACCGGCGGTTAGATGACAGATCAGAAGATGCCCCTGACCGCCCACTTGGAGGAATTGCGAAAGCGTCTGATCGCCTCCCTCATCGCGCTCGTCGTAGGCTTCGGCATCTCGTATGGATTCAAGGAAAGGCTCTTTTTCTTCCTGTCCCGGCCCCTGGAGCAACACCTTCCCAAGGGCAGCACCCTCCAGTACATCGGAATCCCGGAGGCGTTTCTCACGTACCTCAAGATCAGCCTCTTCGGCGGCCTTGTCCTCGCTATGCCCGTCATCCTGTATCAGCTCTGGCGATTCGTAGCACCGGGCCTTTACGAAAGGGAAAAACGCTACGTGATTCCTTTCGTTGTCTTCTCGATGGCCTTTTTCCTGACCGGGGCCTCGTTTTGCTACTATATCGTCTTTCCCTTCGTTTTCCGGTTTTTCATGAGCTTCTCGGGCGGCCCTCTGGTAGCCATGCCGGCCATACGGCAGTATCTGTCCTTCGCGACGAGGCTGCTCGTTGCCTTCGGCCTCATTTTCGAAATGCCGATTTTCTTCTTTTTCCTGGGAAGAATGGGGCTGGTGAGTTACAAGGGCCTGGCTCGACAGCGGAGGATCGCGGTAGTCCTGGTGTTTGTGGCCGCCGCTGTCCTCACGCCGCCGGACGTAATCAGCCAGCTGATGCTCGCGGGCCCGTTGATGATCCTCTTTGAACTGAGCGTCCAGATCGTGAGAATCACGGGGAAAAGGCCCGGGGAAGAGGAAGAGGAAGAGGAAGAGGAGGAAAAAGAAGAAACACCCGCAGGGTGATCAAGGGCGGGAAGCAGGCCAGAGGCGAAGGGGCGGATCAGGTACTGAGGTGTAAATGAGCGGGGCCCTATCCGCCTTCGTCCATTCAGAGGCGCTTCGCCCTCGCCCCCCCGGCCTGTCGGGATGCCTCCTGCACATCTTCAGCCATCCCTTTGCCCTTTCACCCGCGGGATTGGGCGAAGCGTCTCGGTCGGATCTCGCGACGGACCGGGGTTACACGTCGGTCTTCGCCGTATACTCCCCGAATACCTTCCGCAGGCAATCGGAAATCTCCCCCAGGGTCGCGTAGCTCCGCACCGCTTCCAGGATCGGGAGCATAACGTTTTTTTCTCCCTCCGCCGCTTTTTCCAATACCGACAGCGCGGCGCTCACAGCGGTATTGTCCCGCTTCTGTTTCAGCGCCTCAACCCGCTCCCTCTGCTTCTCTCCCACTTCAGCATCCACCCGGAGCAAATTCTCGGGAACAGGCTCCTCCACCTGGAAGCGATTCACCCCGACAACGATCTCTTCTTCCTTTTCCACCGCAAGCTGGTAATCGTAAGCGCTGTTATGGATCTCCCGTTGCGGAAACCCTTCCTCGATGGCCCGGACCATACCGCCCAGGGCGTCTATCTTCTCGATGTAGGCCTCTGACTGTTCCTCGATGGTTTTGGTCAGATGCTCGATCAGGTAAGAGCCTCCCAGCGGGTCGATCGAATCCGTCACCCCGCTTTCGTATGCAATGACCTGCTGGGTACGCAAGGCGATTCGAACGGCCTTGTCGCTGGGCAGGGCAAGGGCTTCATCCATGGAATTCGTGTGCAGGGACTGGGTACCCCCCAGGACGGCCGCCAGAGCCTGCATCGTCACCCGGATGATGTTGTTCTCCGGCTGCTGCGCCGTCAGCGAGCAACCCGCCGTCTGGGTGTGGAAACGCAACATCATCGAACGCGGATTCTTCGCCCCGAAACGCTCCTTCATGATACGCGCCCAGAGCCTTCGTGCGGCACGAAACTTGGCGACTTCCTCCAGAAAATGGTTGTGAACGTTGAAAAAGAAGGAGAGGCGCGCCGCGAACTTGTCCACGTCCAACCCCGCATCGATCGCCGCCTGCACGTAGGCAATCCCGTCCGCCAGCGTGAAGGCCACCTCCTGAACAGCGGTCGACCCTGCCTCCCGCATGTGGTATCCGCTGATGCTGATCATGTTCCATTTGGGAAGTCTCTCGTTGCAGAAGGAAAAGATGTCGGTGATGATCCGCATCGAAGCGCCGGGCGCGTAGATGTAAGTGCCCCGCGCAACATACTCCTTGAGTACATCGTTCTGGATCGTTCCCTGGAGGCCGGAAACATCGGCCCCCTGCTTCTCGGCAACGGTCATGTACATGGCCAGCAGGATGGCCGCCGTTGAATTGATCGTCATGGAGGTGGAAACCTTGCCCAGGGGAATTCCGTCAAAGAGCCTTTCCATGTCTTCCAGTGAGTCGATGGCCACCCCCACCTTGCCGACCTCGCCCGCCGCCAGAGGGTGCGTGCTGTCGTAACCCATCTGGGTGGGCAAGTCGAAGGCCACGCTCAACCCCGTCTGCCCCTGATCCAGGAGATATTTATATCTCTTGTTCGTATCTTCGGCGGAACCGAACCCCGCATACTGCCGCATGGTCCAGAAACGACCCCTGTACATGGTAGGCTGTATCCCCCGCGTGAAGGGGTACTCGCCCGGAAACCCGCTTTGTTCACAGTAGTCGAGATCTTCGATGTCCAGGGGCGTATACAGCCTGTCGAGTTCGATGCCTGAAAGGGTCTTGAAAGCGGGCTTCCTCTCCTTCGCCTTGTTCAACATCTTCTCCAGGGTAGACGATTCCCACTTCTTCTTCTGCTCCGCCACCTTTTTCATATCCATAGCTCTTCTTCCTCTTCTGCTTTCCGGGATCCGTGCGGTCAAGGCATTACGATCCGGCAGATTTACAGGGGGATGTTTCCGTGCTTCTTCGGCGGGTTCACGTCCCTCTTGTTGACCAGCATCTCGAGGGCCTGAACGATCCGGGGCCGGGTCGTCTCCGGCAGAATCACCTCGTCCACATATCCCAGCTCGGCCGCCTGATAGGGATTTGCAAAATTCTTCCGGTATTCCTCCTCGAGTTCCTTCCTCCTGGCCTCCTTGTCCTCGGCCTCCTTCATCTCCTTACGGAAGATGATGTTCACGGCCCCGGAGGCCCCCATGACCGCGATCTCGGCCGTGGGATAGGCGTAATTGATATCGCCGCGGATGTGCTTGCTCGACATCACGCAGTAGGCGCCTCCGTAAGCCTTGCGGGTGACCACGGTAATCTTGGGGGTCGTAACCTCGCAATAGGCGTAAATCAGCATGGCGCCATGCTTGATGATACCGCCGTATTCCTGCACGGTCCCCGGGAGAAATCCGGGCACATCCTCAAAGGTCAGGATCGGTACATTGAAGGCGTCGCAGAATCGGACAAACCGGGCCCCCTTGACGGATGCATCGATGTCCAGGGCTCCGGCCAGGTATTTGGGCTGGTTGGCCACCACGCCCACGACCCTGCCGTTCATCCGGGCGAACCCAACGACGATGTTGGGCGCGAAGTGTTCATGGATCTCGAAGAGCTTCCCATGATCCACGACGGCCCGGATCACGTCCTTGATATCGTAAGGGGTGTTCGGATCCTCGGGGACGATCTCCTTCAGGAGGGGATCCATCCGGTCCGGCGGGTCGGTGGGCTCCAGCCGGGGGGGATCCTCGGCATTGTTCAGGGGCAGATACCCGAAAAGCTCCCGAAGCATGGCCAGACATTCTTCATCGTCCTGAGGTGCGAAATGGGCGACCCCACTCTTCGCATTGTGGGTCATCGCCCCGCCCAGATCTTCCTTGGTCACCGACTCTCTCGTGACGGACTTGACCACCTCCGGCCCGGTAATGAACATGTAGCTCGCGTGCCGGGTCATGAAGATGAAGTCGGTCAGGGCGGGAGAGTACACGGCGCCACCGGCACAGGGACCCATGATCGCCGAGATCTGGGGAACCACGCCCGATGCCTGAACGTTTCGCAGGAAGATGTCCGCATAGCCTGCCAGGCTCTCCACCGCCTCCTGGATCCGCGCACCCCCGGAATCGTTCAGACCGATCACGGGCACCCCGTTCTTCAGGGCCATGTCCATGACCTTGCAGATCTTGTTCGCGAACCCTCGCCCCAGCGTTCCACCGAGCACCGTGAAATCCTGGGCATACACGAAGGTCCGGCGCCCGTCGATCGTCCCGTATCCGGTCACCACCCCGTCTCCGAGAAACTTCTTCTTCTCCATCCCGAAATATGTGCAGTGGTGAGTGACGAACTTGTCGATCTCCACAAAGGAATCCTTGTCCAGAAGGCGGTCGATCCTCTCCCGTGCCGTCAGTTTCCCGGCCTCATGCTGTTTCTGAATCCTCTTTTCTCCGCCCGCTTCCTCGGCCCGCTTCAACCGTTCCAACAGTTCTTTTCTGCCCGCCTCAGCTTCCATGATTCTCCTTCCCGTTCGTATTTCCCTCGGTCGATCCGATCAATTTCAACCATCCGTCAACCGCAGTGATCCTAAGGAAACGACCGCGGATTGTCAAGCAAATCGAACCCTGGCAACAGCGCGGGCAGCAAAAAAAATCTCTGCCACATCAGTTTGTTATACGGTTATCGCCCCCTGTGGCGGCGGGCTGGAAAGGTCCTCTCGAGCGTTACCGAAAGGCGTGTCGGGCAAATTGCCATGAAAGCCGGGAGGGGGGGGCCTTGCCTCCATCGCAAGCCGCATTCGGGATCCCCTCAGGAACCGTTGCCCCGTTCCCGCAAGATTTTCTGAAAGGCCTCCGTGATCTCGATGGTCTTACGCTCGGCCATCTCCTGAAATTCAACCCCCAGATGCTGCACACGATCCGGATGGTACTGAAGGAGCTTCTCCCTGTACCGCCGTCTGATCTCCGCGAGATCCGCTCCGCGGTCCACCCCGAGCACTTCGTAGGGGCTTGCCGGGCCTGGAGGCGTCTCGTCCGGGGAAGCCCCACCGGAATCCTCCCGATCCCGGCGCTCCGACGGTTCCCCCCGCTGGTCGCGGTCGCGCCGAGTCCCCCCCGCCCCGGGCGCCTTCCCGGACGTGGAGAAAAGGTAAAACAGCGTCCCGAGCGCTACGAGGAGGTCGTCGAGCCTGCCGGGGAGGCCGAAGAAATCGGGCAGCAGGTCCACAGGACTCACGACGTAGAGGGCGCAGAGCAGGAGCAAAAGCCAGGGCGGCAGTTGTCGGAGCAGCCTCAATATTCCCATGGCCCATGGCCCCTGTCCGTACTCTACTGGATTTCCCGCTGACTGAAGAAAAAGGCGATCTCCACTGCGGCATTGTCCGGGCTGTCCGAGCCGTGGACGATGTTCTGCTCAACCTCTTCCGCGAAATCGGCCCGGATCGTGCCCGGTACGGCGTCTTTCGGGTTGGTTGCTCCCATGATCTCCCGGGTCCTCTTGATGGCGTTCTCCCCCTCCAGGACCATCGCCACGACCGGCCCTGAAGACATGAAGTCCGTAAGGCTCTGGAAGAACCCCTTTTCTGCATGGACTGCGTAAAAGGCCTCCGCCTCCCTTTTCCGCAGGGCCACCCTTTTCAGGGCCGCAACACGCAGGCCGGCGTTCTCGAACCTTCGTATGACCTCTCCAACAAGCCCCTTCCGCACTCCGTCCGGTTTCACGATCGACAAGGTCCTTTCCACGATTTTCCCTCCCCGGGCCGCTGTCGGCTGCTTGATCGCGAGCCTTTCGACCTCTTCTCCATGGTTCCGTTCTGCCTGAGTTCGACCACCCGCTCTGTCCTGGGGCGCCACCTGAAGCCCCCCATCTCACCATGTCGGACAACAGCTAGGATAACAGAAAAGGCAAACTGGATAAATCGACGAACGCAGCGTCACCGACCAACGGTAAGGCTTTGTCGACACTCCCAGGCCCCGACGGGGGACGGGAATGAGACGGAAAAGTGGGTTATGGTAAATCAATCTATATTTTTCTTGATGAAAATCAACCGAAAATCTTGGCCGAAAATCCACCCGGACGAGCAAACAATATGGATCCCCTTTTGCGTCTCAAGAAAAATAAGAGGTTGATTTCACTACCTTTTTTCAGTTTTTAAAACAAACGAAATCGCTTGACACACTGCCGCCTGTCGTGGTATTCATAAAAGACGTAGCGAAACCGATAACATAGAGTGTCCAGCCCAGATTGAGGTTTCAATCTGGGCTGACTACCATTCTGAGGCAACGATGTCCCTTGGCGTCAGGAAGAACATTCTCCCGTTCCTTCTCGGTCTTGCGCTGTTTGCCGGCCTCCTGTACTGGGTTCGGGCCAGCAGCGTCATGGGATACATTGCCCGCGTCGGCCCCTGGATCGCGGCCGTCATCCTCGGCTACGGGCTCGTGCAGCTCAGTTTCGTATTGGCCTGGCGGGTACTGCTCGGTGCCGATGTGAAAGCGGTTGGATTGTGGGAACTCTTCCGCATCTACCTGGCCGGCGATGCCGTCAATTATACGGTGGCGAGCGGGAACCTCGCAGGAGAACCGCTCAAGGCTCACCTGCTTCGGGATCGCCTCCCCATGGTCGAGGGTCTCTCGTCGGTCACGATCAACAAGCTCTCCGAGGCGGTGAGCATGATCGCCTTCCAGGGCTTCGGCGTCGCACTCGCCTTCGCCTGCCACCTGATGACCCCGTGGATGGCATGGGGGACCCTGGCGGTTTTCGCCTGCATGAGCACGGGTATCGCCTTGTTCTTCTGGCGTCAGAAAAAGGGCCTTTTCGGGTGGATCTTCTTCGGACTCAGCAGGATAGGGATCGCCAGGGCCTTTTTCGAGAGGCTCGGCTCGAAGGCCCAAAGGCTGGATGCCCAGATATCCGGCTTCTATGAGGCAGGAGGCCCGCGTTTTTTCCTTTCCCTCTTTTTCAACTTCCTCGGGTGGTGCGGAGGCGCTGTGGAAGCGTACTTCCTGTTGAAGTTGCTGGGCGTACACGCCTCGGTGCCGATGGCTTTCGCCATCGAAGCGGTTTCCATACTGGCGAACAACCTGTTCTTCTTCCTGCCTGCCCGTCTAGGTGGAAGTGAGGGGGGCAAGGTGCTTGTCTTCCTTTCCATGGGAATGTCTTCGGCCATGGGATTTGCCTTCGGCTTACTCAGGCGGGCGCGTGAGGTCTTCTATGTGGCACTTGGATTCGTATTTCTGATTCAGCTCAACCCGTTCCGTCAGAGGGATTCGAGGCAGATGCAGGAGCCTGCTTCGGCCTGTCCCACAGAAAGCCCCGTTTTGTGAGGGATATTGGAAAACGATGGTTTTACGGAACCTTTCGGGCAAAAACAGCCTCTATATTGCGAAATGGGCAAGCCCCTAAACGGAAGCTACCATCTGGATATCGACCATGAAGAACGTGAACCCGGAACAGAATCCACCCTGGACCGCCAAGGAACTGAAGGCTTGCCTGTTTGACTTTGGGGGCACCTTGGATGCGGACGGCGTGACCTGGCAGGACCGCTTCTACGCACTCTACGAAAAGCACGGAGTCGATGTGGATCGGGAAGCATTCCGCCATGCCTTCTATGCCGCCGACGACGCCTTGGTCGATACCCATGCGCTCGAGACTGCGGGCCTCCAGGAAACCCTCCAGACACAGGCGGAAAGGGTCTGGGAGGCATTGGATTTGAAAAAGACGGGAGGTCGGCTGCGTGCCATTGTCACCGATTTTTTGGACGGCATGCGATGGCATACGGAGCGCAACCGGAAACTGCTCACCCGTCTCGGGGCCCGGTACCGGCTGGGTATCGTTTCCAATTTTTACGGCAATCTCGACAGGGTCTGTACGGATCTCGGAATCCGGGACCTTTTCGCCTGTATCGTCGACTCCTCCCGCGTGGGAGTTATGAAGCCGGACCCGCTGATTTTTCAGGCCGCCCTGAATCAGCTAGGCCTGCGGCCCCACCAGTCGGTGTTCGTCGGAGACAATCCGGCCCGCGATATGGAGGGGGCCAAAGGGATGGGGATGCCCCATATCTGGTTGGTCGGAAAAAATGGGAAAAGTCGCACCCCTTGCTGCCCGGAGGATCCGATCATTCCCACTTTGGAGGACCTCGGACCGCTGTTGCTCCACGGCACGTTCGAAAGGCGACAGGAGGTGGCCGGATGAAGGCGGGGATATTCGCTGCGGGCATGGGCTCCCGTTTCGTACAGGCCGGCTGGAAAGAACCGAAGCCGCTGATCAAGCTTCAGGGCAAGCCCCTGCTCGGACACGTCCTGGAGCGGCTTTTCCAGGCCGGGATCGACGAGGTGGAACTTCTCCTGAACGAGGAAACATTCTTTGATCCGGTGGAGGCCTACGTCAACCAGCTGCCCGAGGGTTTCAATGTCCACATATCGAGAAAAACGACCCTCTCCTCCTATGAAAGCTTTCGCTTTCTGATGGAACAACTGGGCCCCCCGCCTTTCCTGTTGAGTACCGTGGACTGCATTGTCCCCGAGGACACCCTGGAAAATTTTCTGCGGATCCGATCCTACCCATCGTCGTGCCGGCTCGTTCTGGCAATCACCCGCTTTGTACACGATGAGAAGCCGCTCTGGGTGGAGAGGGACGAAGAAGGGGAGGTGCTGGGCCTGGGCGACTCGGTGGGCAAGAAAGAGGAGGTTACGGCGGGCCTCTACCTCGTCTTGAAGGAATTGAGCACCCATGCGGCCGAAGGGCATTTCGCCGCGCTCCGGGAATTCCTGGGGGCATTGGTTGGAAATGGGGGGGGGATCAGGACAAGGGAATTCCCCATGGTGCTGGACATCGACCGGCCGGCCGACATCCGGATCGCGGAATCCTTGTTGCAAGGGACCCCAGCCGTCAGCACGGCATAGAATATTCTTTAACGATTTTGATTTACTCTATTGACAAATCAAAAAAAATTTTATATCCAGTGAAGAATTTTATTCGACAGAATGAAGAATACTCGCATCGCTTTATGGCTGTGGTGCGTTTCGACTCAGCCCATGGCGCGGGCGTAAGCCTAAACCCACGAATGAGGTAATCACCCCATGATAGGCATTTTTCGGGAGGAAATTTTCTCCCCCAATCGTGTTGAGGATGATGCCGCAATTCTTCGACTGACAGCGGAGGCTGTGCGCCGAAGGGGGTATGACGTCGAGCTGACTCACCCTCAGGATCTTTTGGCGGACACCCGGCCAAGGATGGCCTTTGCCATGTGCGAAGGCCTGGACTCTCTGAAGCTGCTCGAGGCATGGGAGTCGAAGGGCCACACTGTTGTAAACAGCCCGAGGGCCGTCAGGAATTGCTACCGTCATCGCATGCTCACACTCTTGAACCACGGCACGCTTCCCCTGCCAAAAACACTTCTCATCCAGACATCGGAAAGCGTCAACGGCCAGTTCAATCTCGGCAAAGGCGTATGGGTGAAACGAGGGGATGTCCACAGTACACAGCAGGGGGACGTGGAATTGATCTACGATCGTCCCGCCCTGGAAAGAACCCTCGAGTCCATGCGCTCGCGCTGGGTCGAGCAGGCGGTTCTGCAGGAACATGTCCATGGGGACCTGATCAAATTTTACGGGGTTCTCCCCCGGCGGTGGTTCCGATACTTCTACCACAAGCCGGAGGAAACAATCGGCTTGCCGTTCTCTCCGGAAGAAATTCGAGCGACCGCCGAGTTGGCCGCGTCCAGACTGGGCCTTCAGGTCTATGGGGGTGACATCGTTGTGACCCGTGACGCCCACTACCTGATCGACATCAACAGCTGGCCGAGCTTTGCCGTCTGCAGGGAAGAGGCGGCGGAGCAGATCGCTGACTACCTGGTACGCCGCCATCCGAAATGGGAACCCGCGGCCGCCGCACAGTGGAGGTCGGCGTGAGCGCAGACGCGAGCCGGAGTCCCTCGCGTCTTCCAGACCCGCCGGACAACCGATCCAATCCACTGTTCGAAGAAGAACAACTCTACATCGCCCCCGGCTCCCAGAGCATTTCGCTCAATTCCCGCCTGGTAATCGACCACGGAGAAGGCGTCTTCCTTACGGATGCAACGGGGAGGACCTTTCTGGACTTCTTTTCGGGGGTGACGGTGGGCAGCCTCGGCCACTGCCACCCGAAATACGTCTCCGCCCTCACGGAGCAACTTCAGAAGGTTACCTTCGGCAGCTTCACGACCGCCCCGCGCGTCCGTTTCATGAAGGCACTCTCCGAGGTGGCTCCCGGAAACCTGAGAAGGACACATCTGTACAGTGGCGGTTCGGAGGCGGTGGAGGCGGCCATGCGCCTGGCCAAGGCGTATACCAAGAAATTCGAATTCATCGGGTTCTGGGGGGGCTTTCACGGGAAGACGGGCGGCGTCCTCGGCATGATCGGAGACCATTTCAAACACCAGCGCGGGCCCCTGCCTCCCGGGGTGTATTCCGTCCCGTACGCGAATTGCTATCGTTGCCCCTTTCAGGCGAGCCACCCCAGCTGCTCCTTTCTCTGCATCGACTTTCTGCGCAAATTCATCCGGCACAATACTTCCGGGTCTATCGCGGCGATCGTGGTGGAGCCCATACAGGGCACGGCCGGCAATGTCATCCCGCCATCCGGGTTCCTGAAAGCGCTGGCGGAGGTTGCACGGGAGGCGGAAGCCCTGCTCATCACGGACGAAATCATCACGGGCTTCGGCAGGACCGGCAAAATGTTCTGTGTCGAACACGAGGGGATTGTTCCGGACATCATGACCATCGGCAAGGGAATGGGCGGGGGCTTTCCGGTCAGCGGACTGATCTCCACAGACGAAATCGTCTCTGCGAAGCCCTTCTCCATACCGAGCGCGAGTTCCTCAAGTTACGGCGGCAATCCACTCGCTGCAGCCGCCTGCCTCGTCACGCTGGAGACCATCCTGGAAGAAAAGCTGGTGGAGAATTCCCGTTCCGTGGGCGAGTGGTTGCTCGAACAACTCCGTGAACTGGAAAATCGGTATCCCTTCGTGGGACAAGTCAGGGGCAGAGGCCTGATGATCGGCGTCGAACTGGTCCGGGACAAGAAGTCGAAAGAACCCTTTTCCGGCCAGGGGACGAAGGCCCTTTTTCAACTGGCCCTGAAGGAAAAAATGATCCTCATGATCACCAACTCGGTCATCCGAATCAACCCGGCCCTGATCCTGTCCCGGGAAGAGGCGAATCTTGGGCTGGAAAAGCTCAAGAAAATTTTCGACACGCTGGAGAAGGACCGGCTCTACCGGGAATAGCGGTCGGATTCCCCCGCGACAGCAACGTGCGGGGCCGACTCCTGTCCAGGCCCTCTCGCCGCTCTATTCTCGATCTTCCGACGAGCTGAGATGAAAAAACACCGATGTTTGCAAGGGGCAATAATCGGGTTCGGCAACATGGCCGAGCAGGGGCACCTCCCCGGCTGGCTCCGTGAGCGGCGGGT
The DNA here is from genome assembly GCA_015486285.1 of bacterium. Lineage (GTDB taxonomy): Bacteria > Desulfobacterota > DSWW01 > DSWW01 > DSWW01 > S015-6. The sequence continues at coordinate 21,872 of WFRX01000284.1, forward strand.
GTCTCTTCAGGCAGTCTGCGACCCGAATCCTGCAAGGCGGAAAAGAGCCGCACAGCTTTTGCCGGATGTTCGCATCTATTCCGCTCCGGCCGATCTGTACGCACGGGAGACCCTGGATTTCGTCGACATATGCACGCCCCCACCCTTCCACGCCACGCTCCTGGGCGAGGCGTTGCGACACGACGTTCACGCCCTCTGTGAAAAGCCGTTCGTGGGTACCCTTGCGGAACTGCGAGAGGTTCGGCGTCTGGCACAACAGAAGAGGCGAATCGCCTTCCCCGTTCATAACTGGAAGGATGCTCCCATCCTGGCCCGGGCGATCGGCTGGGTCCGGGAGGGCCGGATCGGCAAGGTGATCCATAGCGAATTCCATACCTTGCGACGCCGTCCCGCCGCCGGCCTGACCCCGTGGAGAAGCCAAACGGAAGAGGCGGGGGGAGGCGGCATCCTGCTTGATCATGGTTGGCACGCCATCTATCTCCTGCTGAACTTTCACCGGGAACGCCCCCGGAGCGTATCGGCCTCTCTTTGCCCCTCTCCTCCCGCCCGGAGAGGCCGGGCAGAGCATACCGCCCATCTTCTCATGCGATTCCGGGATGCCACCGCATCCCTCTTTCTCACCTGGAGGGCGGATCGCCGATACAACGCGGCCCGCATATACGGAGACAAGGGTCTCCTGGTCCTGGAAGACGATCGCATCGTCCTTCGTCCCCGGCAGGGCGGCGCACGAGTCGCCACATATAAGCGTCCTCTGTCCCACGGCTCCCACCATCCCGACTGGTTCGGGCCCGTCATGGCCCGATTCCTCGGGGCCGTTGAGGATCGCCGGAGAGCCGTCCGGGAACTGGAGGAAGCTTCCCTCTGCCTCGAAATCATGCTCAAGGGGTATGCGTCGGCACGCCAGGAAGGGCAACCCGTACCCATCCCGCCGGCAAAGGGAGGGAATCGGGGATGATCCGCAAGGCCCTTGTTCTCCTGCCACCCGGCACCGAGCGATCCGACGACGCGGTCAGCCCCCTGGCCCGGTTGGGCGGACTTTCCCTGATCCAGCGGATCCTCTACGGCCTCCAGTGGGCCGGAATCGAAAAGGGGGTCGTCCTCTCACGGGGCGAGTGGCCGGGGCTGGCGCACCACCTCAGGCAAGATCCCAGGCTCGAGGCCTTCTCCTTGCTTTCCACCCGGGCCACCCGCGAGTTCTTCGCCGAAGGCAAGGGAGGATTTTCAGCCCGTGAAGACTGTATTGTTCTCTTTCCCTTCTGGCTCGTAGACCGGAAGATCCTGAAAGATCTCTGCGGACAGGCTGGGCCTCTGAACGAAATCGTCCTCTTCGAGCCTCCCCCTTCGTCCCCTCCGGCGGAAGGGGGGACCCCACCGCTGGCCCTCGTCCCCGCCGGGTTCTCTTCGGTACTGATCCAGGCATGGGAGGAGGGGAAAATCCTTGATGACGAGATTCCACCCCTTGAGAAGGATGTCGTGGTCCGCAGGGAGCAGCTGTCCGAAGGAAGCCTTGTGCGGGTTGAAACAGAACCGGATCTTTCCGCAGCGGAACGCGAACTTTTTCAGCGCCTCATCAAGCCGACCGAGAGCTTCCTCTCCCGGAAATTCGAACGAAAGGTGTCCCTGGCGATTACGCGCTGTCTGCTGCACACCCGGGTCACGCCGAACCAGATCAGCATTGCGTCCATCCTGCTCGGTGTGTTCAGCGCAACGCTCTTCCTGGGGAAATCCCGGATACTGCACGTGGCGGGAGGCCTTCTCCTGCTTTTCTCGAGCATCGTGGACGGAGTCGACGGGGAGCTGGCGCGCCTCCGCTTTCAGGAATCGAGGCTGGGTTCATGGCTGGATTTCCTGGGAGACAACGTGGTCCACGTCTTCGTCTTTCTCTGCATCGGTTTCGGCCTGTACCGGCGAGGAGAGGGGGGGGTGTACGCACTGCTGGGGGCACTGGCTGCGGCGGCCAGCCTTGGTGCCGCTTCCGCCGTGTTCTTGCGTGTTTTTCTGAAGAATGCCGACGGCGTGATCACCTTCGCCACCCCGGTTCGCGTGGAAGAGATGCAACACGCAACCGGCCGGCTTAAACGCCGAATCGAATTTATCGACAAGCTCAGCAACCGTGATTTCTTCTATCTCATCCTTGTCTGCGCAGCCATCGGCCAGCTGTGGATCTTCCTGTGGGTCGCCTCGTTCGGGTCCCTTTTCTATTTCTTCAACCTCGTCTACCTCTACTATCGGATGCGGGCTACTCGTTGAGCTTCTCGCGCAGCCTCCTTTTGAGGTCCTCGTACGATTCATCGTGCAGGATTTTCTGTGCCTGGCTGCGAAGATCCCGCCGCAGGCTGACGCCATCGAGCAGAATGTCCTCGATCAACCACTTCCCATCGTGCCATTCGAGGCAGTACCCTACCTCCACCTCTCCCTCGTCGGGATGGACCACCAGAGTGGAGACCTCGGCCTTTCCGCCTTCACGGACGACATCCTCCACCTCCATTTCCGTATCCGTGAAAAACTTCGCCGACTTCGGATAGGCTACTTTCTCCAGGACTTCCCGCAAGAGAGCGACAAAGCGCTTCCGTTCCTCCGGCGACAATTTTTCCCAGGTCTTGCGAAGACAGGCCTTGCTCAAGGCGACGATATCAAAGGTCCCTGATATCTCCCGTATGGCCTCCGCTTCCGCCTTCTTATCCGCCGGCTGAGCCAGGACGCGTACCGCCCGAAGCAGGGATTGCACGGTCGCCGCAGGATCGGCCGCCTCCTCGGCCGCTACCGCACGGGACTTCCACCCCGCAAGCAGGCACAAACACAGGACAATGGGGATGCTCCCTCTCATGGATTTCCGTCCCCCGCAACGTAATTTCCCCCAAAAAAGAGTCGCCGCGCGGGACGAACCGCCCGCGATCGGCCGTATCTCATCTTAGAGCTTTTCCCGTCAAAGATCCAACCCTCTTGGGGATAGAGCGTCCGACCTTTCGGCAAGGGGCCCCTCCTTGACTCTCGGCAGGGTTTGACCTAGGTTTTCTGGCGACCCAAACCATTCAAGCGGAGGCAATCTATGACGTTGAGGATCGTGAGCCCCGCCCGGCTCTTATCTCGATCTGCGATCGTTCCGGCCCGTTCCCGTGCATTCTCACGCTGCTGGATCTTGTTCCTGTCCCTCCTGCTGCCGCTGCCCGCGGCGGCCCTGCCGGCACAGCAAGAGGCCCTGCCGAAGAAGATCCGCCAGCTCTCCCTCCAGGACATCATAGAGATCGGTCTGGAGGTGAGCCCCAAGCTTTGGGAGCAGCGGTCCGTCATCGATCAGGCGGAGGCACAACTCGGGCAGGCAAAGGCCGGCCGCCTTCCCCGCATGGACTACCTCCAGATCGCAGGCCTCGTTCCGGAAGCAAAAGGCAACGCGACCTTCTCCCCGAGTACAAGGTCGGATCTGCTTAAAGGGCTGGGGCCCTTCACCCGCATTGAAGTCAAGATCAACCAGCCCCTGTATACCTTCGGCAAGCTGCGAGCCCACATCGATGCGGCCGAAAAGGGCCTGGAGGCGAAGCAGGCCTCCCTGGAGCGCTTCAAGGGCGAACTGATCAAGACCTTGAAGGAACTCTACTACATGAACCTCCTGCATGAGGATCTCTACCGGCTGGTTTCCAATACGGAGAAGGAGCTGGGCAAGGCCGTCGAGAAGGCGGAAGAATTCCTGGAGGAGGACGAGGGAAAACTGACCCAGCAGGACATTCTGAAACTGCGATACGGCTACAACCGGGCAGCGGGAAAACGGCTGGAGATCCAAAAGGGCAAGCAACTGGTCCACAGCGCCCTTCGCAGTCTCTTGTACCTCGGGGAGAACGAGGATTTCCGGCTCAAGGAGAAAAGGTTGAAACCGGTCAAGGTGACCCTCGATCCCCTGGAGCATTACAAGAAGATCGCTTCGAGCCGGCGTCCCGAGTGGAGGCAGCTCGAGGCGGGCATCGAGGCAAAGGAAGCCGAACTCCTGGCGGAAAAAAAGCAATATTACCCTGACATTTTCGCCCTGGGCATCCTCCTGTACGGGACGGCGCCCAACCGGGACAAGCAGGAAAACCCTTTTGTCCTGGAAGAATTCAACTATTTCTGGGGCGGCGCGTACCTCGGATGGCGCATGGCCCTGGATTTCGGCATCCCCAAAAAGATCGCCGAAAAAAAGGCGCAGGTCCTCGCTTTGCGGTACCAACAAACGGAGGCGAACACCGGCATGCTTCTGGAAGTGGAAAAGGCCTATCGGGAGGTCGTCCAGAAGCAGGAGAGCCTCAAGTTCGCACGGAAGGCGAGGAAGAACGGCCGGGCCCTTTCCGCGCTGAGTGCCGCGAATTTCTACATGGGGCTCGGAGAGGCCAAGGATGTTTTCGAGGCCTTCAAGATGTACACCGAAGGGGCTGCCGACTACTACATGTCTATCAAGGATTTCAACATGGCAGTGGCCGAACTGGCCCGTGTGACCGGCATGCCCTTCATCGAATCGGCCGGGCCGGAAGGACAAGGGCCGGAACGATCGACGGCCGGCGGCACGCTCCGGAAATAGACCGCATGGGCGGGATGCTCGCCCGCCGGTTCCACGAGCCGATCGAAATTACAGCCTGCCCCCTGAGGGAAACAGCCTTCAGTGGGGAGCGGATTGCTTCGGTTGCCCCATGCGCCAGATCCTGTGGCGGACACCCTCCGGCAGGGCCCGCAGGAGGGCGGGCAGGACCACGAGCGAAGCGAGCAGGCAGGCAGCCATCGCCAGGGTAAGCAGCACGCCGACGCTGTGGATGCCCTGGTGCCTGGCGATCATCAGGGAGCCGAATCCGGCCATCGTCGTCAAGGTGGAGATCGTGATGGCCCGGCCCGCACTGCTCCCTGCAATCTCGTCGTTCGAGGTGCCCGACCCGAGAAAATGACGAATTACATGGATGCCGTTGTCCACTCCGATGCCCACGAGTAAGGG
>WFRX01000285.1 GCA_015486285.1 bacterium
ACCACCATCCCGGAAAAGACCTGCGATTGCTCCAGGGGCTCCGCGATCGTTTTTCCCTCGGAAATGCTCACCCTCGTTTTCATGATCGCCTCCTCGATCACCTTGTTTCCGGACGCCCTGGCGGTGATCAGGAGCCCGTCGAGGATCGGAACGCCGCTGGAGACCAGGGTGCCGAGGGTGCGGGTGAAGCGCGCCGTGGCGATCTTGAGGAGAAGGTCCCCGAAGACGGGCAGCTTGAGGAGGCCCCGGTCGATCACCTTCCGGCCCTGTTCCGTCCGATAGTAACGGCGGAAGAGGAAGACGAGCCCGATGAGGCCGGCGATCATGTACAGGATGTTCCCCTTCACGAAATTACTCAGCGCGATGATGAACTGGGTGGGGGCAGGCAGGGCGGCGCCGAACCCCTGGAACATCTTCTGAAAGACGGGGATGACGAAGATGAGGAGTACGGTCACCACCAGGACCGATACGCCAAGGATCGAAGAAGGGTAGACCATGGCGCCCTTGACCCTTTTCTTCAGGGCGATGGATTTCTCCATGTACTGGCTGAGGCGGCTCAGGATGATGTCCAGCGTGCCGCCGATCTCGCCCGCGGTGACCAGGTTCGTGTAGAGATCGTCGAAGGCCTTCGGGTGCTTCCGGAGGGAGTCGGAGAAGGTGGACCCCCCTTCCACGTCGGCCTTTACGGCGAGGAGCGTCTCTTTGAACTTCGGGTTTTCCTGCTGGTTGGCCAGGATCTCCAGCGACTGGACCAGGGGGAGGCCCGAGTCGATCATCGTGGCGAGCTGGCGCGTAAAGATCGCCACTTCCTTCTCCGTGATCCGCCCGCCGAAGCTGAACGAGAGGCCGGAGGATTTCGACTTCTCCGGCTTTACCTGAAGGGGGACGATCTGCTGCTTCCGCAGGTTCAGGACCGCCACGGCCGCGCTGGCCGCCTCCATTTCGCCCCGGATGACCTCTCCCTGTCTGTTTTTCCCCTGCCATTTGAATACAGGCATTTGCGTTCCCTCCTAGACCCGCGGGTATGGACGGTTGTGCATAAAGTGTGTGACCGGGTGGTTCACGCGGTTTGCCTTTCTTTCGCTCTTAGCGGTTCCTGTATTGGGTCTTGGGCGGCCTCTGCGGTCGCACCCCGTACGTGCCGGTTGCCGACGCCCCCATCTCCATGGAGGGCTGCTTCCCGGCGATCATTTCATTCAATTCGTCGGGCGCCGAGGAGCGCGCAAGGGCATCGTCGTAGCCGATCATCTTCCGGAGAAAGAGATCGCAGAGGGACTGGTTCATGGTCTGCATTTCGAACTTCGACTGTCCCATCTGCATCTGAGAGTAGATCTGATGCACCTTCTCTTCGCGGATCAGGTTCCGGATCGCCGGGTTGGGCACCATGATCTCCAGGGCCAGGACCCTGCCCTTTCCGCCGGAGCGGGGGAGCAGAACCTGGCTGAGGACGCCTTCCAGGACCATGGAAAGCTGCGCCCGCACCTGAGGCTGCTGGAAGGGAGGGAACACATCGATGATACGGTTGATCGTCTGGACGCAGGAGTTCGTGTGCAGTGTGGCAAGGGCCAGGTGTCCGGTTTCAGCGATGGTCAGGGCGGCCTCCATGGTCTCGAGATCCCGCATCTCTCCGATGAGTACCACGTCCGGGTCCTGCCGAAGGATGTGCTTGAGGGCCTTGGTGAACCCTTCCGTGTCCGCGCCCACCTCCCGCTGATTGACGATCCCCTTCTTGTGGGCGTGCACGTACTCGATGGGGTCTTCGATGGTCACGATGTGCAGCGGCCGGGTGGCGTTGATCTCGTCGATCATGGCGGCCAGGGTCGTCGTCTTCCCGCTTCCGGTCGGCCCGGTTACGAGGATCAGGCCCCTCGGCTTCCGGGTGAGTTCCTTGACCATGGGGGGCAGGCCCAGCTCCTGGAAGCTCCGGATGTTGTACGGGATCGTCCGGAAGGCGCCGGCCACGGTTCCACGTTGTACGAACATGTTCGCCCGGAACCGGCTCAGGTCCTTGATGCCGAACGAAAAGTCCAGCTCGCTCTCCTCTTCGAACCGTTTCTTCTGCACCTCGGTCAGGACGCTGTAACACATCTGCTTCGTCTCGACGGGCGACATGGGCTCCATGTGGAGGCCCACCAGGTTGCCGTCCACCCGTATCTGCGGGGGAGAACCCACCGTGATGTGAAGGTCCGAGGCGTCCTTTTCGATCATGATCTTCAGCAGTTCCGGCAGCGAAGCCATTGAAATCCTCCTGCATGGTTGGTTTTCCGCTGAAAGCCTACCTTATTCCGGCAGCGTGAGATCCGTTTCCGGATCGAGCTTCTGCACGCCGCCTCCGTTTCCCACATCGTCGGCGGCCGTCACCCGCAGCACCTCTTCCGGCGTGGTGACGCCTTCCCGGATCTTGTGCAGACCGCTCTGTCGCAGGCTCTTCATGCCGTTCTCGATGGCGGCCCGTTTCAATTCGGCCGAGGATCCCCCCTCCAGGATGAGTTCCTTGAGATCGTCTCGCAGCGGCAGGACCTCGTAGAGGGCGATTCGCCCCTTGTATCCGGTGCCGTTGCACCGATCGCACCCCGCTCCCTTGTATCCCACGGTCGACTCCGCCTCCTCGTGGGACATCCCCATCTCGACGAGGGCCTGGGGGCTCACCTCGCACGGCTCTTTGCACTCGCTGCAGATCTTGCGGACGAGGCGCTGGGCCAGGATCAGATTCACGGACGACGTGACCAGAAACGGTTCCACCCCCATGTTCAGCATTCGGTGGATGGTGCTCGGGGCGTCGTTCGTATGGAGCGTGCTCAAGACGAGGTGCCCGGTCAGGGCCGCCTTGATCGCGATCTCGGCGGTCT
>WFRX01000286.1 GCA_015486285.1 bacterium
AAGAAGATGGAAGTCGAAGATGTGGTAATCGTCAGTCTCGCCAGGACCGCCATCGGAAAATTCCTGGGTAAGCTGAAAGATGTCTCCTCGAGAGACCTGGCCATAACGGCCGGCAGGGCGGCGATCGAACGGGCGGGTATCTCCGCCGAGGATATCGACGAAATCTGTATGGGGCAGTGCCTGCCGGCGATGCAGGGTTCCCTTCCGGCTCGCCAGGTGAGCATGCGCCTCGGCCTCGCCCACAGGAGCGCGGCCGTGACCGTGAACCAGAACTGCGCTTCCGGCATGCGTGCCTTGGAGGTGGCCTGCCACGGCCTGATGCTGGGCAAGACCGAGATCGCGTTGGCCATCGGTGTAGAGAGCATGTCCGGGGCCCCGTATTTGCTTCCCAAGGGGCGACAGGGATACCGCATGGGGCCCGGAACGATCGAGGACCATATGCTGCATGACGGCCTGGTGGATGAACTCGTTCCAGGCCACATGGGCGTGACGGCCGAGAACGTCGCCGAGCGATACGGTATAACCCGCGAGGAGTGTGACGAGCTGGCCCTGATAAGTCACACACGCGCGACAACCGCCATCGACGAGGGCAGGTTCAAGCGGGAGATCGTTCCCGTCGAGGTCAAAGGGCGAAAAGGGACCAGCGTTTTCGAAACGGACGAGCACCCCATACGAGACGCGAACCTGGAGGCCATGAGCAAACTGCGCACCGTCTTCAAAAAGGACGGCGTTGTGACGGCGGCCAACGCGTCGGGGATCAACGACGGGGCGGCCGCTGCGATCGTAATGTCCGCGAAGAAGGCGAAAGAACTCGGAATTTCCCCCTTGCTCAAGCTCATCGGGATATGCAGCGAGGGCGTGGACCCCAAGGTTATGGGGCTCGGTCCCGCCGTTTCCATTCCGAAGGTCCTGAAGCAGACGGGCATGCAGTTCGACGACATCGAATACTGGGAGATCAACGAGGCATTCGCCTCACAGTGGCTCGGGGTCGGCCGGATGCTGAAGGAGGATTTCGGGATGGAAATCGACATGGAGAAGGTCAATCACAACGGCTCCGGGATTGCCCTTGGACACCCTGTGGGCTGCACCGGCCTGCGCCTCGTCGTCACCCTCTACTATGAGATGGAACGACTTGGGCTGACCCTGGGCGGCGCCTCGATGTGTGTCGGCGGAGGCCCCTCCATGGCGTCCCTATGGACGAGAGAAACATAGCCGGCGGACCTCCCATATGAGGGCCACCCATTGACATCACAGGGAGACGAAAATGGCTCTCTATGCCTTTGAGGATACAAGTCCCCGGGTCGATCCGAAGGCCTTTGTGCATCCGGATGCGGTCCTGATCGGCGACGTTCGTATCGGAAGGGAATGCTTTATCGGCGCTGGCGCCGTGCTGCGCGCCGACTTCGGGCGGATCTCGATCGGCAACGGCTCGAACGTACAGGAGAATTGCGTGTTCCATGTTTCCCCGGGCCAGGAGGTAAGGATCGAGGAAGACGTGATCGTGGCGCACGGAGCCATCCTGCACGATGCCGCGATCGGGCGGGGATCCCTGGTGGGTATGGGGGCGGTGGTCCTCCAGGGTGCCGTGGTCGAGGAGGGCGTGCTGGTCGCCGCCCTCACGCTCGTCCCCACGAACTTCGTCGTACCGGCCGGCAAGATTGTGGCCGGGAATCCCGGGAAGATCAAGGGGGATGTCCCCAAATCCCACGAGGAACTCTTCCGGGCCGGGATTGCGATCTATCAGGAACTGCCCGAGCGCTATCGGAAGGGGATGCGCAGGATCGATCCCTGAAACCCGGCCTGAAGGCGCAGCCGCTCGAATTCCCTGACCAGGAGGCCCGACCATGCAAGGATGGACCGAAGAAGAAATCAGGAACAAGGACCTCATGGCGCCCTGCGGACTCCATTGCGGTTTCTGCGGGGTGTACATCGCCACGCGAGACAAGAACGAGAAATTCCGCAACATCATGGCGAACCTGTACGGCACCAAACCCGAAGAGACCCTGTGCCTCGGGTGCATGCAGGCCGATTCCGCAAAAACGATCTATGGCTGGTGCCGAATCTGCCCGATCCGTGATTGCGTCAAATCGAAGGGATACTATTCCTGCCATCAATGCGATGAGTGGCCCTGTAACCGGATCAAGGAATTCAGCCTCGCCACCGGCAGGCGGGTGATGGAAAGAACCATTCCCATCTGGCGGGAAAAGGTGGCACAATACGGCGATGAGGAGGGCAGTGTCGAATGGGTGCGCGCCGAGTGCGAACGCTACCACTGTTCCTCCTGCGGCGCCCCCCTGTTCAGGGGCGCTCAGAGGTGCAGGTCCTGTAAGAAGCCGGTGGCCGACGAGCTGGACGGATCTCTCTGACCCGTTGCTTGACATCCCACCCGGCATGTCGTGGAAGCATGAAACCGGCGGCCGGAGTCAGAGAGGGAGAACGTGGAGTTTTTCTGTCCCAAGCCTTTCGACGTAAACGGCGGAGGGATCCTGGTTCGATGCCAGAACTGGATCGGGGACGCGGTGATCGCCACGGCCTCCCTTCGGTGCATTCGACGGTCCTTCCCCGACTCCAGGATCTCGGTACTCGCCAAACCGTGGGTGATCCCGGTACTGGCCCACAACCCCCACATCGATGAAATCATCGAGTATGACGCCCAGGGAAGCCACAGGGGGCTGCGGGGCATGCTGCGCCTCGCCCGGTATCTTCGCGGCCGGCGCTTCCAGGGGGCCATTCTTCTGCAGCGGGCCTTCGAGGCAGCCCTGATCGCCCGCCTCGCGGGCATTCCGAAGCGGATGGGGTATACAACCGATGCAAGGGGCTTCCTGCTGACCCATAAAGCCCGATCTTCCAGGGAGGAGTTCGACGTTCCCCGGCTCGAACATGATCTCAGCCTCCTGGAGGGCTTCGGGCTGGATGTGGGCGAGAAGGATCCCCTCATCCCCATCGGCAGGGAGCAGCAGGGCAGGGCGGAACACTGCCTCTCCGCCTTCGGCATGAGCGTGGAAGACACCCTTGTCGGGTTCAGTCCCGGCGCCGTGGGCAGCGTGCTCAAGCGATGGTATCCGGAACGGTTTGGCGAACTGGCGGCCAGGATCGCGGACGCCTATCGAGCGAAGGTCCTTTTGTTCGGCTCTCCGGATGAACAGGGGCTTGGGGAGGAGATCCGCCGCATGGCATCCAATCCGGGAGTGGTCAACCTTGCCGGCCGCACCTCCCTCGAAGAGGCGATCGCCCTGATCGGCGCCTGCGGCCTCTTCGTGACGAATGACTCCGGGTTGATGCATGTGGCTGCCGCACTCGATGTTCCCCTGGTCGGGGTTTTCGGGCCCACCGATCCGAGGCGAACGGCGCCCTGGTCGAAGCGGTATCTTCTCGTCAGGGACGAAGGGGTGGACTGCTATGGGTGCAAGATGCGCGAATGCCGCCACGAACACAAGTGCATGGAGCGCATTACGGCCGAACGCGTCTTCGTGGCGGTCAAGGAGATGGTCGGCCGGTACGCATTAGAGCCCGCCCGTATCCGTATGCGGCAACTCACCGTCACGGGGCGAACGGTCCCCGTGGTAACAGCGGATTAGCAAACAGGGGCCTTGCGGCCGCCTGCCTTCGGTCAGGTGGATCCGAGGGCTTCGGATGGCAGTTTCGTGGTGGCATCCATGCCCATTCGGGCGCCCACCCCGCGCGGGTAGGTGCTCGGCTTCTCCATGTCCGCCATGCCCCTCGGCGTGATCATGAGATCCTGGTCCGGCCGGAAATGCAGGGAAATGGCCCGCACCACCTGATCGAGATCGTTCACATCTACGTCCCCGTCCACGACGATGACGTTGGTGATATAGGCCGACTGGGGAGAGGATGCCCACAGGAGGTGCATCATTTCCTGCGCCTGATACGGCCGGTCCTTGTTCATGGACACGATCACCGTGTAGGGAAATCCGGCGATCAGCAGCCCCATGTTCATATCCACCAGCCCCGGAAGGGCGTTCTTGAAGGCCGTGCCGGCAATCCGTGCGATTTCATGGGCGATCACATGGATTTCGGTGACGGGCATCCCGGTAGTGGAGACATGGAAGATCGGGTTCCGGCGCATGGTGATCTTCCGGATGTGGAAGACGCCGGTCTCCTTCGGGGGACTGTAATAGCCGTGGAACTCGCCGAAGGGGCCTTCCATGGCCCGTTCTCCATTTTTCACAACCCCCTCGAAGACGATTTCGGCGCTCGCCGGGATATACAGATCCGAATCCTCGGCCAGGGTGTACTCTATCGCCTTGCCCCGCAGCAGCCCGGCCACCATGAATTCGTGTGCCCCGCCGATCAGGGCAAGCGAGCCCCCCAGGGTAAAGGCGGGATCGGCCCCGACGACCACCGCCACCGGCAGGTCCCGCCCAAGCCTTTCCGCCTTGGCATGATGCATGAATCCGTGCTTCTGGGGAAGCCAGTGCATGCACATCCTCTTCTTATCCAGCTGCATCATCCGGTAGGTTCCGACGTTGTGTGCCCCGGTTTCCGGATCCCGGGTGATGACAAGGGGCAAGGTGAAATACTTGTTGCCGTCGCCGGGCCAGAGTTTGACCAAAGGGAATGTATCCAGATCCACCTCGTCCCCCGTCAAGACGATCTCCTTGCACGGGACCTTTTCCCGTTTCACCCGTACCGGGAGCATGGCCATGCTCTTTTTCCCCTCCTTCAGCGCCTGCCGGAACTTGGGGGATTTGAAAAGCTGCACAAGGCTTTTCCACTTCTCGGCAAGGCCCCTGGCCTTGAGGCCCATCATCTGCTCCTGGATATCGCCATCGGCCAGCATGAGCAGGGTGTCGATCTGCTTTGCGAATTCTTCGATCAGATTTTCCTTGCCGAAGGCCCAGGAGACGCGTTGGGCCGTGCCGAAGGCATTCCCGAAAACCGGTATCGTGGATCCCTTGACATTTTCGAACAGGACGGCGGGGCCCTGATTGCGAACCAGTTTGTCCAGGATCTGGTTGACTTCCAGAATGGGATCAACCTCCCGTTTCACCCGGACCAGTTCGCCTTTCTTTTCCAGAAAGGCGATAAATTCTCTGAGATCATTGTGCACGACAGGCATGTACATCTCCTTCGAAGATGGAGCGTTATCCGACCTTGGGAAATCCATCCGCTTCCCAGTGTTCATCCACCCTGGCGACCACCTCCGGATCCATGACCACCAGATCGGGCATCGGCCGTCTCAATCCCTCGGCTTCCGTCTTGGTGGTAGCATCGATCCCCATCCTGGCGCCGGCACGGCGGGCCACGGGGCTGGACTGTTCCGGATCGGCCGTATCCGCCTCACCGACCATCACATCCAGGTCGGGTCTGGCGTGAACGGACCAGGCCCAGAAGACCTTCTGAAGGCTGTGCACATCCACGGCGGCATCCACCACTATCACAAGGGCTGCCTGGGGATGCCGGCCGCAGGCCTCCCACAGGGCCCTGATAAGGCTTCGGGCCTCGTGGGGCCGGGTCTTGTTGATCGAAACAACCATGCAACGCGCCTCGGAGGAAGCCGGCACACTGATGTCCACAATGCTCGGCAGCAGTTTCCGTACCTTGTCGACAGCGGCCCGACCCACTCCATTTTTCGCTTCCACCTCTTCGAAGAATTCGCTCAAATCATTGAATTCGTCTGACATGATCCACCTCGACTCGCTTGTTGAGCGCACGACCGGCAGCGGCCCCTTCCGTCGATCTTGCTGGAAATAGCGGGGGAAAAGGCCGGAATTCCGCATATATTGAATGGCAATCCTGCATTATAGGCCGCGGCCGGATGATGAACAAGTGCTCAAACATTAGGACTCCGGTGCCTTGCAGGGGGAAGGAAGGGATGGAGAGTTGTAGAATATTCTCCGGCATGGATATAGAATATTCTCCCATATGGCTGTATGGTTGAGATACAATGCAGACGGCCTCATCACGGCAAGCCGTGCCGTCGCCGCAGGGCGCATGGACGGTGTTGGTGGCACGGACCTTGCTCGGTCCAGACACGAAATGTGGATCTCCGCCTGCACCCGATCTCTTGAGGGGATAACGGATCATGCAACGTACGGCCAGGATTCTGTTGATCGACGATGACGAGAGCTTTCGAAAGATTCTTGATTACAACCTGAAGAAGCAAGGCTACGAGGTCGTATGCGTCTCGGACGGCAGGAAGGGGCTCAAACGGCTCGAGGCCGAGTCTTTCAACCTCGTTGTAACAGACATCAAGATGCCCGGAATGGATGGAATGGAGGTATTGCGGCGGGTCAGGACACAGTACCCCGAGACCCTCGTCATCATGATCACCGCTCACGGCAGCATCGAGATGGCCGTGGAGGCGATGCGGGAAGGGGCCTATGATTACATCACAAAGCCCCTGAACCGGGATGCCCTCTTCCTGACCCTGGAGAAGGCACTCCAGTACCAAGGTCTCAAGGAAGAGAACCTTCGCCTCAAGGAGGAACTCGGGGACCGCTTTCGGACCGGCCGCATCCTCGGCACCTCAGCCGCCATCAGGGGCCTCGTGCAGCAGATCGAACGGGTCGCCGAGACGGATGCGACCGTGCTCATCACCGGGGAGACCGGGGCCGGCAAGGACCTTGCCGCCCGCGCCATCCATTACAACAGCCCGCGAAGGGAGCGCCCCCTGATCGAGGTGAATTGCGCGGCCATTCCGAAGGATTTGCTGGAGAGCGAGTTGTTCGGGCACGTGAAGGGCGCCTTCACCGGCGCCGGCCGGGACCGCAAGGGGAAATTCCAGGCGGCGAACGGAGGCACCCTTTTCCTCGATGAGATCGGCACCATGGACATCAGCCTGCAGGCCAAGCTGCTCAGGGTCCTGCAGGACCATCAGATCACCCGTGTGGGCGAAGAGAAGCCCGTCCGGATCGATCTCCGGATCCTTGCGGCCACCAACATGGACCTGCGGGCCGCTGTGGACGCGGGCCGCTTTCGGGAAGACCTCTACTACCGGCTGAACGTCGTTCCGCTTCATGTGCCGCCCTTGCGGGAACACCCGGAAGACATCCCGCTGCTTGCGGAACATTTCATCAAGGTGCTTGCGCCCGGCAGGACTGTCAAGATCAAGGAGGAGGTGCTCGAGGCGTTCAAGGCCTACCATTGGCCCGGAAACGTGCGGGAACTCGAGAACGTGATCGAGCGGATGCTGATCTTTGAGAGGGGTGAAACCCTGGGGCCCCAATCTCTCCCCCCGGAAGTCGTGCAGGGCCGGCCCACCACAACCGTCCGAGGCGAGGGCTGCATCCAGTTGCCGTCCGAAGGCGTTTCCCTGGAGGCCCTGGAGAAGGAGATTGTGGTCAAGGCCTTGAAAATGAACAACTGGAACCAGGCCCGGGCGGCCAAATTCCTCCAGGTGCCCAGGCACATCCTCCTCTATCGAATGGAAAAATACGAGATCCAGCCGCCGAGCAAGGGCGGCGGGTAGGGGGAACAAGGAGGGACAAGAATGGAGTATTACGGGTACAGCGGCAACATCCTCTACGTAGATTTAACTACCGGGGATATTCGAAAAGAGCCCCTCGATCCGGAGCTTGCCCATCAATTCGTTGGCGGTCCCGGCGTGGGTCTCAACTTGCTCCTCGATGTGCTGAAACCCGACACGGATCCCTTGTCTCCCGAAAACGCCTTCGTCTTCGGCACCGGCCCGTTGCTGGGCACCCTGCTCCCCGGAAGCGGAAAGTGCTATCTCACGACCAAATACTCAATACCCGCAAGCAAGAATGGAAAAAAGTTCTTCGTCTCAGCCTCCATGTTCGGCAGCAACCGCTTTGGAAGTATGATGAAGAATGCAGGCTATGACCATATTGTGATTACGGGGCGTGCAAAGAGGCCCTCCTATCTGAAGGTCATGAATGATGATGTGGAGATCTGCGATGCGAGCCATCTTTGGGGGAGGGACGTCTATGATGCTGGCGGCATATTGAGAGATCGGCACAAAGGAGCAACAGGGAAATGCGGCACCTTTGTCATTGGGCCGGCAGGGGAGAACCTTGTCAGATTCTCGCTGGGTTGGACAGACGACTGGCACAATGCGGGACGCTTCGCAGGAGCCATAGCCGGGGCCAAGAATCTCAAGGCCATTGTCACCCTGGGCAATAAAGGCATAAAGATCGCCGACAAGAAGAAATTCATGGCGGCCTTGCAGAGGAAGAGACGGGAGATCCTGAGCCATCCCGGCTATAGCCCGACCGCCCCTTTTGGAAAGGGCAGGACAGGCAGGCTGCTGTCGGACACCTTTTCAGGCATTCAAGGATGCAGTGGCGGCATGTGCGCTTGCAAGTCGATCCATGAAGTCAAGGAAGGACCCTATCGAGGAGAATGGTTTGGAGGGTCTTTTCCCGGTCTGCCTCTCCTGATTCAGATGATCCTCCAGGTTGAAGATTACGGCGTCGCCTTCAAATTACTGGGGAGGATGAATAGAGAAGGGTTATGCGTATCTACCTGTATCAATATGCTCTCGTTTGTTACAAGACTTTATGAACGCGGCGCCCTATCTCAGGAGGATATGGGCGGTTTGACGCCCGGGGCGGGAGACCCGGACTTCTATCTTGCCCTGTTGGACAAGATTGTCCGCAGGCAGGATATTGGAAACGTCATGGCCGAGGGATGGTATCCGCTTTGTGAAAAAGCGGGTGTTGATCCTTCAACCGATTATGAGACGGGATGTGCCATAACCAAAGGCATCGATCTGCTGGTTGACGCCAGGATCTGGCCCTCCCTTTTCAAACAGGGAACGGGCTTCAGCCCTTGTATGGGACTGGGGAGCGTTGTACACGGCAAGGCGAAGCATACCCACTCTGCCACCTATTGGTCCCGTGACGAGATCTCCGTCTCTGATCTGAAGCGAGACGCTGAAAGAATGGGATTGACCGACGAAGAGATCCAAAGAGTCTTTACGGAAGACTCCTTTGACACGGGCAGGCTGGAGAAGTACGGCGGGGAAGCAGAGAGCTCATACAACGCCCTTGGCATCTGTGATACTTCGGTTCATTGGCAATATGATCCGATGCGGGATATTCCATGGTTGTCCGAAGTCTATTCCGCCGCAACCGGTTTCGACATCAGCCCGCGCGAACTGTTGCGGGCAGGGGAGAGAATCTTCAATCTGGAGAGGCTCTTTAACGTCAGGGAAGGCTTTACCCGGGAAGACGACAGGATACCGCCCGTATATCTCCAGAATACGGAAACCCCGCTGCCGGCTCGTGAAGGGGAGCGGTATTTGACCGATTGGTTCGGCAGGCGCCTTGTCAGAGAGGATCTTGAGGCGATGCTCGACGCCTATTATGAAGAGCGAGGATGGGATATTCAGACAGGCATTCCCACCCAAGACAAACTGCGTGAACTGGGCCTTGAAAAACAAGCCGAGATCCTAAAATCAGGATAATCACACTTCAATATCATACTTCAAAAAAAAGGGGACGGATCTATTTCTCCTTCCTGCAAAAAAAAGGGGACGGATCTATTTCTCCTTCCTGTGAAAAAAAGGGGACGGATCTATTTCTCCTTCCTGTGAAAAAAAGGGGACAGAAAAAAAGAAAAGAAAAAAAGGGGACGGATCTATTTCTCCTTCCTGGGTCTTCCTCTCCCCCGGCATTCGACCCGCCTGCCGATCCTTCTATAGACCTCTTCCCGGAATCGGGCCGAACCCGTAAGCTGTCCTCGTTGTACCATTTTCCTGATAAAGTTCAATTGATCTTGAGGAATGTAACCTTGGGTCCACTCCTTGTATGCCTGCCGACGGATCTCTTTCGATACCCCAAGGTTGTCATAGCACACATGTTGATCCAGCCAGGGTTCGTTTACTAGCCCGATCCAGTGTGAGTAGCTGGACCACCTGTATTTTTCAGGGCTATCTACTATTCCGGCACGCACTGGGTTAAGTTCCACATATCGCCAACATGCCAGCAAATATGCCTCGCTTTGGATAGGGCTGGATTTGTATCTTCCATCCCACAATGTGCCACTACGATGCTCCAGTCTATTCACATATCTGGTGGTACGCCCAGCCACACGTTTCATCAAAAGGGCGATGGTGTCGACCCGTTGCCCGGGGTCTAGGATCAGATGAACGTGATTTGTCATGAGGCAATAGGCATATACTTTAACTTGGAGGCGTTCTTTCCATTCCCTCAAATGACCGAGATATCGTAAGTAGTCCTCTTCCTCGACGAACACAACCCCTCTGTTGTGACCCCTCTGTAAAATATGGTGTGGATGGTCGGGAACAATAACCCTTGGCATTCGTGGCATGCGATGGATAGATGCAGCAGACATGCCTTCTAGGGACGTGTGAAGGGACAGGATCTTCTTCTCTCGAGGAATAATAGATCTGTCCCCTTTATCCGAGGAATAATAGATCTGTCCCCTTTATCCTCCTAGATCTGTCCCCTTTATCAGGGCATTGTATGGATATCGCCGCCGGCATCGATCGGAGGATTCCGCTCAGTGCTGCTGCCCGCCTTCGTGCCGGTGCGCCGGCGCGGACCCCTCGTGCCCGTCATGCCCTTTCGATGGCTGGTGATGATGACCTTTGCCCCCTTCCTCCCCATGCGGGCCGGCCGTTTTCAACAGTTGCGCGTATTCTTGGGGGCCCAAATCC
>WFRX01000287.1 GCA_015486285.1 bacterium
GGAGACAAGCGTGTTGCCTATCACCGAGCCGTGCGTACAGAACACGAACCACTGCTTGCCCTTGAGTTCGGGCAGCCCCTCCATGAAATCCCGCACATTGAAGGGCTCCTGGTAATAGAAAACCGGGCAGCCGAGACCGACGAGATCATAGCCGGCCAGGGATGCCGGTTTCACCGCTTCCAGGCTCACGAGTTCACAATCGGCTCCGGCCTCGGCGATGCCGTCCCGGATCTGCTCGGCCACCTTCCGGGTGTGCCCGGTCTGCGAAAAATAGATGATCAACGCCTTCATCGGTTGCTTGCCTCCTCGATCGCATGGAATCCTGTGTGGGGACACGGCACTATAGGGCAAGAAACAAGAAACCGTCAACCTGGAAGGGTATGGCCGTCGAAAATGAGCACAATATCTGGCCGTTCTTGTGCTCTTACCCCTACATATGGCGATTTTTCTTGACATTCCTACCCCCCTTTCGGATAAAGTCAACGGCAGGAGTGTGAGGTGAAGGCCGCCATGCCGACACTGCCGCATGTAACACCTGCGAACACCGAATTCGTCATCCTCTCTTTCGAGGGGCCGGATCCCTACGCCATGGCAGGCGGGCTGGGCGTGCGTGTGAACTACCTCTCGTCCACCCTTGCGAATATGGGGTTTCGGACCCATCTCTTCTTCATCGGCGACCCCGGGCTCAGGGGGGAGGAGGTCCGCAAGGGCGGAAGGCTCGTACTGCATCGGTGGTGCCAGTGGATCAGCCGCTATCACCCGAACGGCGTCTACGACGGCGAGGAAGGGAAGCTCTACGACTTCAACGAGTCCATTCCCGGGTTTGTCATGGACCGGATCATCCACCCGGCGTGCAGGCGTGAGAAAATCGTGGCGGTCCTGGGCGAAGAGTGGCAGACCGCAGAGGCGATCTGCCGGATCAGCGCCCTCGTGGATGCGCACGGCCGGCAAGACAGGGTGCTCTTGTTCTGGAACGCCAACAACATTTTTTCCTTCGACCGCATCCCATGGAACCGGCTCACCCGCGCTGCCACGATCACCACGGTGAGCCGCTACATGAAACACCTCATGTGGAAGATGGGGCTCAATCCGCTGGTCATCCCGAACGGCATTCCGAAGAGCCTGCTGGAGAAGGTCGACGATCGCCTGGCCGAACGCGTTCGCGATGCGATCCAGGCGGACACCATCCTCTGCAAGGTGGCCCGCTGGGATCCGGACAAGGGCTGGGATTCGGCCATCGAGGCGACTGCGGAACTCAAACAGAGAGGGGTAAAGGCTGCGCTCGTGGCCAGGGGAGGAATCGAGCCGTACGGACGCCATGTACGAGACCACGCGCGCGATTTGGGCCTTACGGTCCGCGAGGTCCGGGCGGACCGGCCGACCCCCGCCGGATGTCTGGCCGCGCTTGAGAGGCCGGGTCGGGCGCAATTCATCGACTTCCGGTCCCCCCTTCCCCTCGCCTTTCTTCGCGTCATCTACCGCGCCGCCGACGGCGTGCTTGCCAACAGCGGTCACGAACCCTTCGGGATCGTGGGACTGGAGACCATGGCGGCGGGCGGTGTCGCCTTCACGGGCTGCACCGGGGAGGACTATGCCATTCCCTTTGTGAACGCCTTCGTGCTGGAGACCTCGGACCCGCTGGAGATCACCGACTACGTCATGTACCTGCGCGAGCACCCCGAGGAAAGCGAACGCATTCGAAAGGCGGCCAGGCGCAGCGCCCGGCAGTTCACCTGGGAGGCGGCCGCGCGAAACCTGGTCCGCAAGCTGGAGAACCAGGCCAACATCCAGAATATCATCGGCGGCCACGCCGGTCCCGACCCGATCGCGCCCTTCAAGATCGCCTCGCGGATCGTGCGACAAAGGCCGCGTCTTCGCGACGAACCGCCTGACACGCCGCTCCCACCCTTGCGTAGAATCCGGACCAGCCACCCGTAAAGGGACCTCGGGGACCTGCCGCCCCCCTTCGGTGTTGGTCCAACACGAGCACAAACCTGTTGACAAGCAGGGGGTCGGCATCGCAATATTATGACGATGTTCGTCATTTACGGTTTTCGTCATATAGGGCAAGAGGGCGCCGGCCATGGACGAATCGCAAACGCAGGTCGTCAGTGATCTGCTCCACCTCGTTCTTTCCGCGCTGCGGATCGACAGGCTGGGCGTCTGGTCGAAGCGCCTGGCGGGCATTACGCTGCTGGATCTGCACATCCTCAAGCTTGCGGCTGAACGTCCCGCCACGATCCTGATAGAGGTGAGGAAAGAACTGGGCATTCCTCACAGCACCCTTACGAGCGCCATCGACCGCCTCGAAAGGCGCGGCCTTCTCCGGCGGGAGATCAGCCGGCGCGACCGCCGCTCTTACGCACTGACGCTTACGCGGGAGGGACGGAGGGTCCAGGCCGAGCACGA
>WFRX01000288.1 GCA_015486285.1 bacterium
CACCATGGGCGTGACCACCAGGAAATTTGTTGAAGATAAAGACTTCCGCTTTTTCACCTGGTGTTCCGCATTGCCCGATGCCTGGATATTGGAGAGCTTTATCTACAGAGGGTTCTGGATGGCCCGCTGGTTTGTGGAGGAGATGGGGCACCGGGAAGCCGCGGAAGCGGCGAAGCGGGATATCGCCCCTGAAGCGGTGCTGGATGAAGTGATCGCGGACATCCCCGTGGGGTCCCTGGGGCTGATGGTGCAGCCCTATTGGACCCCGCACCCGTCGCTGAAATTCTCCAAAGGATCCATTACAGGATTTTCGAGCACCCATACCCGGGCTCACATTTACAGGGCCATCCTGGAGGGGATTGCCTTTGAGTTGAGGCGTCTGGGAGAGCTGGTTCAACAGAAAACCAAGGTCCCTTTGACGGAAATCCGGGTTGGGGGCGGCGGTTCAAAGAGCGATGTGGCCGTTCAGATCGCCGCCGATATCTTCTCTCTGCCCACCAGCAGGATGCGGACGTATGAGACCTGTGCGCTGGGCGCGGCCATGGATGCCGCGGTAGGCGTCGGAATGTTCAGCACCTTTGAAGAAGCGGTCGGGGCCATGGTGGAGACGGGACAAACGTTCTATCCGGACGAAAAAAGAAGCCGAGTATACGCTGACCTCTTCCATGATGTCTATATGAAAACCTACCGTGCCCTTGCGCCGCTTTACAAACGCAGCACGGAGATCACGGGCTTTTCCGAAAATTAGCGACAGGCGGGATCGGTGGACCTTCGCGACCTCCTGGGAAAATCCTTTGACTGCGCGTGCGGACGCAGGCATACCGTGCCGACCGAACACTTGGTGTTCGATGCCGCGGCGATCGCACGCCTGATCGCCGCGGCGCCCGCCTATGTACCGCATCCCGATTATTTGATCCTGGCCGACCGGAGAACCTATGAGGTTGCCGGCCGTCTCCTCGAAGAAGCCTTGAAAAAAGAGGGCGCGCCCGTCCGCCATTTCATTGTGCCGGATCCGGGTGGAGAGTCGCCGGTAACGGATGACACCACGAGAGATTTGATCCTGTCCCGAGCGCCTCCGGCGGAAATGTATATTGCGGCCGGCAGCGGTGTGGTCAATGATTTGACGAAATGGGTCGCCTGCGAGCGGAAGAAGCCCTTCATGACCCTTGCCACGGCGGCGTCCATGAACGGGTACGCATCGGCGAACGTGTCCGCCACCATCCATGGGCTGAAAGTCCTTTTTCACGCCCAGGCGAGCAAAGGTGTTTTCGCGGTGCCCGCCGTCATCGAAGACGCGCCCTTCGACCTGACCGCAGCCGGCCTGGGAGACGTTGTGGCAAAGGCGGTCAGCTCCGCGGACTGGAAGCTCAACCAGCTTCTTTTTGATGAATATTACTGTCAGTTCTCGGTGGATCTGCTGAAAGACCTCGAACCGGTGTACCTGAACCACCCCGAGAAAATCCGGAAACGGGACCCGGAAGCGATCAGCGCCCTTTTCCATGCCCTCTTCTGGTCCAGCGTCGCCATGACCATTACCGGAACATCGTCGCCGGCTTCGGGCGGCGAGCATCTTGTCTCCCACACGCTGGACATGTATGCGGCTGCAAAGGGCCTCCAGCATGATCTGCACGGGAAACAGGTGGGCGTCGGAACCATCCTGTCGGCTGCGCTGTACGACAGGATCTTGCGGATGGAACGGCCATCGATTCGCAACGCCCCCTCGGACATCGATCGATCTTTTTGGGGCCCCCTGACGGGGATTGTCGAGGCTGAATACAGAAAGAAGTTGCCGAAGCTGGACCTGGCCGCGCGGAAGCTGTCAAGGCCGAAGACCTGGGATATGCTTCGGACGCGCCTGCAAAAGAACCTTCTTTCTCCCTCGACATTGAAAAGTTGCCTGAAACAGGCCGGTGCCGCCCACAAGGTGGGCGACATTCACATCGACGGCAAAAGCATCGCGCCTGAGTTGTTCCTGCAGGTCTGGAAAAACGCCCGCCAAATGCGGGAACGATTCACCGTTCTCGATCTTGCCGTCTTGGTCGGGATCATGCCGGAACAGGCCGATGATATCCTTGCCGAGTGGGTGCTCGCCTGAAGAGGGAATTTCGATTCAGGGACAGCCCTTGTCGCCCCGCCCATAGACGTACGGGCACGCATCCGCCTCGGGATCCTCCAGGAACGAGATGGCGAGATCCCCCTCCGGCTTGCCGCGGACGCCTTCGGCAAACCGGAAGAAGGCCGGGTCGCAGAGGCCGTCTCCGTCCGAATCGGGCACCCCTTTCACACGCCGATTGCTGCACGTGCCGTGTACGGTCGGCAGGCTGTCCTCCGGATCCGGGACCCCGTCCGCGTCCCAGTCATAGTCCTTCGTGATCCGCCGGGCAAAGGAAAAGAGCTCCGGGTCGGGAAGACCGTCGAGATCCCGGTCATAGGTTGAGATGTCGCTGAAACGGACCCCGAGGGGGATATCGCAGCCGAACCGGGAGAAATAGTACCATTCCTTCTCGTTGACGTATTCGATCTGCTGGGGCTGCCGGTAGAGATAGAAGGGTCGGTAGAAAGAGCCTTGCGGAGAGTCGTAGAAAATCTGCAGCCGGGTGATGGCGGACAGGGATTTCGCATCGAGGGACAGCTCGTTGCCGGAGACCCTTCGTACGCTCGTTCGCAGAAATCCGATGAAGCCTCCGATGTTCTTCGCGTCGTAGATGTTCACGCCCCGGATCCGCGAAGCAGGCCCGATACGGATTTCGACCCGGTCCCGATCCACGATCGCCCGGGTTTTTTCCAACCGGATGTTCGTGTCGAACCGAATCGGATTCCCCTCGCACAGATCCAGGGGATCCGGAATCCCGTCGGCGTCCGAGTCCTCCGCATCCGCGGACCCGTAGGGGGTGAAGAGATAGTCA
>WFRX01000289.1 GCA_015486285.1 bacterium
CGAGGCGGAAGAAGACGAGGATTTCCCGGAAGAGGCGGACGAGGCGGTACCAGAAGAAGAGGACTTCTCGGAGGTTTCCTCGCCGGTTTCCCGGGGGGAAGAAACCGTACGCGTCTCGGGGACGCCATTCTTCACATCATGCCCCGCCTTCGGAATGCGCGCGGGTCTCGATTCACTGCCGGGATTCTTCCCGCCCCCTCCACCGGACCGTAAAAACAACACCGTGAACACACCGAGAAAGACCACCAGCAACAGAACAACCACGAAAACATCACGTCGCTGTAGTGACACCACCGCCCCCAAATTCGCGTATTATTTATTGGCTTTTTTCGGCTCCAGAGGCGTCGTCATCGGCCAGCGGATCACCGGTCCCGTCTTCCGGCTCTTCCGTCCTCCCGCGACCTTGCTAACCACCGTGGAACGGGGAGCCCGGGGATGATACCGAATCGTCCCTTCAAGCCGGGGAGTTTTCTCATAATCGGTCAATACCCGGAAATGCACATCGTCAAAAGCCGCAGGCTGCTCACCCTTGGCCAGGGGCTTCATCAGGCGGAACGTCTGCTTTTCCTCCGGAGGAACCGTTACCGGAAGCTTTTCCAGGCAATTCCACCCTTCCGGCAATTCCAAGGCCTGAACCTGGATGGGAGTTTTCTCCTCGCAATTCACCACATGGACATAGGCCCATAAGGCGCCGCGCCGCACGCGGGCACCATACACCGGATATCGCAATTTCATGCCCTCGCCACGATACGGAAAACGGATATCGAGTCCCGCGATCGCCGTTTTTCTCTGTGGATCGTTCGTAGTGAGGATAATGCCCTTGCGCATATGTCCTTCCACCCCTTTGGTTGTCAATCTCCCGGTCATCTGCGCCGATGCTCCGGGTGCCAGAGTTCGCGTCTTCAACTCCACCTTCGTACACCCGCATCCGGGCCTCACATTCAGGATTTCCAGCGGTTCATCTCCTTCATTCTTCAAGGTGAAGGAAAATTCGTAGACTCCCTTGTTCTCGGCTTGGCGTCCCCATTCGTAGGTCCTCGGATTCAACCCAAGCCTCGGGCCGCCACACAGGACCGCGGACAGTCCCACACTCGCCCAACCCACCAGCTTCGCAACCCGTGTCCACATGATTCATCTCCGTAGCAACGTCTCGTTCCAACATCGGTTCCGGTTTTGCCGGCTCTGTTCGTCCCCCAACAGTCCCCTTCAAGCCGACCCCAAATCGCTTCTACCATAACCGGGCACAAGGGCGGAGTCAACCCCCAAAGAAAAAGCGCGGCACTCTGGGTTAACAGAATGCCGCGCTCATGCTTTTCTTGCCTTGACACCCCGCCCCGGTCAGGGCGGGTGTCGCGTATCTCCTCTATTTGACAGGCTCTTCCCCGCCATCTTCCTCGCAGGTAATAACCGTCCCGGGAAGAGGAAGCGTCACGCCGGACTCAAGTTGCCATTCGCAGGGACCGGCGCGATCTTCCGCGTCCAGCGGCAGATGTGCCCGTGGCGGCGGCGGCCCGGTCGCCATGATTTTGCTTCCATCCGGCGAAGTCTTGCCCACCGGATCGATCGGCAGGAAGTCACACCAGAGGATCTTCAACAGATCGATCTGAGCGTTGATCGCATCCTCGTTGCCCGCCGCCGCATGGGTCGACGGAACCGTGAGCGTACTGCCCGCAGGCAATTCCGGATTCGCCCAGGGATCATACGGCTGCGAAGGATCATACGCCGGATAGATGTAATTCGGATAGGCCGCCAAGTTGCGGTAGAACCAAACTCCTTCCAGCGAGGCCGAGACCCAGTGCGGATAGCCGATGGAGGAAGTCACCGCATTCGGATCCTGATCATCATCCACATCCATGTCGAAACTGCTCAACCGATTCATGACCTCGTTGACGATTTCCCGGTCCGTCGGCAGGCAGGCGCAAGGCGTACGCTGCTCGAGCGGAATGATGGGAACGATCGGATCGCCATCGCCATCCAGCAGATGACCGTACTTCAAGGCGCGGTAGAGAATTACGCCGTCCGTATGCGGATCCACACGACCATCGCGATTGATGTCGAGAATCCAGTTGCAGACATCCGCGTAGACCGAACCCGGCTCACCGGCCTTGCCGATTTCCAGGCCGTTCATGCC
>WFRX01000290.1 GCA_015486285.1 bacterium
CGCAGTAATACCCCGCGGAGCCCCGGATCCAAACCCGGATCGGGCTGATCAGCCCTACGCCGATGTAGTGGCGGGCATCCGGGTTCAGGATCTCCACGTTGTGGTGAGTCGATCCGTATCCGCGGATGACCTCATTGACCTTTCGCATCTGCATGCCTGCTATATCCAGCGTCTCCATAACCTGTTCATCCCTTCCTGTTGAAGGTGTTCAACCGAACCAGCCCTCCGGCCCGACGGCTTCCGCCCGTCAGGACAGAGACCAAATACCATAGGTCAACGGAGGAGGCTCCCGCGTCACAAGGGCCTTCCCCGGGAACAGGCGATTGATCCCGACCTCCTCGGAGGCCAGGGCGATCAGGTCATCATCCTCGTAAATGACCATGGGCTTCGCCGCCAGCTTGTCCTTCGCATATCCGATGGAATCCGTGGTGGACACCATATAGGTATAGGTTCCGTCCAGATCGTCGAGCGACTGCTTCAGGGCGTCTTCGAGCGTCGCGCCCTGGCTCATCTGGTAGGCGAGGTAGACGGCGATCAGCTCGGTGTCGTTTTCCGTCTGGAACTCCATCCCCTTCCGCTCGAGCCGGCGGCGCATGATCCAGTAATTGGTCAACTGGCCGTTGTGAACAGCGCACACATCCGCAAACCCGGGCGCCCAGAAGGGATGCGATGTGTTCGGGTGGACACCCGACTCCGTGGCAAGGCGGGTGTGGCCCAGGCCGTGGGTGCCGTCATAATCGAGGATGTCGTGGTTCGGCACGATCTCGTAAGGTTTTCCCACGTCCTTGATGATATCGAGGCTCTTGCCCACAGAAACGATCTCGGCGATCCGTCCCATTTCGAAGGAGAACTGCTGGATATCCCCGCCGTACCGAATCCGGGCCGCATACATCGGATCCGTTCTCTTCTCCTCCACGATTTCCGCGCCCCGGTCCTGCAGGCCCGCCCGAATCCCTTCCAGGCTTTCCTCGGCATTGGCGGCGCCCTTGCCGTCGAGAAAGAACCGAACCCGATACTCCCCCTCGCGAATGGGCCGGTACAGGCCCCAGCCCGCGGAATCCGGCCCCCGGTGTACCGTGCCGTCGAGCATCTCTGTGATGGCCTTTCCCGTGGTCATCGCCAGGTGTTGGGGGCGCTGACCCGTCTTGTAGAGAAGTCCTGCGATAGAGCACATGGCCGCCTCCCTTACATCGGAATACGCATTCTTCGCACATGCGAAACGAATCTGTAATGGCTGTCTCGAAAGCTAACGCATTTCTCGTGGGCCTGTCAAGAGTTTATTCAAGTTTGTTTCATCTTGTGAAACCTTCCTTTGTTTGGAACCCTCTCTCCCGTCGGCGGCATGCCTTCGGGAAGTCGGCAACATACCCTATAACAGCGTGTCGGTCTCAGCCAGGGAGGGCACATGGGCCCTCCGCCCCCAGGCGGCGCAGAAGGGAGTCATTTAGTGATGCTAAACACCTCTCCACACGGCTTAAGCCCTTGCAAGCCGAAGGGAAACAGCCGGTAGGCCATGGATTTTCATTAGGTTCAAGTTTCTTTACTTTTTTCTTGACAGGCCGTTTTCATTGGATTAATTTTCTCGGTGGTCATGCTGGCATTTTGGTATTCTGGCTGATATGTTGTTTATGCCACGCCAGGGAAATGAGGAAAGCGTTTATGCGACTGGGGCCGGGAATCGCCACGCACCGCCCACTGTATCCAGCGGGATCGGGACGGCGGACAGGCAGGAAGAAGAGCGTTTGCCTGATAGATCGGGGACGCTCTTTTTTTTCGGTAGACAGGTCCGGACTCCGACCGTAATGCGGGCGTACGCCGGCCGGAGGCACCGGGGCGGGAGCGACACACCTTTCGAACAGAACCGAATAGCCTGACAGAGGAGGAGCAAAGATGGGATTTTATGCGAAGAAGGGCATGAGCCGGGAAGAGGTGCGAAAAGGACTGGAGGAGGCGGGGATCAAATTTCTCTGGGCACAATTCGTGGACATCCACGGCTCCCCCAAGGTCAAGCAGGTTCCGATCGACGCCTTCGATGACATCATCGACGACGGAGCCGGGTTCGCCGGCGGCGCGGTCTGGGGCGTCAACCAGGGGCCTCACAGCCACGACCTCATGGCCCGCGCGGACATCTCCACCTTCCGGCAGCTTCCCTGGCAGCCCAACACGGCCAGTGCACAATCGAATTTGCATGTAGACGAAAAGCCCTGGCCGTCCTGCGCCCGCGTCAATCTGCTTCGCATGATCGATCTTTTTGCGAAGGAGGGCTACGTATTGAACGGGGGATGGGAGCCGGAGCACTTCCTTGTACTGAAAAATGAGGACGGCAGCATCTCCGGCTGGGACCCCCTGGGAATCGATACGCTCTCCAAGCCCTGCTACGACGCGCGCGGGATCGCGCAGGCGACGGGCTACCTGCAGGACCTGATGCAGTCGTGCGCCGAGGTGGGCCTGTTCGTCTACCAGTGCGACCACGAGGATGCGAACTACCAGTACGAGATCAACTGGCAGTGGGAAGACATGCTGACCGCATCGGATATGGCCGTCTTCTTCCACATGATGGCCCCCCAGATCGCCAACAAGTACGGGGCGATCTGCACGTTCATGGCCAAGCCGTTCGCCGATAAGACCGGCTCGGGAAACCATCTCCACTTCCATGTGGCGGACGTCAAGACCGGAGAGAATCTCTTCCCGCTGAAAGAAGGGGAGAAGGACTGGAAGGATGACCGGCTCGGCTATTCGAAACTCGCCTATCATTTCATCGGCGGCATCATGAAGCACAAGGACGCCATGTGCGCGGTCACCTCTCCCACGGTCAACTGCTATCGCCGGATCCAGAGCGGCGAGGCGGTCTACTCTTCGGGCTCCCAGTACACGTGGACGCCCGCCTGGAATTCCTTCGGCGACAACAACCGAACGCAGATGCTGCGCTCTCCGGCCAACAACCGGTTCGAGGACCGGTCCATTTCCGGCATGGCGAATCCGTATCTCGCGACCGCGGTGTACATCGCCGCCGGCCTGGACGGCATCAAGAACGAAATCGATCCCGGCGAGCCCAACATCGGCATCAACGTGTGGGACATGCCGTACGAGGAGAGACGCAAGAAGGGCATGACGCCGCTACCGCAGAACCTCGGCGAGGCATGCAACGCGCTCGAGCAGGACGAGGTCGTGATGAGCGCCCTGGGAGACATCGGGCCGGAATACCTGCGGGTCAAGCGCGCCGAGTGGTCCGAGTTCATGTCCCATGTGACGCGGTGGGAGTGCAAGCGCTACCTCACGATGGTCTGAGCCCACCGCGTGGTCCAAGGAGGATCGAAAACCCTATCCGAGGGAGGATGCTATGAATCAGGAGGACACGAAGAAGCAGGAGTACTACCAGAGCAAGGAATTCAAGGAACGTATCCACCGGATGTTCATAAGGGATACGATCTGGGGATGGGGCT
Organism: bacterium; assembly: GCA_015486285.1. GTDB lineage: Bacteria > Desulfobacterota > DSWW01 > DSWW01 > DSWW01 > S015-6. The sequence goes on from WFRX01000290.1 coordinate 3,444, forward strand.
TTGTCGCCTGGTTGTGGGCCACATATGCCTTTGTGCTCATCGTGACGCTCACCCAATCGGAATACGCGTGGGGGGAGGTTCTCATCGCGCTGCTTGTGGGGGGCTTTCTGGTCTGCATTTACAATACGGGCGCCATTGCCGCCATGGTCCGCCACTACAGAGACGACAAGGATTTCATCTATACGGTGGATTTGCGCCACCTCGACGAGTATCGTTCCCTGAAATTGGATCTTGAATACGGAAAGAAGAAATAGAACCCACAGGAAAGGAAAAGGCCATGGCAAAAGATTTCGAGCCCCTCAACGGTCAGGGAAAGCAGGCATATGTCCCACCGGAACAGGGAGCGGGCGGACAGATCTTTGATACCATTTTTCTTCTCGTCATGATCTATTGCGTTCTCCTTCTGCCCCTCACATTGGGAATAACCGCAGGGAATACGGTCGTAAAAAAGCCGGAAACCATCACCTGGGAAACCCTGGGCCAGAACAAGGTCATGCAGGCCCAATGGGAAAAGCTCGGCATGACCGCGGAAGACGCATCGGAGTATATCTGCACCCACTTCATATACAAAATCGAGCCGATTTCCCTTGCCTTTACGGCCATTGTCATCATCGGCTATTTCGTTCTTGTCATCTATTTCGCCGGCAAGGAGTACCAGGAAGTCATCAACGAGAAATTTCAATAGAACACATATCATGGAGGACAGACGTATGAACGCATTTGAATTCATGGGCCTGCTGTGCTGGATCGGCGCGGCCGTCCTGGTCCTGTGGATGGTCGTGGATTTCTTCAAGGTAAACATCACCTACGATGAGAATTACCTCCTCAGCTCCCTTGAAGGACACGATGAAATAACCGAACAGGAAAAGAAGCACCGCCGAGAAAGGGAAGCACGCGCTTAGTCAACTTTGAGCTGCAGTTTTCCTCCCCTGGACAGGGACAATATGAAAGGGACGGTTCATGACTGATCAGAACACGACTTCTACGGAGAGCGCTCCGGAGAAACGAATCTCTTTGCTTACCGTTCTGGGCCCGGCGCACGTCTGGGCCTTGGGCGTAGGCATCGTTCTCGTGGGCGAATATATGGGGTACAACTTCAGCATCGGCAAGGGAGGGGCACTGGGATCCCTCATATCCTGCTGGTTCATCGGCCTTTTATACACATGCGTCGCCATGGTCGACTCGGAAGTTTCCGCGACCGTCGCTTCCGCAGGAGGTCAGTATTCCCAGGCCAAGCATATTGTAGGTCCTCTGATGGCGTTCAATGTAGGTCTGTATCTTGTTTTTGCGTACACCATGCTCGAGGCGGCCGACGCCCTCGTAGTAGGCGACTTGATGGTGGAGGCCGCCCATGACTTCGGCTTCGCGGGCCTTGACCCGAAACCCTTTGTTGTTTTCACGATCGCAATCCTGGCCTGGCTGAATTATCGCGGCGTCTTCATGACCCTCACCGTGAACTTCATCATCACGGCCGTTGCCTTTGTGGCGATTTTCGTACTCTTCTTCGCTGCTCAGGGCTGGACTCCCGGCGTGGCGCTCCACCACAAGGAACTGCTTACCAAATTGCCTTACGGCTGGCTTGGAGTCGTTGCCGCCTTCCAGTTCGCTATATGGTATTACCTCGGCATCGAAGGGACCTGCCAGGCGGCCGAAGAGGTGCGCTCCGTTTCCCGGGCCCTGCCTCTCGGGACCATCACGGGGATGATGACCCTTCTGATCGCCGCGACCGTGACCTGGTACTGCACCACGGGGCTCGTACCCTGGGAGTACCTGGGAGTGAGCATCATTCCGCAGTACGACGCAGCCCGGGCCTTTGGAAACCCGATCGTCAAATTCGTCATGTTCATCGGCACCCTGTTTTCCTCTCTCGCTTCCGCAAACGGAACCATCAGCGATGCCGCCCGGGCATGGTTCGCCATGGCCCGCGACCGATACCTGCCGGTCTGGTTCGGCGCGGTTCATCCCAAGTATCGAACCCCATACCGATCCATCGTGTTTCTGATCCCCGTGGCGATTTCTTTCGGCTTCACAGGACTCCTCGATCAGGTGATCACCTTCTCGATCCTTTCCGGGCTCCTCGGATACACCTTCATGTCGATCAACATGTTCAAGTTCCGCCGACAGTGGCCCTTGGGAACAATTCGGCGTGGCTACGTGCACCCCTTCCATCCGTTTCCGGCCATAACCCTGTTCCTGCTATGCTGCGTCACTTACTTCGCAACCTACCTCGGATACGGAATGGAGCTGCTGGCCTTGATGACGTTCTATATCGCTGCCTCGGTGTGGTTCCACTTTCATCGATACAAGTACGTGAAGCGGGGAGACCAGTTTACCATGGCTTGGCCGAGGCCGCAGGGATATTAGAAGGGGCCGAAGGCCGGCACAACCTGTTATTATGTAAAGCCGCTCCGGACCCTCTGCCGATCCATGCTGCGAGGGTCCGAAGCGGCTTTACCGAAAAGAGCCGAACGCTTCGATCCACGGCGGCACCACCTTTCCGGACAGGGGGGCCTGCCGGCGGTTTTACGTCCGTTGCTTGCCCGCTGCTTCCTCTCTCTTTCCCTGGAGCCGTTGACCGCGCATGAGATACGATATCCTCTTTCTTCTCTTCCTGCTCTTCGGCGTTCTCTATATCCTGCAACGACGGAAGCGTTCGACCCTCAAGGCCGAACGACGAGGCATATTTGACGACTGCACGGGTTTACTCGAGCAGCCCGGCCTGACCCAGGAGGACATCAACTTCCCGGTCCTGCGGGGGCGTTACAAGGGCCATGAGGTTACGCTGACGCCGATCGCAGACAACCTCGCATTCCGAACGATTCCGTCCCTCTGGCTGCTTGTCAGCCTCCATGGGAAGATTCCCTTCCCGGGCACCTTCGACTTTCTGATGAGACCCAAGAATATTGAATTGTATTCGCCAAGCTCGAGGCTGCCGATAGATCTTGCGATTCCCGAGGGCTGGCCGCAACCGGCATTCCTTCGGACGGATAATGTGGAGGCGATGCCCCCGCGGGAACGACTCGAGCCGCACATGTCCTTTTTTGACGATGTCCGGGCCAAGGAACTTCTGGTCACGCCCAGGGGGATTCGTCTCGTCTATCAGGCGAAACAAGCCCAGCGTTCCTATTACATGTTGTTGCGGCAGGTCGTCTTCGAAGACATGATCATTCCGGGGGACCTTGTCAAACACCTTCTTGACTTGGCCGTCGCATTGTACGAGGATCTCGAAGGAGGGACCGTACCGGCTCGAGAGAAATCACATGGCTGAGAAAAACAGGAAAAAGAAACATCCGCCGAAGAAGGCCGCCCCCTCTTCGGAAGGGGTAAAGGGCCCTCTGAACCCCTATCTGGTCCTTCTTGTAGCGATCCTGCTCCCGGGCGTGGGCCAGGTCCTGAACAACACGCCCAAGCGCGGTCTCATCATGATCTTTTTCATGCTTTTGGGCGCATGGATCTGTTACAACACGACCCCCCCGGAACGTTCCTTCCTCGGGCGTTACGCTGCCGGGTGGTTTGTGTATGCCGTTTCCATATTGGATGCCTACAGGTGGGCCAGGTACCGTTTCGAGTACTTCAAGGCGCACGGCCGGGACAGCCCCGGAGGCGAATGAGCTGAGACGACCCGGCCCCCGGACGGATTTCCCCCGGTCCAGGACGATCTTCCGCGGCCCCGTCACTTCCCAGGGAATCGAGGCAGTCATGAAGAAGGTGAAGCAGTAAATGTCCAAGTCCAACCGCATACGGATCGTTTGCGTCATGGCGATCTTCGTCTTCGGCCCCTTGTCCATGCTCCTCGACGGTTATCACAAGGAGGCACGAGAAGACTGGATCCGGTTTCTCGATTCCTTCGGCATCGAAAAGGATCTGCAACAGAGATACGGCTTTCTTACCCATGATGAGATGCAGTCCGTCGAGTCCAGACTTGGAGAACGGAACTTCGAGACTAGAGACGCGTTGTGGAAGCGTTACGCACATTTCGATTATTGGCTTTCCATTTCCAGAAGCCTCGCAGCCCTCGCCGTTATCATCCTGCTCGTAACCTTTCTCAGAGACATTCTGGATCGGATACCTGTGCCGGAGAAGGTCTATCGAAGATTGTACTTGCCTCCGGATATCGAGGCGCCCAACAAGAAAGAAAAAGACCGAACGGAGGCTTTCCCGACGGATTCATAGATCGATTCCGCTGATCGCCTGCGGTGCTTGGGGACGCGTTTCGTTGCCGCCCCCAAACACCCCTTGGGCGCTATCGAATCCGCCGTGGGGGCTGATGATTGATTCCTGATCCCTTGCACGCTGGGAAGAGGGCCGATCTCTTCGATGCGACCGCGGTTCCGAAAACCTCCCGCCTCGATCGACGAAGGCGAGAATCTCCTCGCTGGGCATATCGGCCAGGCCCGGTTTTTCCGAGGTCCGCCCTTCCGATCGGAAATCGAAATGCAGGGCGGCGGAGGCCAAGTCCACGATGGAGGAAATCATGGGGGCGTGGACAGCGTTACACCGGACATTCCCTTCTGCCAATGACGTTTCTTGAAAAGCGGTTGTAAACACGGTACGGTTCTTCCTTCAAATCCTCGAGAGGATAGGAAAGCGGCGAAGGGAGACGGGATGCGAAAACATTTCTTTCGACAAGCGACGCGCCAGGGGCGGCAGGCCGCTGCCACGCCGGGACAGGAGCGGCACACCGCACTGGGAGAGGTGCCCGCAACGGCCATCTGCGGAAACGACATCACCTCGTCGTGTCTGTATGTTTCCTCCCTGGCGATCATCTATTCGGGGAAGTGGGCCCCGCTGGCGCTTCTCATGGTTGCCGCCGTCCTCTACCTGTTTCGCTTCATTTACGGCGAGGTGGTGGAAGCGCTGCCCCTGAACGGCGGGGCGTACAACGCACTGCTCAACACGACGAGCAAATTCAAGGCGTCGCTGGCTGCCTGCCTGACGGTGCTCTCCTACATGGCCACCGCGGTCATCTCCGCCGACGAGGCCATGGAGTATGTCCTTGAACAATGGCCGATCGTTCCGGAAATATGGGGCACCATCGCGTTGCTCGGGGCATTCGGGGTACTCACGATCCTGGGCCTCAAGGAATCGTCCCGGGTGGCTACGGCCATCTTCTTCTTCCACCTGAGCACCATGGCGGTCCTGCTGGGTACGGGGATCTACCGGTTTGCGTGCAATGGCACGGCAATCTTCATGGCGAACCTGCAAAGGCCGGAACCGAACGGGATGATGATGGCCTTGTTTTTCGGGTTCTGCGCCGCCATGCTCGGCATCTCCGGCTTCGAGAGCTCGGCGAACTTCGTGGAAGAGCAGGCCCCGGGCGTCTTCCCCAAGACCTTGCGCAACATGTGGATCGCGGTGACAGTGCTCAATCCCGGCATGGCGCTCCTGGCCCTGACGTTGATTCCGATGAGCTGGGTGACGGGGCACGAAAATGCCCTGCTTTCCCACATGGGCAGGATCGCCGCCGGAGACTGGCTGCACCTCGTCGTCCTGGCCGACGCCGCTCTCGTACTGAGCGGGGCCGTACTCACAAGCTTCGTCGGCGTCAACGGCCTGGTTCAACGAATGACCATGGATCGATGCCTCCCGCAGTTTCTGCTGAAAAAGAACCGAAGGGGAACGACCCACCGCATCATCATCGGCTTCTTTCTCCTCACCGTGTCGATCCTGCTGATCACCGAGGGGGAGCTGAAGGCGCTGGCCGGGGTATATACGATCTCCTTCCTATCGGTGATGGCCCTGTTCGGCATGGGCAACATCCTGTTGAAGGTCCGACGTGCCCGCCTGCCGAGGTCCATACGATCCTCCTGGCCGGCGACGCTCGTGGCGACGGCGGCCGTGGGGGCCGGGATCATCGGAAACGGCGTCATGAACCCGCCTTACCTGCGGATGTTTCTGGAGTACTTCATACCGACGGTGCTGGTGGTTTCGATTGTGCTGTGGCGGGTCGACCTGCTCCGGACGAGCCTGATGCTCATCCGCTGGGCCGACCAACGGATTCCCGGCCCCCACTACCGTCTTGCGCGCACGGTTCATCGCTGGCTCGACGAGATCAATTCCCAGCAGGTCGTCTTCTTCACCCGGGGCGACAACGCCGTCAACCTGAACAACGCCCTGCTGTACATCCGAAAGAATGAGCGCGCCAGGCATGTCAAGGTCGTCACAGTGGTTCGCCACCCGAACGAGGTTCCGCCGCGCCTGCAGGCGGACCTTCGATTCCTGGCCGATATCTATCCGGAGATCGAGATCGAATTCGAGGTCATCGAGGGCGTCTTCGGGCCCGAGTTGATCCAGGAGCTTTCCCGGAAGTGGAACGTTCCGGTGAACCTGATGTTCATCGGCTCTCCGGAGGGCCGCCTGCAGCACAACCTGGCGGACCTGGGAGGCGTACGGCTCATCATCTGAGCCCGATCATTCCGGAACGGGAGGGTTGGGACGGGGCCGGGAATGATCCTCCCACCTGGGCCGGTCCTCTTCCGGACCGATGATCCTTCCCTTCGGAATCACCACGATGCCGTTGTCGGTGACGTGGAACCGCCTCCGGTCCGCCTCCAGATCCACTCCGATGGTTGTATTCGGAAGGATGTCCACGTACTTGTCGATGATCGCGTTCCGCACCCTGGCCCGCCGGCCGATGACCACCCCGTCCATCAGTATTGAACCTTCCACCGAGGCGTAGCTGTTGATGCGTACATTGGGGGAAAGCACGGAGCGGACCACCCTGCCACCGCTGATCACGCAACCCGTCGACAACAGGGAATCGTGGGCCTCCCCCCGGCGCGCGCCCTCCCCCGGGTCGGCAAAAACCATCTTCACCGGCGGCAACTGCGGTTGATGGGTGCGAACCGGCCACCGCCGGTCGTACAGGTTGAACTGGGGATCCACCGCAACGAGGTCCATGTTCGCCTCGTAGTATGCGTCCAGGGTCCCGATGTCTCTCCAGTAAGTGGTCTCCTTCCGGTTTTCATCCACGAAATGGTAGGCAAGAAGCCTTCGCCGGTTCAGCATCTGCGGCAGGATGTTCTTGCCGAAATCATGCTCGCTCTCCCTGCCCGCGTCCGGGATCAGCTCTTCGTAAAGGGTATTCCGGTTGAAGATATAGATCCCCATGGAGGCGCACAGAAACTCCGGCCGGCCCGGCAGGGTCTTGGGGTCGAGCGGCTTCTCCTCGAAACCGAGGATACGGTCTTCGGCATCCAGCTCGAAAACGCCGAAGTGCCTGCCCTCGGCCCTGGGCAGGTCCACGACTCCCACCGTCACGTCCGCACCCGCATCGATATGGGCCCGCAGCATCTCGGCGTAATTCATCTTGTAGATGTGATCGCCCGCCAGGATCAGGACATACTCCGGGGCCTCCCGCTCGATGGTATAGATGTTCTGGTAGATGGCGTCCGCCGTACCCCGGTACCAGTGGGTATCGTACCGCTGCTGGGCCGGCAGGACATCGATATATTCGCCCAGCTCGCTGTGGAACAGGTTCCAGCCCATCTTCAAGTGACGGGCGAGGGAGACGGACTTGTACTGGGTGAGGATGTGTATCTTGCCGATGCCTGAATTGATGCAGTTGGACAGGGTAAAATCGATAATGCGATAGACCCCCCCGAAGGGCACCGCGGGCTTCGCCCGGTCCCGGGTAAGGGGATAGAGCCTCACCCCCCGTCCCCCCGCCATGATGAAAGTCGACAAATTTTTCAAGACATTCAGCATGGATTCTCCTCCCACACCCCGAGTCCCGTTCCCGTGTTTCTCAGCCCCAGGCGAAGAGGCCCATGTCGGCCGCGTGTACGAGCAGCGGATGGCTCGGCATGACCCGCAGCAGGAAGCCGAACTTCCCGCTCTCCTTGAAGGGAACCGTGACGCGGTAGACATGCCCTCCCTCCTCGGAAGGGCCCTCCGCGGCCATCGGCTCGGTGGAGGAGCGCATGAGATCCCCGTCCGCGTCTATCGGTCCGTAGTAGAGATCCACCCTGACATCCTCCGGCTCGAGCCCGCCCAACCCGACGCGGGCGTGGACCACCATGTCCCCGCCCACCGGGATTTCCGCGCGCCCGTTCTCCAGTCTCACCTCCCGGACCCGGACCTCTTTCCAGCAGTCCCTCACTCTCCGCTTCCACGCGGCAAAGGATTCCGCCGTCTCCTTTGTGTCGTGCGCCATCTGCCCGTGCAGGACCGCGGCCGGCACATAGAACCCGTCCACGTAATCCTCGAGCATTCTGTGGGTGTTGAAGATCGGACAGAGCGTGATCATCGAGGCCTTCATCATTTGAATCCAGTCCCGGGGAGCGCCGTCCCGCGCCCGCGCATAGAAGGCGGGCACCACTTCCCGTTCGAGCAGTTCGTAGAGGGCGCGGCTCTCCACGTCATCCTGGTATTGCGTGTCCCCGTATTCTTCTCCTTCACCGAGGGCCCATCCGCATCCCGGCCGGTATCCCTCCGCCCACCAGCCGTCCAGGATGCTCAAGTGAAGCGCCCCGTTCGCCACCGCCTTCATCCCGCTCGTGCCGCAGGCCTCCAGCGGTCTGCGCGGCGTGTTCAACCACACGTCCGCACCCTGAACCATGTACCGGGCTATGTTGATGTCATAGTCCTCGAGGAAGACCACTCGGTACCGGAACCTCTCATCGTGAATGTGCTGCACGATGTTCTTGATGATCGCCTTGCCCTCCACGTCCTGCGGGTGCGCCTTGCCGGCAAAGATGATCTGGACGGGGCGCTCCGGATCGTTCAAAATCGCGGCGAGCCTCTCCGGATCCCGGAACAGGAGGTCCCCCCGCTTGTACGTGGCGAAGCGCCTGGCGAAACAGATCGTCAGCGCCTCCGGGTTGAGCACGTCCTCCGCTCGCTTGATCTCCGAGGGAAGCTCTCCCCTGCGAAGCAGTTGCTCTTTCACCTTCCTTCGGGAGAAGGTGATCAGCCTCTCCCTTCTCCGCTCGTGGGTCCTCCACAGCTCCGTATCCGGAATCAGCTCCACGCGTTCCCAGACCTTCTGATTGTCCGGGTCTTCGATCCACCGCGGGCCCAGATAGCGGTTGTAGAGGTCCGCCATCTCCTGGGAGATGTAGGAAGGGATGTGGACGCCGTTCGTCACCGATACGATCGGGATATCCCGCTCCGGGCATTCCGGCCAGATGCCCTTCCACATGGCCCTCGAGACCTTCCTGTGGAGCCGGCTGACGCCGTTGCGGTAGTTGGAAAGCCGCATGGCCAGCACGGTCATGCAGAACTCTTCCTGCTCGTTGTCCGGATTCTGCCTTCCCAGGGCGAGGCAATCGCGGGACGAAAGCCCCAGTTCCTCCGCGTATCTTCCGAAATACTTTCCGATCAGATCGGGCGTGAAGTAGTCGTTTCCGGCCCCCACGGGCGTATGGGTGGTGAAGACCGAATTCGCCTTGACCACCTCGGCGGCCGCCTCGAAGGAGATCCCTTCCCGCTTCATGAGCTGCCGCATTCTCTCCAATCCGGAAAATGCGGAGTGCCCCTCGTTCATATGAAAAACCGTCGGCTTGAGCCCCATCACATCCAGGGCGCGCACCCCGCCCACGCCGAGAAGAATCTCCTGCCGGAAGCGCATATCCCGATCGCCGCCGTAAAGCTGGGCCGTGATTTCACGATCCTCCGGCGCATTCTCCGGCAGGTTCGTGTTGAGCAGGTAGAGGGAGATGCGCCCCACCTGCACCCGGTAGATGTTCACCCGGACCGAGCGATCCTCGATCGAAAGGGAAAATTCGACAGGCTTGCCCTCCCTGTCTCTCTCCAGGGAAATGGGCATATTCTCGAAATCGTTCGAGGCATAGTACTCCTGCTGCCACCCTTCCTCGTTCAGGTACTGGCCGAAATAGCCCCTCTTGTAAAGCAGGCTCACGCCCACGAGCGGGACGTTCAGGTTGCTGGCCGATTTCAGGTGATCCCCGGAAAGGACGCCGAGCCCCCCGGAATAGATCGGCAGGGCCTCGGTCAGGCCGAATTCCATGGAAAAATAGGCCACCAGGAAGTTCGGGTCCAGGCCCTTTTGCAGATGGAACCGGTACGGCACCTTCACCCTCATGTACAGGTCCAGGGCCTCCAGGACACGATCCAGGTGCAGCAGAAAGCTCTCGTTCTCGGCGGCCTCGTCCAGCTCCTGTTGCGACATGCGGCTGAGCACGCAGACGGGATTATGATAGCATTGCTCCCAGAGCTCCCGGTCCAGCCTTCGCCACAGCTCGATCACGTCCGGATGCCAGGTGTACCAGAGGTTTCGCGCCAGCCCCTCCAGGGGCTTGAGCTTTTCGGGCAGGATGGGAACAACCGTTATGGTGTGCCATTTCATCAAAGGGCTCCTTCCGGTTCCATCTCCATACGAATCTCCTTCCAATCCTATTAAGATGCGGCTCCGTTCCGTTACGCTTCTTTTCGATCCGGGGACAGACCGCCGAGCCTCTCATACAACCCGAGATAGGCCTTTGCCGCCCGGTCCCAGGAAAAAGACTCTTTCATGCAGTTCCTGCGGGCATGCAAGAGGTGTCCCCCGTCCCGGTAGAGGCGGACCGCCTTGTCGACCGCCCGAAGCATGGCGTGGGACGCATAGGCGTCGAAGAGAAATCCGGTGCCTTCCCTCGTGGAGGCTGAGTACTCGCGCACCGTATCCTTCAGCCCGCCGGTGGCCCGAACCACCGGCAGCGTGCCGTAGCGCATCCCGTAGATCTGGTTGAGACCGCACGGCTCGTACCGCGAGGGCATCAAGAGAAAATCGATGCCGCCCTGGATCCGGTGCGCCAGGGGCGTGTCGAACCCGCAGCGAAACACGAACCGCCCGGGGAAGGCCCTGCACAGCTCGTCGAGGCGGTCCCTGTATACCGCCTCACCCTCCCCCAACAGGATGAAGTTCACCCCCATGCCCATCATTTCCGGCAGCCCCTCCACCAGAAGATCCACGCCCTTCTGGGAGGCAAGCCGGGAGATCATTCCGAACAGGGGGGCCCCGGTTTCCCCCGCCCCGATTCCCGTTTCCTCGAGAAGGGCGGCCTTGCAGGCCTGCTTCCCTTCCAGGGAGTCGATGCCGTACCGGCAGGGCAGATGGGGGTCCCGGCCGGGATCCCACTCGTCATAATCGGCCCCGTTCAGGATGCCGAAAAGGTCCTCCCTGCGGCCGGCCAAGACCCCCTCCAGCCCGCAACCCATCTCCTCGGTCAGGATCTCCCGGCTGTACGAAGGGCTGACCGTATTCAACAGACGGGCCGTCAAAAGCCCGGCCTTCAGGAAATTCATCTTGCCCCAGAATTCGATCCCATCCACGGAAAAGAAGGCTTCCGCCAGGCCGGTTTTCGGAAAATCAGCGGCCGGGAAGACCCCCTGGTAGGCGAGATTGTGCACGGTCAACAGGGACCTCGTCCGCCGGAACAGGGAAGAGCCGCTGTAGAGGTGCCGCAGGTAGGCCGGGGCCAGGGCCGTCTGCCAGTCATGACAATGCAGGATGTCCGGAGCGTATGCAAGGGACTCGCACAGGGAGAAGGCCGACTTGCAGAAGTAGACGAACCGAAGGGCATTGTCCGGGTACTCCCCTTCGGGGGTTCCATAGAGGTAGGCACGGTCGTAGAGTTCATCCCGCCGCACGAACCAGCAGGGAACCCCGTCCTCCATCTCGGCCCGGAGGACCGCGGCGGGCAGATCCTCGCCTTCCACCTCGACCGGAACATCTTGAAGGCAGGGCTCGAAGGCGATACCCGACTCCCGCGTGGACCGGTAGAAGGGCAAAACGACCTGCACATCGCACCCGAGCCGCTTCAACGCCCTGGGAAGCGCCCCGGCCACATCGGCCAGGCCGCCGGTCTTCGAAAAGGGCACGGCCTCCGAGGCGACAAAGAGAACCTTCGGGTCTGTCATGATTTGGATCCGCGCTGCCGGGCGTACAGGAAAAACTCGCGGTTTCCCTTCGGGCCTTTCAGGACGGACTCTTCGATCCCGTGGAATTCCAGACCGCGGTCCTTTACAAACGACTCCATATCCGCCAGGATTTCATCGATCACGTCCATATCCCTCACCACGCCGCCCTTTCCAACCCTGCCCCTGCCCGCCTCGAACTGCGGCTTCACGAGACAGAGCATCTCGGCCCCGGGGGCAAGCAGCGGGATCACACAGGGAATGACCTTCTTCAGGGAGATGAAGGAGACATCCATTACAGTCAGACCGATATCCTCGGCAATCTGTTCCGGCTCGAGGGAACGGATATTCGTCCTCTCGAAAAGGACAACACGGGGGTCGTTCCGAAGGCTCCAGGCGAACTGGCCGTAGCCCACGTCCACGGCAAACACCCGGCGCGCGCCGTGGAGGAGCAGGCAGTGGGTAAACCCTCCCGTGGAGGCCCCCACATCCAGGGCCGTCCGGCCCTGCGGATTCACGTGGAAGGCGGCGAGCGCGCCGGCCAGCTTGACGCCCCCCCGGCTCACATACGGATGATCGGGTCGAATCAGCGTAACCGGCTCTTCGGGCCCTACCCACGTACCCGGCTTTTCGCGCCTTCTACCCCCGACCTCCACCCGTCCTTCCAGGATCACGGCACGGGCCCTCTCCCGGGTCGCTACAAGCCCGGAGTCCACCAGCCGCTTATCCAGTCTCATCTTCCCCTTGGGCATGGCCGATCTTCTGCTGGAAAAGGTCGGGATCCGCGGGCTCCGCCCTGACCTCTCCCTGTGCGTCCCGGGTGAGCATCTCGATCTTCTTCTCCGCCTCATCCAGCCGCTGCGAACAGACCCTCGTGAGCCGGACGCCCTCTTCAAAGAGCGCGAGCGACTCCTCCAGGGTCAGGTCTCCGCTCTCCATCCGCCGCACGATCTCCTCGAGCCGCTCGAGGGCCTCCTCGAAAGACTCCGGTTTCTTCCGTCCGCCTTTCCCTTCTTTCTTCATCATCTTCTCCTGCCGGCACGTCTTCGTGACGAGGGAACGAGCGTGGGAACGAGGTCCGGTCAGACGGCGCCGTCCGCCTTCGTCCAGTGCGTCTGCTTCACGAGCGAGGTCGGGTCCACGCGGGATCCGCCGAGCCGGACGCCCCAGTGGAGATGGGGACCCGTCGCCCGTCCTGTCATGCCCACCAGCCCGAGTACCTGGCCCCTGGCGACCTTCTGGCCCTCGACAACGTTGATCTTGGACAGATGAAAATACATCGTGTAGACGCCCTGCCCATGGTCCAGAAACACGGCACGGCCTGAAAAGAAGAAATCGCCCACCAGTACGACCCTGCCGCTGTTCGACGCGACCACCGGGCTGCCTTCCGGCGCCTTGATGTCCATGCCTGTGTGAGGGCTCCTGCGCTCCCCGTTGATCCACCTCTTCAACCCGAAGGGGCTTCCCGGCCTCCCCTCCACAGGCACGAGGAAAGGGCCGTCCCACAGCCTCTCCGGCGTCACACGGGACCAGAGCGAGGCGATCCGGACCCTCTCCTTCTTCACTCTCTCCAGGTCGGCCGCACTCAAGTGAACCTTGCTGTCCGGAAGGGTCAGCCGTTCTTCGCCGAAGGCCTGCGGCTCGATCCGGATCGACGCGGTCATGTCCCGGGTCGCGGAGCCGTCGGCCGCGGCCAGCCGGACGCGCACCTCGTAGTCGCCCGGCTTCTGCCCCATGTCGATCCCGAAAAGCGCATCCCACCTTCCGGGGCCCTCCGGCGACGGGGAGAAGAGAAGCGCCTTGGAGAGCATCTCCCCCCCCGCTACGGACACGCCCTCCGGCGCATTCACCCGGAGATGAACCACATCCCCCTGCTTCGGCGCCTTCGGCGACCAGGACACCTGCGCCGGTGCGAACATCCCTTCCTCCCCGCGGGCCGCACGCACGCCCGGCCCCATCCACACGAGGGCCAGGACAACAGCCAACAGCCGGCCCTGCTTTCTCTGCCATCTCCAAGGCGATACGATCCGCATTCCCCGCGATCTCCTCTATGTGTTCCCTTCCGTTGTCTTCCCCTCTTGTGCGCCTTCACCCGGCAGGACGGTTTCAACGATACACTCCAGCCGCCCCCGGGAGAGAAGGATTTCAACCGGGTCTCCCTCCGAGACCTCCCGGGCACACCGGACAATCTGTCTGGACGGAAGCCGGCAAGCAATGCTG
>WFRX01000291.1 GCA_015486285.1 bacterium
CTCGTTCCGATCCTGCTCACCGTGCCGCCTCGAACGCGCTCCGCCGTGTTCGACGACCAGACGTGGCCGACCACCGAGGACTGGAACAATGTCCTGCGAAACTATGCCGTCTTCAACCACATCACCTGTGTCGATCTGCACCAGGCCTTTGTCGACCAGCCCGATTGGGAATCGTTTCTTGACGACTACGGGCTGCATCTGACCCTCGAAGGCCAGCACTTTGTCGCGGACGTGTTGTACGCCGCCATTGTCCCTCTTCTCGAATAGAGGGGAAAGTCTTTCCAATGGAAAGAGTTACACAAAATCAACAGAATGTGCTTTAAGGTTTTGTGTTGACTTCTCCCCCGAAAGAAATACAATCATAATTAGACATGATGGCCGTTAGAAGATAAAAAACCTGGTTCTTCTTTAGGCTGGCCTCTTATGCATCCCGGCAAGATCGACGAGGTGGTTCTCCGAGACCGCCTCGAAGCACTCGACGCCCTTCCAACCCTGCCCGTGATCGCCGCCGAAGCGATCAGGCGGGCATTGAGTACCGACACTTCGGTCGAGGACCTTGCGGATATCATCGAACTCGACCCTCCCCTTACCGCCATGGTCCTGAAGGCCGCCAATGCGCCGTGCCCGCCCAGGGGCTCGAGCATCACTTCGCCGAAGACGGCCATCGAAACGATCGGTCTGCCCGCCCTTCGCGGGATCGCTTTCAGCTGTCCAGCCCTCGAGATCTTTTCAGACCTTCAGGTCGACCACGGAATCGACCTGAAGGACCTGTGGACTCACAGCATCTCCACGGCTGTATGGGCGAGAGGGCTCTCCCTTCGGACCACCCCCCGGGCAGACCCGGAAGAGGCCTTTGTGGCGGGGCTGCTCCACGACCTGGGCAAGCTGTTCTTTTGCAGCCGTTTACGAGAAGAGTACGGGAAAGCCGTTTCCCGCGCGGCAGCGGAAGGCATTCCCCTCTACCGGGTCGAGAGGGATCTTATCGGGTATGACCACGCCGAAGTAGGCTGCCGCCTTCTGGAACACTGGGGAATCCCGGTGCTGTACAGGGGCGTCGTGCAACACCATCATCATCCCTCCCACGGCTTCCCCGATGGATCGTATCCCCAGACCCTCTGCCGCATCGTTCACCTCGCGAACCGGCTCTCCCGGGAACGACGCACAAGGCCCGGCGAGAAGACCGGCCCCCGGGAGATCCCACCCGGAATCCTGAAAGCGCTCGGCCTTACACCCGAGGAGATGGAACGGGCTCGAGCAGAGACACACCGCGCCCTCCAGCGGCTGTTGGACAGGCTGGATTGGCGCCCCATGCCCCTGACCGCGTTCTTCCCCCTCCTGGGCCGGGCCAACACCGCCCTGGGCGGAATGCGCCGGGATCAGGAAGCCCGCCAGAGAGACCTCATCGAGCGGGAAAGGGAACTCACCGGCATCAATTCGCTCGGCCTGCATCTGCAGGGATGCAATTCCCTCCGGGAGGCCCTTCGACACCTCACAACGACCCTCGTGACCGCCTTCCCCTTCCGGGAGGCGGTATCGGCCCTTTTCCTCAACCGGCGATGGGAACTGCTCTCCAGGGCCAGGAAAGACACCGACACAGGAGATTGCCAGACCACCCTGCTCGAACAATCCCGGCAGGCGGAGCCTTACGAGATCAACGAGCCGGACGCCCCCTGGCTTTTCGTCGATCTGATCGGAAAGCGAGGCCCCCTCGGCCACTTGCGCGTTCAGCCCGAGACAGGGGACATACTGCCGGTGGAGAGGATGGGCATGTTACTGGCCTCCTGCGCGAAGCTCGCCTCGGAAGCCATCGAACGGATCCAGTCCCACCAGGAAATCCGAAGGCTTGCGCAGGATCTCGAGCGCTCGGTCGCACAACTCGACGAACAGCGGGCAAGAGTCGAACAGGAGAAGGAGCAAAAAGAAAATATCCTCGACGGCATCCCGCTTGGATTGCTCCTTTTGAACGAGAAGGGCGTGATTCGATGCCGAAACCCCGCCGCCGGGAACATGCTGCCCTCCAACATCCTCGAAGACCCGAGACCTTTTACCGAGGCCTTCCCGGATGCCGCGCTGGCAAAGGCCCGGGAGGCGGTTCTCCAGGGAGAAGGGGCCTCCCGGGGCGAAACCACGCTTCCGGAAACCCCCGACAGCCCGCCCAGGATCTATCAATGGGGGCTGGTCCCCGTAGGCAAGGAGTCTAACGGAGATGGGGCGTTGCTCTGCATCCTGGAGGACGTAACCGAGGAACGCGCACTGCAAAGACAACTGTTGGAATCCGCCCGTATGGCATCCGTGGGTGAACTGGCCGCCGGCACGGCCCATAACCTGCGAAGCCCCCTGGGCGCTGTGAAGGGCATCCTGGAACTCCTGCTCGAAGAGATCGACGCGGGTCGTATCACCTGCTATGCGACAGACACGGAGTCCTCGAGGCCTACCCGAACGGTCAAGGAGCAGATCCACATTGTCCTGAAGAGCCTGGACAAATCCTTCTCGATCATCGACGACCTGCTCCAGTTTGCCCGCAGACCCGACCGGCCGCCGGAGAAGCTCCGGCTCCGCAGCCTCCTGGAGGGAACCGAGGCCCTGCTTGCCGAGTTGCTCAAGGAACGGGGGATCCGGGTAGACAAGCGCCTGGAGGCGGAAGAGGTTTTCGGCAGGAAGGCGGATTTGATGCAGGTATTCCTGAACCTTTACTCGAATGCATACAAGGCGATGCCCGAGGGGGGCACTCTGAGGATCGAAAGCCGTCCCATCTTTCGGCAGCCGGGCCATATACCCTTCGTGGAGATCGTGGTGACCGATACGGGCTATGGGATCCCCGCCGATCACCTCCCCAAGATTTTTGACCCCTTCTTTACCACTTCCGATCGCGTGGAAGGGACAGGCCTCGGGCTCAGCCTGACTCGCAAGATGGTCAAGGAACACGGCGGAAGCCTGGAAGTGACTTCGACCCTCGGGAAAGGCACCTCCTTTCGCCTCACCCTGCCTTCGTATCCGGACGGGTTGCCGGACCGTCCGGAAGAATCCGCCTGACCGGGGAGCGCCATGACGGCAAAACCGCGTATCCTGATCGTGGAAGACGATGCTCATTACCGGGAATTTCTCCAGCGCACCCTCGAGCACGATTACCGGGCGGACCTTGCACCCGACGGCGGAGAGGCAATGTCCCTCCTGGACCGTCACGCCTACGATGCCGTCCTCTGCGACCTGCGGCTCCCCGGACTGTCGGGCGGGGAACTGGTCCGGACGATCCGGGAGAAGGCGGGCGAGGAAACCCTCCTGATCGTGATCACGGGATTCGAGCAGGACTGGTCGCCCGTGGACGCGATGGACGCACAGGTCTACTTTTACCTGAGGAAAGGGGAGTTCAGCCCCCGGGAACTCAGGAAGGTTCTCAAAAACGGGATGGATTTCCGAAGGGAACGCCTGGAAAAAAGGCGATATGCCCGGCAACTCGAGGAACTCAACGAATCGCTGGAAAAGACCGTGCAGGAACGCACCCACGCCCTGCTGGAGTCGGAGGCCAGATACCGCAACCTGTTTCACCAGTCCCTGCTCGGCATCTACATCCAGGTCGACGGCAAGATCCTGCTCGTGAACGACCGGCTGTGCGAGATGCTTGGCAGAACAGCGGATGAACTCACGGGAAAGGCGATGGCGGAATGCCTCGTACCCGTCTCGCAAAACGCGCTTGCGGATCCCCGGCGGAGCCGGGACGGCCTGCCGAGCCCGGCAGAGGAAGTCAGGCTGAAGACACGGGCGGGCAAGGACCGGACCGGCCTCCACTGCGCCGGACCGATCCGATCACAGGGGGCCCAGGCGGTTCAGGGCTGCGTCCTGGATATCACGGAGTGGAAGGAGCTGGAGCAGCACTATCTACAACACCGGAAAATGGAGTCCCTCGGGACGCTGGTCAGCGGGATCGCGCACGAGTTCAACAACATCCTGGCGGCGATGATGCCGCAGACCGAGATGTTGACTCGCCGCGCACACGAGATGCCGTCCGTCGAGCGCCCGGCACAAATTATTTTCTCCATGGCGGAAAAGGCGTCCCGCCTGACTCGACAGCTGCTCAACATGAGCAGAAAACCAACGATGGAAACGAGGCCGATCGACGTCAATGCCTGGATACGGGAAGCGTCGAGCTTTCTGGCCGCCTCGCTCGAATCAACGAGAGAACTGCAGTTGGACCTCGACCCTCTGGCGGGCCGGAGCCGGATCATGGGGGATCCCCATCAACTGGACCAGCTCCTGCTCAACCTCGTCCTGAACGCCCGCGATGCCATGGCAGGCGGCGGCACGATCCGTATCGAAACCGCCCGGCGCGCTCCCGGCTCCTGCGAACGGGTCCCCCCCGACAGGCGGGAAAGATCCTTTGTCGAGATACGGATCAAAGACCAGGGTTGCGGCATTCCACCCGAAAATCTGGCGAAGGTCTTCGACCCCTTCTTCACAACGAAAGAGGCCGGCAAGGGAACGGGACTGGGCCTCAGCGTTGTCTACAACCTGGTCAGGCAGCACGACGGAGAAATCTTCCTGGAAAGCCGGGTCGGCAAGGGATCGACCTTCACGATCCTCTTGCCGGAGGCCTCTCAGACGAGTGAGACCCGCGCCGTATCCCTCGAGAAGGCGTTATCCGGCCGCTCCGTTTGACCCCCTTGCCCCGGCCCGGCGGAGATGGGACTTTTTGGGCGGCCGTCTAAAGGATACCCGGCCCGCGGACGAATGAATAGAGAAACATCTACTTACCACGCTGATCCAATGAGAAAGACGGAACACGGGAGAGAAGCCTATGGCGGCAACGGATCCCGAAACCAATGACGTATTGGAAGGATTGGGGGGCGTCTCTCTCGTCCAGGCCCTGCTGGAGGGAGCGCCGACCGGCCTCTTGTTGGTGGACGAGCAATACTCCATCCGGTATGCAAACCCCGCCTTCTTGAAATGGGTCCGGCAGTCGAACCGTGAGGCGATCGGACAGAAGTGCTACACGATCCTCTTCGGCCACGAGAAGCCTTGCGAAGATGGGGGGGCGGGTTGCCCCGCGGCGGCGACGCTCGGCTCCGGCCGGCCGGCCGGGCCTGTAACGTTCCTGAGGCAGACCCCGGCAGGACGGAAGCAATACCTGCGGGTCCACGCACACCCGGTCCCGTCCGGGCCCGGAAGCCCTTCGCAGGCGGTGGCGTTCATCCAGGACGTTACTTCCGAGAAGCTCCTGAAAGACTACAAGGAAGAGGCCTCCCTGCGGGACCCTCTCACCGGCTTGTACAATCGGCAAGGCTTCGACCATCTGCTGAAGCGGGAGTTCAAGCGAACGAGGCGGCAGGGCCATCCCCTCAGCCTGTGCCTGATCGACCTGGATGCCTTCAAGGACTACAACGACAAGAAAGGCCAGAAAACGGGCGACGCGCTCCTGACGAGGCTTGCCGGCATCCTCGTGGCGCAAACCCGGGTCGGGGTCGACGCCCTGTGTCGCCTGCAGGCGGACACCTTCGCACTGATCCTGCCCGAGGCCTCCCACGATCAGGCCCTGGGCATCGGCCACCGCATACGCCATGCCGCCGAGGAAGACCGGATACCGATCTCCCTCAGCATGGCCATTCGCCAGCCCGAAGACTCGGAGGCCCCGGATGCCTTCTACCACCGGACCGCCGACGCCCTGTTTCAGGCGAAAAAGAACGGCGGCGACAAAATCCTCTGAAGACGCCCCCTTTGACAGCGACCCCTCCTGTTCACCTCTTCTTACCGTGATCCTCGTTTTTTCAGGTGGATCATCAGGGAGGCGATGGCGGCGGGGGTCACACCCGAGATACGCGAGGCCTGGCCCAGGTTGACCGGACGGATCTGTTCCAGTTTTTCCTGGACCTCCCGGGAGAGTCCGCTCAAGTCCCGATAGCGCATGTCTTCAGGGAACGCGAGATTCTCGAATTTACGGAGCCGTTCGACCTCCTCGATCTCCCGTTCGATGTAACTCTCGTACTTCACCTGGATCTCCACCTCTTCCCAGACCCCCGCGTCGAACGGCTCCATCGGAATCCCCAGTAAAGGCAAGTGGGCGACGCCGGCCGACGGCCTTCGTAAGAATTGTTTCAGGTTCACAGGCTGTTTGAGCGGCGCCTGCCCTATTTCCCGGAGTCGCGCCTGCGTGGGAGGGTCCGGCTTGAGCCTTCTCTCGGACAGCATTTCCAAAACGGCGGCGATCTGCCTTTTCTTTCTCGCGCAGGCCTCGTACCGCTCCCGGGATAAAAGCCCCCGCTCGTAGCCCTTTTCGAAAAGCCGGAGATCCGCATTGTCTTCGCGCAGAAGGAGGCGGTACTCGGCCCGCGAGGTGAACATGCGGTACGGTTCGTTCGTGCCGTGGGTGACGAGATCGTCGATAAGCACGCCGATGTAAGCATCGGACCGGCCCAGAATCAGCGGCTCCTCTCCCCGGAGGGAGGCCGCGGCATTGATGCCGGCCATGATGCCTTGCGCGGCCGCCTCCTCGTATCCCGAGGTGCCGTTCACCTGCCCGGCGAGGAACAGATTCGTCACCTGCTTCGATTCGAGAGTGGGCTTGAGCTGCGTCGGAAAGGCGAAATCATATTCCACCGCGTAGCCGGGCCGCATGATCTCCACCCGTTCCAGGCCCGGAATCGTCCGGAGAAATCGGATCTGGGTGTCCAGGGAGAGGCTCGTAGGGACCCCGTTCGGGTAGATTTCCCGCGTCTCCATGCTCTCGGGCTCGAGAAAGATCTGGTGGCGGACCTTTTCCGGAAAACGCACCACCTTGTCCTCGATGGAAGGGCAATACCGGGGACCGGTCCCCTTGATAACCCCCGTGTACAGCGGCGAACAATCCAGTCCGGCCCGAATGATCTCGTGGGTCCTTTCGCTCGTGTAGGTGATATGGCAGGGGACCTGCGGCCGAGTGATCTCCCTTGTGGTGAAGGAAAAAGGCCGGGGATTCTCGTCTCCGTACTGGGGCTCCAGGCCCTCGAAGTCGATCGTGCCCCCGTCGAGCCGGGGAGGGGTGCCGGTCTTCAGCCTCCCGAGCCTCAACCCCAGGGATTCGAGGCTTGCCGAAAGCCCCTTCACGCAAACATCACCGGCCCGTCCCCCCTCCTGCTGCCTCAGCCCGACGTGCATCAGCCCCCGCAGGAAGGTGCCGGTGGTCACGATCACGGTCTTGGACGGAAAGTACACGCCGTGTTCCGTTTCCACGCCGCACACCCTTCCCTCCCCGGCGACAATGCGCTCCACGATGGCCTGCTTCAGATCCAGGTTCTCCTGCTCCTCCAGGACGCGTTTCATGTACCGCCGGTATTCATAGCGATCCGCCTGCGCCCGGGAAGATCGAACAGCCGGCCCTTTCCTCCGGTTCAAGAGCCGGAACTGGATGCCTGTCCGATCGATGCACCGAGCCATTTCCCCGCCCAGGGCATCGACCTCGCGTACGAGCTGTCCCTTGGCCAGGCCGCCGATTGCCGGGTTGCAGGACATCTGCGCGATGGTGTCCAGATTCGCGGTAAGCAGCAGGGTCGAGAGGCCCATCCGTGCCGTCGCGAGCGCCGCCTCACACCCCGCGTGGCCGGCCCCGATCACCACTACTTCGTATGTCTTCGGATATTCACCCACCCCTGCTCTGCCTCCGGCTACTTGCCGATACAAAATGTATCGAAGATTCCCCGCAGGATCTCTTCCGGGGTCGTCTCGCCGAGAATCTCCCCGAGCGCCCGCAGGGCATGGCGAAGGTCGGCGGCAAGGAGGTCTCCCGGCACAGGCCGGGCGGAGGCCTGCCCGGCCGCCCGTTCGAGGGCATCGAGACATCGCTCCAGGGCCTGCCGGTGGCGAACGTTCGTTATGACCGCCCGGGAATCGAGGTCCAGCTTGTCGCCGGTGAGCTGCCTCTCGATCTCCTCGCCCAAATTCTCGATCCCCGTGCGGTACAGGGCGGAGACCGCCACCCGCGGCACACCCGGAGGCAACGAACCCATCCCGCTCTCCAGCGCGGCCGCCGGCACCAGGTCGATCTTGTTGATCACGACGAGCGTCCTTCCCGCGGGCGCAAAATCGGCCACCCGTCCCCACCGCTCGGATTCGAGGCGCGTCGCATCCACCACATAGAGGAGAAAATCAGCCGTTTCGATTTGACGCCTGGCAAAGGCGACCCCGCGGGCCTCGATCTCTCCCGCATCCTCCCGCAGCCCGGCCGTATCGATCATTCGCACCGGGATCCCGGCGAGAACGACCGATTCTTCCAGATAGTCCCGCGTGGTGCCCGGCAGGGGGCTTACGATCGCCCTTTCCTTTCCGACCAGCACGTTCAGCAGGGTGGACTTGCCCACGTTGGGCCTTCCCCCGATGACCAGGCTCACACCGTCCCGGTAGAGGTGGGCCTCCGCATAGGTAGCGCTCAGTTCACGAACAGCGCCTATCATCTCTTCGATCCGTCCGCGTATCCGGTCGAAATCCGGGTCGGGAAGGTCCTCTTCCGGGAAATCCAGCCATGCCTCCATTTCCATCAGGAGATCCTTGAGTGTCTCCCGCACCCCTCGAATTTCCTGGGAAAGACCGCCGTCGAGCTGCCGCTGGGCGAAGCGCAGGGCTGTCGCGCTTTTCGCCTCCACGATGTCGGCAACCGCTTCGGCCTGGACCAGGTCGATCCGTCCGTTCATGAAGGCCCGCCGGGTAAACTCCCCCGGCTCCGCCGGCCGGACCCCGCGGGAGACGACGAGTTCGAGGATCCTGCGAACGGGCAGGGCGCCCCCATGGCAATGGATCTCGACGATGTCCTCGCGTGTGTAGGTCTTCGGCGCCCGCATGAGGACCATCAGGGCCTCGTCAACGACGGAGTTGTCCCGGGGATCGCATATGTGGCCGTAATAGAATTGATGAGATGTAAAACGTTCGGAGGGCGTCTTCGGATGAAAAAGCTGCGCCGCGGTCTTCTCCGCCGCAGGCCCGGAAATCCTCACGATACCGATTCCGCCGACGCCGAAGGGAGTCGAAACGGCGACAATGGTATCCCCATCAAGTGGCAGCGCCGGAACCTTCATGGCGTTTCGACCTCCCGCCGCCGACGGGGTGGATGACGAGCTTCCTCATCTCCCCCTTGCCCACGCTCTTGGTCTCGAGGGCCCGGTCGTTCTTCAGGGTAAGATGAACGATACGCCGGTCATGGGCATTCATCGCCTCGATGGTAATCGGCTTTCTTTTCTTCTTCACCTTCTGGCCGAGCCGGACCGCCATGCTTCGCAACGACTGCTCTCTCCGTTTGCGGTACTGCTCCATATCCACCTCGATCCTCTTGGCGGAATCCCTGGAGCGGTTCACCATCTTGTTGGCGAGAAACTGCAGGGCATCCAGGGTCTGGCCCCTCTTGCCGATCAGGAGCCCCGTCTTGTCCCCGTGGATCTCCAGAAGGATTCGTTCGCTCGTTTCCTCCTTGATCTCGACAGTAGCCTGCTCCGACAGCCATCCCACCAGCCCCTGGAGCACCTCCCGCGCCTGCTCGGCCTTCTCGGTCGCCTCCCCGGGCTCATCGCTTGCCTGCCGGGCCGCAGAGGCGGAAGGGGCGGGATCCGGCGACACTTCAGCCTCTTGCTCTATCCGGGGAGGCTCCTCGGTCTCCATCACCTCATCAAGCAGCTTCTCCCGGCTTTCCCGCTTCGACCAGGCGCGAACCTTCACCTTCTTCCCGCCCACAAAACCGAAAAACCCGCGCCCACTGTCCGACAGGATTTCGATCCCGATCTCCTCCACAGGAACCCCGAGTTCCCGGGCCGCCTTCTCGATCGCGTCGCGCTTGCTCTTACCCTCCACTTCGA
Source organism: bacterium (assembly GCA_015486285.1). GTDB lineage: Bacteria > Desulfobacterota > DSWW01 > DSWW01 > DSWW01 > S015-6. The sequence continues at coordinate 9,807 of WFRX01000291.1, forward strand.
CAAACCGCATAGACTTCCCTCCCCGTGGGTTTGCTATTGTTGTCGCTTCTGCGAGATGAGCTGTTGGCCGATGGTCAAGACGTTGTTGACCAGCCAGTACAGAACCAGCCCCGAAGGAAAATTCATAAACATGAACATGAAGATGAGGGGCATGAACATCATCATCTTCTGCTGATTGGGGTCCCCGGCCGACGGCGTCATCTTCTGCTGAAGGAACATGGTCGCCCCCATGATGATCGGGGTGATATAGCAGGGGTCTTTTGCCGAAAGGTCCTGGATCCAGAAGGCAAAGGGGGCGTGCCGCAATTCGATCGAACTGAGCAGGGCCCTGTACAGGGCGAAAAAGACGGGGATTTGCAGCATCATGGGCCAGCAGCCCCCCAGCGGGTTGACCTTGTGGGTCCGGTAGAGATCCATGACCTCCTTGTTCATCCTCTCTTTATCATCCTTGTATTTCTCACGGATCTCTTTCATTTTCGGCTGAATCTTCTGCATGTGTCGCATCGACTCATACTGCTTCTTCGTCAACGGGTGAAAAAGAACCTTGATGAGGACGGTCAGGATGATGATCGCGATGCCGTAATTGTGCGTGTACTTGTAGAAAAACTTGAGGATCACGAGAAGAGGCTTGGCGATGAAGCCGAACCATCCGAGATCGATCGATTTCTCCAGGAAATGACCGGTGTGCTTCAGCACATCCATGTCTTTCGGGCCGATGTAAAGCGAATAGGAGCAGCGAGCCCTGTCCCCTTGCAGATGTTCCTGGATATTGTAGATCAGTCGCGAGACCAGCAACCCGGCGGAATGCTCATCGACGACAGGCAGTTGTTCCAGTTTGACGCTGGAGATCGGGTTGTCCACGGGGAGCAGGCCGGTGAGGAAATACTTGTCCGAAAAGCCCTCCCAGGCTACATCCCCGTCATAATATTTCGGCTCCCCCTCCTTCAGCTTCTTTTCTTTTTCGAGACGGCCGTCGATGAAACCCATAAACCCGGTGAAGGTGTATCGCCCTTTGGATTTTTTCGCGATTCTCTCGCTGAGTTTCACCCCCAGGCCCGCCTGCTGCAGCGCCGGCTTCAGGCCGCCGATTTCGACTTCGAGGCCCACCAGATAGGTATCCGGAGAGAAGGTATAGATCCTTTCGACCGACCTGCCCCGCGCATCCCTCCCCGTAAATGTGATCGTTGCCGGCCCCTGGCCGTCCCGCAAATCGAGACCGGGGCGATCGGGCGCAAGCGTCTCGCGCACCGGGATCCGCCTCCCCTTGCCCGTGGAGATTTCGAGACCCAGCGGCCATTCTTCCGGCCTCCGGGCATGAATCCTCTCCACCCAGCCCAAGCCCGTCGCATCGGCCCCCTGCTCAGGCTCCTGCCCCTGAAGACCGGGTATGGGTATCGGGCACCGGCACGCCTTGTGGTCCTGATATTTTTTCAGCATCCAGCTCATCGGCCTGCCGTTTCTCGAGCAGAAGACCGCCCGGTAGAGCGGCGTGTCCACGACTACTTCCTCGCAAGGCTCATCCAGGGGCGCCTCGGCGCCCGGCTCTCTCTCCCCCTTGAGCCCTTCCTCGGTCCCCTGCGACACGGCCGTCCCTTCCGGCTCGCTCGGCCCTGTATCCCGCGGTGTCGCCGGCTCGCTTTCCTCCACCGTCTCCTGCCGGGCGGCCTTCCATCGCTTGTTCTGCTTCTCCACGTAAGACTGGTAAACCAGGAGGATGAGAAGGCAAAGAACCATCGAGAGCAGTAATCGTTTCTCCATTGAATCCCCTCAATAAGGTGAAAGTCCCGGTCCGCCGCAGGCGAGGTTTCCCTCTTTCCACTCCCGACAGGACGGGTGCGCGCTCATTCCCCCGGTCACTCCAGCAGGTCAACCCCGCCGGGGTTGCAAGGATGGCATCGAAGGATCCGTTTCCCCGCGATCCACAGCCCCTTGGGCACGCCGTATTTCTCCAGGGCCTGTATGGCATAGGTAGAACAGGAGGGGTAGAAACGGCATGCAGGGGGCAGGAGCGGTGAGACGAAAAACTTATAGAATCTTATCGCCGCGACCAGGATCTGTTTTAGCATTCTTGGCCCTTCTGTGCTGTCGGACGCGCGAACGCGGGGAATCACGCAAGAAGCGCTCAAGGTCCTTGCAAATGCCTCGATACGTCACGTCCGGTATGCCTTTCTTGGCAATAATGACGATGTCGGTGGAGGGGGGAAGCCAGGGTTTATGAAGGCGAAAGAACTCCCGGAGCCTTCTCTTCAAGTAGTTCCGTTTTACGGCCTTTCCCACTTTCTTGCTGGCAACGATCCCCAGGCGAGGCCTACCCTTTCTGTTGGGACGCAGGAATACCAGAAAATACCGGGTAGTGTACCGCTTCCCCCTTCGCGTGGTCGCAAGAAATTCCCGTCGAATGAGAAGTCGGTCCTGTTTGGAAAAAGACTGGTCCGGGCGTTGGCATCCCTGTGTCTTCAAAGGGTGGCGCATCGGGTCATACGAGCCTTTTGGGGCAGGCATCAAGTCGGAGGTCTATACACAGAGCCTCTTGCGGCCCTTTGCCCTCCGACGGCTCACGACCTTTCTTCCACCTCGCGTCTTCATGCGAGCCCGAAATCCGTGCGTTCGTTTTCTTCGAATCGTGCTTGGCTGATAGGTACGTTTCATGGCTTCTTCTTGCTGCTTTCCTCGCGCGCGCGCGACAGGGGCGCTTCACGCGGATTCACGGTTCGTCCATCTTTTCCGGCAATCAGGCGTCCGGCTATTTCCCGGGAGAGGGAGCCGTTTCCAGAGGCAGGCTCGATTCCGTATGGGTCACATCTTCAGTTCGCTCTGTTCGGAACCCTTATAAGGGAACACAAATTCCCTCCTTTGTCAACTTCACCGGTCAAATCCGCCGACCGCCGTGTCCGCCCCGTTCCGGGGGTGCCTCCCCTTTCCTCTATTGTTTCGCCAGCAGATCATAACGGCCGTGCTGCCGAAGATAATTCTTGATCCCCAGCGCCACGCCTTCGGCGACGAGCTTCTGGTAGGCGCGGCTCCCGAGCCTCTTTTCCTCCGCCGGGTTTGTGATGAAGGCCGTCTCCACCAGGATACTGGGCATGTGGGCGCCGATCAACACATAGAAAAGGCCCCCCTTCACCCCCAGGTCCCGCGTATCCTTGTAGCCCGCTTTCCGGACCTTTCCGATCACGGCCTTCTGCATAGTGTACGCGAGATCGTTCGATTCCAGGGCATTCGCGTTGCAACGCAGATCGATCAGGATCCAGTTCAATCCGTCCCGCCTCTTGGCCGGCGTGTCGTTCTCCATGGCCGCCACACGCATCGCCGCCCGGTCGGTTGTATTGTCCAGATAGTAGGTTTCCACACCCCGGGCCTTTCGATTCGGATGCGCATTCGCGTGGATCGACACGAACAGATCCGCCCCCTTGGAGTTGGCGATCCAGGCCCTCCTCTCCAATGGGATGAACTCGTCCCGATCCCGCGTAAGGATCACCCTCACCTGCTTCTGCCGTTCGAGGATGTTTTTGACGTACCGGGCGATCCTCAGGGCCACATCCTTTTCCTTCAACCCCCTCTTGCCGATGGCCCCCGGATCGCGTCCTCCGTGTCCGGGATCGAGGACGATGAGGGGAAGACGCGGCCTATGCGCTCCTGAAGCACCGCCTCTTGCGTCCTGGCCCTTTCGCGATCCCTTCCCGCCCTTCTTCCACCAGAGGTCCAACACGATTCGAAAGGGCCCCTCGAGCTGGAACACGTTGTAGTCTTCGGCATGCCGGAGGTCCAGGACCATCCGAGTCGTATGCCGATCATGTCGTCCGGACCGGATGGTTCGGACAGGGCCCTCGGCCAGATCCGTCTTCACGGCAACGCCCTTCGAAGGGAGCGTATTCTGCAGATCTACATAGATGCGGGCGGGCCTCTTGGTGCGAGGGTCCCCCTGGAGCTTTCCGACGTAATACTCAGCATTCCGGTCGAGATCGAAGACAACCCGCGTATATTGCCCGCTGCACCAGTAACGTACCTTCTCGAGGGAGGCATCTTTCCGGCCCTGCCCTGCCTGCGCGCGGGACGGGCCCGCCCACACGCTGAACAGCCCCACCAACAAATACAGACCCAGCCTGGTTCGGATACGCATTCCCATCTCCGTTCGCATCGATCAGCCGTCGGGCGCCGGTTCCCTCATCCCTGCTTCCCGCCTCCCCGCCCCCGGCGGAGAATCAGCGGTTATCATTTCGGAAACAGGCACCAGGCGAATCCCCTTGTCGGCAAACCCGGCGACCACCTTGGGCAGGGCGGCCAGTGTTTCCGCGGAAGCATGGGCGATTCCGATGGCGCCGCCATCCCGCACAGCCGAATCCGCCAGACAGCAAAGCTGTTTGACAATGGCATCCTCGCTCTTCTTGCCGTCCAGAAAACGACTCCTCCGGGCAAAAGGAACGCCCAGTTCCCGCGCCACGCCGCGGGCGGCCGAATACGGCGTTGTCAGGCTGTCCACGAAAAAGAGGCCTCGTTCCGCGACAACGGAAAGCGCCCATCGCATGGGTTCCGGCCGCTCCGTGAAAAGAGATCCCATATAGCCGCTCACCCCCACGCACTCCGGCAGGGAATCGAGCTGCTGGGCGACCTCGGCCTGAATCCGTTCACGATCCATGGACACGAGAAGAGAGCCGGGGCCCGGGTTCACGGCCGGGTAGCCTTTCGGCTCCATCGGCAGGTGAAGCACCACCTCCTTACCGTGCCGAAGCGCCTGGCGCGAGATCTCCCGGCTGTATTTCCGATACGGGAGGATCGCGAGTGTAAGCGGTATCGGCAGTTCCCAGAACCCTCTGGCCACAGCCAGGTCCGGGCCCAGATCATCGATGATGATCGCAGCCTTCCTCTCCCTGCCCCCCGCTTCCTCCACCCCGAGGCGGTAGGGCACAGCGGACACGGAATTACGCCCCCCGTCCCTCTCGATCCGGTAGGCCCGGCAGAGCTTCTGAGACGCCAGCCCGAAGGCTCCTCCAACCATGAGGGTCAGGGCCCAGGCAAGAAAAACGACCCCTGTCGAGACAAACCGCCCCGGTCCACGCGTTGCTGCAGACTTTTTACGTCCGGGCATTGCCTGCGGCCCTTCTGAATATGAGAGTTTACTTTAGCTTCTAACTGAAATCCAACTGAAAAACAAGTATTTCTTGAAAAAATATCGGCTGCTCGACTTTCGAGGGCGGGGACGATGGAGCCCGAACAAAGACCGGGATGGAACAGACGACAACCTCCCGGGAGTTCACGGAGACAGCGGCTCTTGGAGGCAGATCAAAAATTCCCGGGTCCAAGGCAGGCGACCATTCCACGGGATGAGCGTAACGCGGCAGATGGGGGTTTTTCAGCAGCCTGCTAGGCCGCCTCGCTTTCCTCGGGATAACTCCACCCCCCCCACGTCTGCCGAATCACCCGGAAAAGCAGGGGATGGATCAACTCTTCGGCCGCCTTCCCGTAGAGGAGATCGAGATGGTTCGCCCCCTCTACGACAAAATCGACCGACTGGCTCCGCTCGGGCTGGATCTCGATCCCGGCGAGGTCCCCCGCATCCCGGACGCGATGCACCTGCTTGATCCGGTGGGGATACGACTGGGTGAGGCGCATATTGGCGGGCGGGGCCAGGGGGTCCTCCGCGCCCCAGAAGCGGAAGACAGGGATATCCGCCGGGAAAAAGCGAAGAAGCTTCGAGTAGTTCAGCCGGGTCTCGTCCATTCGCTTGAAGCCTTCTCCGTTGTAGATCGCCTTCAAGAACTGGAAGCCCAGCCCCAGGGGAAAGGACTCGCCGCACGAACGGAGGAATTCGAGGACGAACTCCTTATCGTCCTTGTGGTTCTGCGGGCTGATCAGGGGATTCAGGCCGGCCACATTGGAATTGAAGACCATCTTCGTTCCCATGCGCAGCCCCGGAACGTGGACGAGCAGCCGAATCATCTCCCGAAAGGGAACGTTCCGAAGGTGAAAGATACGGGAAATGTGGTTCAGCCAGAGGCTGTACGGGAAGATGGCATGGCTCAGTTTCTCGAAAAACTTCGGGGCCCCAAGGGTGACAACGCCCCGGATCATGGACAGATAGGCATTCGCCTCCTCGAGGGACGGAAGGATCTTGTCAAGCCTTTCCCGTTGCGGGTCTGTCAGCATGTCCAGCTTGTCGAAATTCCGTCTCAGGCTCCAGTTCAGGACCATGCACTCCGCGACCAGGCCCCCCATGCTGTGGCTGACCAGGATCAGCGGCTTTCCCCTGGATCGCTTGAAGATGAAACGGGCTACGGCCGGAAGATCATAATCGATCAAGGTATCGATGGTCACAAAGGGATCAAATTTCTCCTTGTTGACCCCCATGCCTCTCGGGTCGAACAGGTAGATCCAGAACCCGAGATCGGCAAGATCCTTTGCCATGGAGTAACGGTTGTTCAGATTGAAGCAGTTGCTGTTGCAGCCGATCCCGGGAACCAGGAGGAGCGAAGGCCGGTTGTCCCCGGAGGTCACCGCTTCCATGCTGGCGAGCCGGCGAAAGCCGATGGACTTTCCCTCGTCGGTAAAGTCCCGATAGTGCACGATCTCGTAGTCGCCCCGCCCATTCTCCCCGCATTCTTCGATCTCACTCTCGAAATAGGCCGGGGCCCGGTGCTCCTTCAAGGTTTCCTTGAGGATCCTGCGACGCCGGGCCTCGGCAATGATCCCGGGCAGGTCATCGTCGGAGATATGGAAACGGACCGAGGCCAGGCGCCTCAGATCCTCCTCGCTCAGGAAGATCACGTCTTCGGTGAGGAGGATCCTCCCCTTGTCCAGTTCGTCGAGCAGAACCAGCTTGATCTCGTTCCGCGGGATCCGGGCCTCCGTTATGTGGAAGAAGATGTGATACAGGGAGAGCGCCAGTTTCGCCGCGGACCGGTTTCGAATCTCTTCCCGGCTCCTGAGCAGCTTCTGCGATGCGGGGAGTCCCAGGCGGAGCTGGCCCTGGTAGATCCGGCTGTATGCGTTGTAACTCGCGTTGGCCCAGCGGGCGGGGATTCCGTTCAGGAGAAAACGTGTCCCCTTCTTCCCGGCGGCCCGTACCCCGGCCACCGGCTTGCGCAAGTACCCCGCCGGCTTCTTCACCATCGGTCCGGGGCCCTTCTCACCGGCCATTTTCTGCCTCCTCACATATGCATATCGGCAAGCGGCGGGTCATGCTTTACACAAGACCCCCCTCAACAACATGATATCCTTTGCAGGGTGCCAGAAACAAAGGAAAATTTCCAGCCCGGAGGACAAGGCGGACTCGCCTGCAGCATGGACGGCGCAAGCCTCCGCCCAAGCCCGGATCGGGCCGAACCTTGCGTTGCAGCACGGGTCCGCCGGGGAAAGAAAAGAGGCCTGCGAATACCTTGGATCGTCCCTGGAGAGGGAGCAAATCGCTTACGAGGTCCTGGACATGGGACCGGACCCCTTAGCCGCAGAGCTTCCGGTAGAGCCGCAAGGCGCTGTCCGCGGCCAGCTCGCCGCCGATGCCGTGCATGCCCGTGTCGGCGCTGCAGTGGTAGAGGTTCCGGATGGCCGGGTCCTCCATGGCAGGCCGCCGGTCGCCCACCTGTCCCACCTTCTGGCCGATTCCGATCACATTGCCCTCCTCGCCAAACAGGCGGTCCACATCCGCGGGGGAGGTAGTGACCGTCCAAAGGATGTGCTCGCGAATCCCCGGAAACACCATCTCGAGCGCATTGAGGAAGGGGGCCTCCCATTTGCTCCACTCGGAACGAGGGGTATCCAGCGGCTGCCCGTTGACGCCGCCCCCCACGATAAGAAGCTGCTTGCCTTCCGGGGCGGCCGACGGATCCATATTGGACAGGATCGGAATCATGGCCTGCGAAGCCACCTCGGGGATGATCCCTTCATCGAGTTCCCGCTGCAGTTCAGCCTGATCATCCCGCCCCATGAACATCACCATGTTTTCGTTCTCCACGAAAACCGTGTCCAGGGCCACCTTTACCATGAAAACAGCCTCGGAGTACGTGTATGCGTCAATCTTTTCCAGGACTTCCTGTCCGTAGTGCCCCCGCCCGACCAGGTGGTTCACCGTGGGCTTGAGCCCGGCGTTGGAAATCACCAGATCCGCCTCGTGCACCGTTCCGTCCCGCTGCTCTACGCCCCGGGCGACCCCATCCTCAACGAGGATACGCCTGACCGGCGTGGCCAGGCAAACCTCGCCGCCGAGCTCCCGCAGGGCCCGCACGTAAGCCTCGGGCACCGCCCCCGTCCCACCTATGGGGTAGCCGGAGGACTTGTTCTCCTCAAACATCCGGTTGCAGCGTACCCACTCGCCCACGGGTGTTTCGTGGTCCCGGATCACAAAGTAGATGCCTGAGAGGATCCCGAAAATGATTCGGGCACGGTCGTTCTGTACGTATTTCTCGAGCTGGTCCAGCATGTTCCGATCGTCCCAGGCATCCCACTGGTCTTCCGGGATGGAACCCGTCTCCATAAGAAACTGCATGATGCCCTGGAGCTCGTCATTGTTGAATCCGAGCTTGTGGATCTCGTGGGGGAACTTGATCCGCTCGCCCTTGAAGTTGAAAGCGGGCTTGGGCCCTCGGGCGTATCGCCACTGCACCGCGTCCGGGCATCCGAGGATCTCCAGGATCTCACCCAACGTCCCCTTGTCGCAGTTGGCGATAAGATGACACCCCACGTCCAGTCGGAAGCCGTCCCGGCGGTAAGAGGCAAACCGCCCCCCGACAAGCCCGTTCTTCTCGAACAAACGTACGTCGTACTCGCCCGAATGCTGGAGCAGGGCGGCGATGCCGCTGCCCCCGATGCCGCTGCCGATAACGATCGCCTTTTTCTTCTTCCCCATATTCTCTCCTCTCCACCGGTCCGGACTTCAGACCTTCCGCCGTCCTTGCGACGGCATCTTCCCTCGTCTCAAGCCGGGTTGTACGTTCAGACCATGGCGTTCATCCTTGCCGGGTTGCACTGCGCATGGCACTTCTGAGACCTGATGCCTGCAAAATTGTTTATTATATCATGAAGCATAATGGCTTGGCAAAGGGGCAACGCCACCGGTGTTGGCAAAAAAACTTCACAGATTCCGGGTGCCCCCATTACCTTATTTCTATAGTAAAAAGTCTTTGTTCGACTTCGCAGACGTCATGCCGCCCCAGGGAAAGAAGGAGGGGCCATGTTGCGGGCAGCGAATCCGAACAGGGGCTTTCCTATTCAAGGTCCATGAATTCAACGGTCCCCTGCCCGGCGCCGTGATACGTGACGCCCTTCCAGGCGAGATCGAGCGTTGCGGTGCTGAGATTACCGCAGGGAACCGCCGCCAGCCACGCAAACATGAACTCCTCAAAAGGGACCGTCCCCACATACCCCTCCTCAACGAGACCTCACCCTTCGTTCGCTTCCCCGCCGATGCCTGCCGCCGATAACGCGCGCCTTTTCCTCCTGGATCATCTCCGCCTTCGCGGGAAGAAGAACAGGATAAGAAGGGCCACACAAACGAGCAGGGCCACGCCGTATTCCCCCTCTTTGGTATACCGGACGAGCAGCTCGCGGTTTTCACCGAAGAAATAGCCCAGGGAGATCGCCGCGGGCCCAAGCACGCAGGCCGACAGGAAATCGGCCAGGAGGAATCGCAGGGGAAACATCCGGCTCATGCCGGCGACGACAAAGATGGCGCACCGGAGAAAGGGCAGGAAGCGCCCGGAGAAGACAGCGAACCAATCGTGTCGCTGGAAGCGGGCCTCCGCCTCGCGGAACCTCTTCTCATTCCGGGGGCCGGAAAAGACCTTCCAGCCCAACACCCTCCTCCCGAAGAAGTACCCGAGGGAGTAATAGAGGCTGTCCGCCGTCACGAGCCCCGCGATAGAAACGAGAAGGTAGAGGGGGAGGCTGCCGATGCCCTGGGAGGCCAGGATGCCCGCCCCCACGATCACGAGGGTCTTGGAGAAGGGCAGCACCGTGCTCGCCAGGAGGATGAGCCCGTACACCCCCACGTAGGAGTACCGGACCAGGTACGGCAGTGTGGCTTCGAGCGAATCCAAGGCTCCCTCCTGCAGGCTACACGGAAGGCCCTCTTTCGGCGGAACCCGCTCCCGGCGACTCGGCCCGCTGGTTCCTCCACATGCCGAGGATCTTCTGAAGGATCTGTTCCTTCTGTTTCATCATCTCCGCCTTGGACCTGCACGGTATCCGGCCGGCCCCCGCGCCCCGGTGCCCGTCGCCCACGTTCAGGGTGCGCATGATCTCCCCCACATCCTTCTCCGAGGAGGCAAGCTCCAGGCAGGGGCTCAGGGACATGGAGAACCCGAGGTCATTGGTCTTCCGCCTCTGGCGAAAGATGCTCTTCACCTCGAGGACCGCCGCCGCCTCCGGATACGAAAGGAAGGCGAGGCTCTTGATGATGTACGGCGCGTGCTTCAGACCCGTCGTGTCGAGAACGATCACCTCCCGCTCCGCGTCTTCGGGCAGGAAGGAGGCGATCCGCTCGATGAGGGCGCGGCTCTTTGCCTCCATCTCCCGGTAGAGGCGCGCCTTCTCCCGCACCTCGCTGTCGGACAGGACCTCTTCGAGAGGGGCCTCCCGGACTCTCCGGATGAGATGGCGCATGTACCGGTTCCGTTCCCGCCGCGAGGGGAAGGTGATCCGAAGCGAGTCGGACAGGACCTTTCCCGGCGTCTCGCGGCGCCAGTCCTCCAGGTCCCTGTAATCGAAGCTGTCGACCGTGTCCGTCTCCTCGACCGTGGAGGCCATGAACTCCGGGAAGGCGGCCCCCCGCTCCAGGTAATAGCGGTAGATCACCCGGGCGCAGCTCTTCTCCTCCCCGAAGGTGTCCCGCACGGCCTCCGGATCGCCCCCCTTGAGGCGATAGTCTTCCAGGTTGCCCACATGGTGGTCGAACCAGAGCCCGGCCGCGGGATGATGCGGCAGATCGCAAACGATCGTGTCCGCACCCACCTCGAGGCCGGAATCCAGGATGGACACGGGTCCGGAAAACCGGAAATCATCGATTCCGTTCGCCAGGCTGCACAGGGCCGCCGAGACAACCCCGTCGAAGTCGTCGTGGGTCACGATCTTCGAGAACCGCCCCTCGGAAGGGGTCTGCCGATCCGGTTCCGTCATGCCGACATCCTTTCTCGTCCGCTATCCATCCGCTCGGGGCCAGGATAACGGATCCCCTGTTCCTTGACAAACCATCCGGCAACCCCCATGAAGAGACGGAGGAGGCATGATGAGGCGGGAGGAAGAAACCTATCAGGAGTTCCTGACGCCTTCGGAAGAGGTGGAACGACGGGTCGCCCGGTTCCAGGGCCTCCTCCGCGAGGAGGGGTTCGACGGTGCCCTCCTGCGACACCCGGTGGATCTCTTCTACTTCTCCGGGACGGCACAGAACGGGTATCTCTGGATCCCGCCGGAGGGCGAACCCGCGCTGTGGGTGCAGCGCAGCCTCGAACGGGCGCGAAGGGAGTCCCCCCTGGAGGCGATCCGCCCGTACCCGGGCCTGCGGGCGCTGGCCGACCGGGTGGCCGCCGGGAAGGGCGCGCGCATCGGCATGGAGATGGACGTCCTGCCGGCCGGAGAATTCCTCCGGCTGCAGCAACACCTGGCCGACGCTGAACTGAAGGACGCCACGGCCCTGATCCGAACGGTGCGGCAGACGAAATCCGCCTTCGAGCTGGACTTCATGCGCAAGGCGGCCCGGCTGCACGCAGAGGTTTTCGCCGAGATTCCGGCCATGATCCGGGAGTCTCGAACCGAGCTCGACCTGTCGGCCAGGATCGAGTTCGCCCTCCGGCGCCGCGGCCACCAGGGCCTGCTGCGCCTGCGCCGATGGAACCAGGACCTGCACTACGGCCCCGTAGTCAGCGGCGCGAGCGCCTGTTCGCCCACGCCCTTCGACGGGCCCGTGGGCGGCCTCGGCCTCTACCCCGCCCTGCCCCAGGGCGCGGGCCGCAAGGAACTCGAGCCGGGCGAACCGATCCTCGTGGACGTGGTCTTCGGATACAACGGCTATTTCGTGGACAAGACCCGCACCTTCGCGCTGGGGGGCCTCCCGGACGAGTGGCTCGGAGCCTACCGGCTCTGCCGGGAAATCCAGGCGGAGACCGTTCGCAGGCTCAGGCCCGGCAGGCCCTGCAGCGAGATCTACGCGGAGGTCGTCGCGGCCTTCGAGGGCGCAAGCCCCTTCTGGCCCCACTTCATGGGCTGCCACGACAACAAGGTCCGCTTCCTGGGCCACGGAGTGGGCCTGGAGCTGGACGAATGGCCCGTACTGGCCCCCGGGTTCAAAGGGCCCCTCCAACCCGGCATGACCATCGCAGTGGAGCCGAAGTTCTTCCCCCCCGGCAAGGGCGGCATCGGCCTGGAAAACGTCTACCTCGTCACGGACCGGGCCGCCGAGAAGATCACCGATTTCCCCGATGACCTGGTCATCGTCTGACCCCGTTGCCCCCTCGATCCAAATGTTGTAGTTTTTGGGAAGCCTGGGCCGAGGATGCCCCGGGGCCGAACCGCTTCCGTAAAGAAGGAGATCCGCCATGACGAAACGGCATCGAACAGAAGTGCTTCTCCGGCTCTCCCCCCTGTTCGCCGTCCTCCTGCTTGCCGGGTGCGCGGGGAAGGCCAAAGAGGTCCCGCCGTCGGAGACCGCCAAGGCCGCCAGGCCCGCATGGGTAGACAAGGGCAGCGGCGCCTTCGGCGGAGAGATGGGCAAGGCCTTCTACGGAGTCGGCTCCGCGTGGGGCATCCAGAACCCCTCGCTCCTCCGAAGCACGGCCGAGAGCCGCGCCCGCGCCGAGATCGCCCGCGTCTTCAAGACGTACACCGCCTCCCTCATGAAGGACTACGCGGCCTCGACCATGGCCGGCGACCCGGAGGCGACCTCGGAAGAACAGCACGTGGAGCAGACGGTCAAGACCTTCACCAAGGCCGAGCTGGCCGGCGTCCAGATCGTGAATCACTGGAAGGATCCGGAAACAGGGGAGTTGTTCGCCCTGGCGCGCATGGACCTGAGCGCGTTCGAGGATTCCCTCAAGCAGGGCTCCCAGCTCAGCGAGGCCGTCCGTGAAAGGGTCGTGCAGCGCGCCGAGAAGGCCTTCCAGGACCTTGCGGAGGAAGAAGCCAGGCATGAGTAGCGGGGCCGGCGCGGCGGGCCGGGCACGCGGCCTTCTGCTTCCCTTCCTTCTTCTCCTTCCTCTGCTCGCGGGTTGTCCGGGAGCCGGAAGCCGAAGCGGCGCCCCCGCGCCCGGGATCCCCGACGTCCCTCCCCCGTCCTGGGCCCTGACCGGGACGGTTCCCGACTCTCCGGGGGGAAAGGTCTGCGCCATCGGCATGGCGGGGCCGACCTACTTCCGGAGCGACGGCGTGGAGGCGGCCGCGGACAAGGCCCGCGGCGAGCTGGCCCGCACCATCCAGGTCCGCATCAGCACCGCCTCCCTGGACATCCAGCGGTCGGCCGGGGGCGGCACAACCTCCCAGACCGCGGTGGAGGTCTCCTCCGCGGTGAACCGCCTGGTTCTCGAAGGATCGAAGATCGCCGAGGTCTGGTACGACCCTTCCGGGCGAGGCTTCGCCCACAGGCCCCGCTGCACCTATGCCCTGGTCTGCATCGACGGCGCGGCTCTCCCGCACCGCCCCGCACCTCCGCGCCGCGAGGAATCTCCATAAAGCAGGATCCACGCGGACGAGTGCCGCCGGTCAGGTACAGGCACGCTCGTCGAACATGAATCTGTTGCCGAAAGGCACACATCGAGCCACAATGGGCGTCATGAAATACGAAAATCGTAAACTCCTCATGGCTCTTGCCGCCCTGCTTCTCGCTGTTCCAATGGGCTGCGGGGACTCCCCTGACAGCGACTATCGTCTCGGTTGCAACCCTGTGATTGATAGGCTCGGACTCGCCGATCCCTTCGTGCTCCCGCACGAGGGAACCTATTATCTGTATCCCACCGTTGACGGTGTCGAGGGCTACCAGGTGTGGACCTCAAAGGACGCGTTGACGTGGACGGAGGGACCGGTCGTCTTCAGGGCCGGTCCGAATGCCTGGGCGCCGGAAGTCCACTATGACGACCAGTCGGCGATGTTCTATCTGTACTACTCGGTGGATTTCAAGGTGGGCGTCGCCACCTCCCGTTCTCCCCTCGGCCCCTTCGTCGACCAGGGCGTCCTCGTGGAGGACGCCATCGATGCCCATCTTTTCGAGGACGATGACGGCGAACTCTTTCTCTACTATGAAGAGATTCGTTTCACCGGCGCCCTCCCGACCACGAGTCGACTCTGGGTGCAGCCGATGTCGACGCCCTCTACACCACGTGGAGCACCGATACCACTGTTCGGCCCGACCGACCCGTGGGAGCTCTTCCTCGGCGGGCTCGGCATCACCGAGGGCCCCTTCATGTTAAAGCGTGACGGCATCTACTACCTGATGTACTCGGGTAACAGCGCACCTTTTTCTACCTATGCCATAGGCTATGCGACCTCCGGATCGCCCATAGGTCCCTTCACGAAATACGCCGGCAATCCCATCGCCTCCAGCGCTGAAGGGGTCTTCGGCCCCGGCCATCTCAGCCTTTTTCGGGCGCCGAACGGCCAGATCATGGTTGCCTACCATCAGAAGCTCACCGCCGCGATCGCTTTCGATCGATACATCGCGATTGATCCGCTCATCATCCACCCGGATGGGACCCTCGATATCGAGCCACGCCCCTTAACGTTCGGATCGGGCCCGGATTGCGACGTGGAATAGCGAACGACCGGCCGCATTGGACCGCCGACGGCCACTGAGCCGGGGCGTTATAGCGACCCGGCGCTTTTCAAACTTTCCCCTCTTTGCCCCGCTCCAACCCCATCCCATGGCGAGACTTCATGGATGCGAAAAAGCC
>WFRX01000292.1 GCA_015486285.1 bacterium
CGGGGGGGACAGCTTCATCGCATGGAACGAGGGCCGGTTTCAGATCGGTCCCCAACGGGTCGCACCCGTGGCGTGGCTGGGAAGCCGGGGGCCGGGGATCGGGCCGGCACTGGATTTCCTCACCCGGCGCCTGGACGATTACAGGGGCTCTACCACCAGGATGCAGCTCCTGGCCTTGCAAGGTCATACGGACGGCTTGCCCCTGACCGAGCGTGAGGCCGACATGGTGCGGCTGCTCGAAGAGCGGCCCCATTCGCTGCAGGAACTCGCGCAGCGAACCGGCCTGCTGCATTGGAGTTTCGTTCCGGTCGACCGTCTCGAGGAGCATTGTATCGTGCAGCGATGCGGGCTGACGCCCACGGACCTCCTGAACAGCGGAGGAAAAACCGCATTGTGGGATACGAAGGCCTCCGTGAGGATGTGCGAAATCTTCGGTGAGATTACAGGGATGGCGGCCGAGGAAATGATTCGGGCCCTGCTGGATGAAATGGTCAAAAAGCTTGCCCTCGAATTGGTCAAGAGACAGCTTGATGAGGAAACCGATTCGGACCGCCTGGAGGATTCCGAGGTCTGCCGGGTACTGATCCGGAACATGCTCGGCGACGGGAGCCGGGGCTACAGCCTGCGGATGAATCTGCACAAGCCGGTCATCGGCATCGGGGCGCCCGTACACCTCTTTCTGGCCGAGGCGGCATCCCTGCTGGGCGCCGAGGCGGTCCTCCCCGAGCATGCCGACGTGGCCAATGCGATCGGCGCCGTTACCAGCAGGGTCAGGGTCAGGCGGCAGGTCAAGATCCGGCCGAGCCAGGCCGGGGGCTTCCTGATCGAGGGACTGCCGGGCGCAAAACGCTTTCTGGATCTGGAGGAGGCGACGATTCATGCGCGGGCGGGGTTGATGCGGCTGGTTCGAGAGCTTGCCTTTGCGGCCGGGACGGGCGAGACATCTGTGGAAATCGATGTGGACGATCACATCTACACCACAGCGAACGGAAGCCCGGTCTTCATGTCCCGTACCCTGTCGGCCGAACTGACAGGAGAGCCGGATCGTATTCTTGCGGGCCCGGAAGGGACGGCGGATGCAGAACGACACCGTGAACAGAGTATTTGAGGAGTGAGCCATGGCGGATCTTGTACGGCTTTCAGAGGCCCTTCAGAAGATGGACATCGCCGGGGTGAAGGGCCTGACCGAGGAGGCGATCGCCGCAGGCATCCATCCGCAGACAATTCTTTCCGAGGGCCTGATCGCGGGCATGGGTGTGGCGGGCGGAAAGTTCAAGCGGAACGAGATTTTCATCCCCGAGATGCTGGTTATCGCAAGAGCGATGAACGAGGCCCTGGCGATCCTCAAACCGAAGCTGGTCGAGGTGGGCGCGGAGCCCATCGGGAAAGCGGTCATCGGAACGGTGAAGGGCGATGTGCATGATATCGGAAAGAACATGCTCGGCATGATGCTCGAAGGGGCCGGCTTCGCGGTCGTCGATTTGGGATACGATGTATCCCCGGAGAAGTTCATCGAGGCGGTTAAGAACGAGGCCCCCCAGGTCCTCGGCATGTCCGCGCTCCTGTCGACCACCATGGTGGAATTGCCGGTCGTGATCGATGCGCTGAAGGAGGCCGGTATCCGGGACCAGGTAAAGGTGATCGTGGGGGGTGCCCCGCTCACCCGGAAGTACGCGGACGAGATCGGCGCGGACGGCTATGGCGACGATGCCGCCACCGGTGCGGAGATCGCACGGACGTTTATCTGAGGGGCAATCATTTTTCGAGACAAGACGTAACCTTGCGGATACGAACGAAAGGGGGTCAGCCATGAAGAAGTTTCTTGTCGTTCTTGCCATTTCCCTTCTCTGCTGCGTGAGTTGCGGCGGCGATGACAACGGGTCGGACCCTGAGGGACCGTCCGGTTCCTCTCCCCAGATTGCCGATCTTGAATGCAATCCTTCCTCCGTGCCCGTGGGCGAAGGCTCCGGGGCAACCACCGTGGCCTGTGCCGTGAGCTTTCAAGATGCGGACATGGATCTGGAGACGATCCTTGTACGCTTCCGGAAGGATTGCGGGAGAGGTTCCTGGCAGGAAGTCCCGAAAAATGTCGTCGACCAGACCGCGGGAAAGATACAGGGAGATATCCATTTCGACTTCATTGCGGAGACGGACTGCCCGGCAAGCAATTATCCCTATGAAATCACCGCGAAGGACAGCAAGAAGCATGTGTCCAACGTCCTGACCCTCCAGTTCGTCCTGGAAGACGAGGAGCCGACCTCCTGAGCGGCTTTGCCCGCCAGCGGGTAGGAACACGCCCTTGCTTCTTTCTGGAAATCAGTGCTTCTCCCCGGTCTTCGATAAAAGCGTGTCCCTGTATTTTTCCGGCAGGGCGCAACGTTTTCGGTGCTGTTCAGGGTTCCCTCGGAGATTTGTGCAGGGCGACTTTGCAGGGGGAGGGAGAGACGGAGCCCAAGCAAATCGGAGAGGGGGCCCTGAACAGCACCGAAAGGCAAGCCCC
>WFRX01000293.1 GCA_015486285.1 bacterium
CGCCCGAGGTGGCCCGGTACTTCGGGTTCGAAGGGGATGAAGGCGTCATTGTCACGGAGATCACGGGGATGGGCGCCGCGGAGAGGGCGGGGTTGCGGAAAGGGGATATCCTTGTGCGTCTGGACCGGAGGCGGGTTGAAGGCATGGAAGACGTGCAGGAAGCCCTGGCCGGCAAGAAGCGATCCGATGCAATGCGCGTGGATGTCTACCGGAAAGGCAAGGTTCTGTCGTTGAAGATCAAACCGCAGGTGTCTGATTGAGGAGATCGGGAGGAGACATGTGATGGATCGAATCGAAGCGATTACGGCGAGAGAAATCCTGGATTCGCGAGGGAACCCGACCGTGGAGGTCGATGTCGTCCTGGAATGCGGCGCCCTGGGCAGGGCGGCGGTCCCGTCCGGCGCGTCCACGGGCGAACACGAAGCCGTGGAGCTGCGTGATGGAAACATGAAGCGGTATCTGGGCAAGGGCGTGGAGAAGGCGGTTTCGAATGTGAACGAAAAAATCGCTCCGGCCCTCCTCGGCGTTCGGGCAACCGATCAGGTCTGGATCGACCAGAGGATGATCGCCCTGGACGGGAGCGAGAACAAGAATAGTCTCGGGGCGAACGCGATCCTCGGGGTTTCGCTGGCGGTTGCAAAGGCGGCCGCCCGATACCTGGAACTTCCGCTTTTTCGATACATCGGAGGAACCAATGCAAAGGTGTTGCCCGTTCCTATGATGAACGTACTGAACGGCGGAAAGCACGCGGACAACAACGTGGACCTGCAGGAATTCATGATTCTCCCGGTTCGCGCGGAAAGTTTCCGGGAGGCCCTGCGGATGGGATCGGAGGTCTTTCACCGGCTGAAAGAAGTCCTGAAGGCGAAAGGGTATGCGACCTCTGTCGGGGATGAGGGCGGTTTTGCACCGAATCTGGGAAGCAACGAAGAGGCCCTGGCTGTGATTATGGAGGCGATCAAGAAGGCGGGATACAAGGCCGGCAGGGACATTTTTCTGGGGATCGATCCGGCATCGAGCGAATTCTACAATGCGAAAAAGAAGCGGTACGAGTTGAAGGCCGAAGGCAAGTCGTTGTCCGCCAAACAGATGGTGGACTACTATGAAGGGATCGTGAAGGAATATCCCATCTTGAGTATTGAAGACGGGCACGCGGAGGATGACTGGAAAGGGTGGAAAGAGATGACCGAGCGTCTCGGCGACAGGATCCAGATCGTGGGAGATGATCTTTTCGTAACGAATACGACGCGCCTGGAGAGAGGGATTCGGGAGGGGATAACGAATTCCATTCTGATCAAGCTCAACCAGATCGGAACGCTGACGGAAACCCTGGATGCGATCGGCATGGCACAGCGCGCGGGGTTTACCGCGGTCGTGTCCCACCGGAGCGGCGAAACGGAGGACACCTCGATCGCGGACGTGGTGGTGGCGACGAATGCCGGCCAGATCAAAACCGGGTCCTTGTCGAGGAGCGATCGGCTCGCGAAATACAATCAGCTGCTCCGCATCGAGGAGGAGTTGGGCGCTCAGGCGGTATATGCGGGCAAGAGCGCCTTCTACCAGCTCTCCCTCTGATAGACCGGGCTTGCCCGGCGTCAGCTGCCGTCCGGCGGTCCCTGTCCCTTCCCCCGGCTGTCCCGAGAGGGATAGGGAACTTTACAGCCCGGGGCCAAGCATGTTAATAATAAAAAATTATTTTTTTTGAGCAGGTCGACATTTTTCAGTCTCTGTATCGTTCATTTCAACCCCAGTGCGAAGAGGTTTTCTCATGGCCCGTATCGAAACACCCAAGATCCGGAACATTGCGCTTGTCGGCCACGAAGGCGCGGGAAAAACGACGCTTGTCGAGGCGTTCCTCCACAAGGTGGGCGTGCTGACGCGCATGGGCACCATCAAGGAAGGCAATACGGCAAGCGATTTCGATCCGGATGAGAGGGAAGCGGGGAAGTCCTTCTCCTGCTCGACACTCTCCTTCTCCTACAAGGATGTCTTGTTCAACATACTCGATGTCCCCGGCTCCTCGGACTGCGTCGGCGACATGCTCACCGCCCTTCGTGCCGTGGAGTGCGCCGTGATCTGCGTGGATGCCACGAGCGGGGTAAAGGTGAATACGCGCAGGATCTGGCAGGAAACGGAGAAACTGGGCCTGCCCTGCTGCTTTGCGGTCACGAGGCTTGATGCGGAAAACACGAACTTCGCGAAGACCCTTGCCGAGATCCAGGAGCTCTTCGGAGATCGATGCATCCCGGCCCTGTGGCCGGACGGTTCGGCCGCCTCGTTCAGCAGGGTGTTCCCCGTGCTGGAGCCCGCGGAGGGGGCGCCGGAGGAAATCTCTTCCATAAACGAGAAGCTGCGCGAAGCCGTGGTCGAAGCGGACGATGCGCTGATGGAAAAATACCTTGAAGGAGAGGAAATCTCGGATGATGTCTTCCGGGCCACCTTTACCAAAGCGATGCTCCAGAGGGTGCTCTTTCCCGTGCTGGTCGCTGCAGGGGAGCCGCAGGTCGGCCTGGAAGAGACCCTTGATTTTCTTGCGGCCTTCGGGCCGAAGCCGAACGAGCTCGAGCGGAAGGGGATGGCCGGGGGGGAAGAGGTCGTCCTGGATCCGGACAACGGGTTCGTGGGATTCGTGTATCGGACCGTTGCGGACGAGTTTGTGACCCGCATTTCGTACCTGCGGGTGCTTTCCGGGCGCATCGCCTCCAACACCTCCTTTGTGAACCGGCGTACCGGGAAGACGGAGCGGATCGGGAGCCTGCTGAAGGTCTGCGGGAAAGAGCAGGAGCCGATCGAGGAGGGGGTGTGCGGAGACATCGTGGCCGTGGCCAAGGTGGAAGACATCCTGGCCGGGGACACCCTGACCGATGACAAGACGGAGATTACACTGCCGGAAATCCAGTTCCCCACGCCGATGTGTTCCCTGGCGGTCCAGCCGAAGAGCCGGGGGGACGAGCAGAAGATCAGTACGGCCCTGAAGGAACTGGTCGCCGATGACCGGACGATCGCCGTCCAGGCGGACAGCCAGACCGGCGACCTCGTGCTGAGCGGCATGTCGGATCTCCATCTTTCGCTGATGTTGAAGAGGTTGAAGAGGAGGCGAAAGGTCGAGGTGGACACGGCGCCTCCGAAGATCCCCTACAAGGAGACGATCACGAAGTCGGCCAAGTACGTGGAGTACACGCACAAGAAGCAGACGGGCGGCGCTGGGCAGTTCGCGAGGGTCTTCATCGACCTGGAGCCCTTGGAACGAGGGGGGGGATACGAGTTTGTGGACAAGATATTCGGAGGCGTGATCGACCAGACCTTCCGCCCGTCGGTGGACAAGGGCATCCAGCAGAAGATGGCGGAAGGGGTCATCGCGGGTTATCCGGTCGTGGATGTGCGGGTTACCCTCGTGGACGGAAAGACCCACCCCGTGGATTCGAAGGACATCGCCTTCCAGATCGCGGGCCGCGAGGCGTTCAAGAAGGCCTTCCTCCAGTGCAACCCCGTACTCCTCGAGCCGATCGTCAAGCTGGAAGTGGTCGTTCCTCAGGCGAACATGGGGGACGTGATGGGAGACCTCAACGGCAAGCGGGGGAGAATCCTCTCGAGCAATACCGAGGGTTCGCTGGCCGTGGTGCAGGCGCTGATTCCCCTGGGGGAGATCCAGAACTACCAGGCCGGGCTGAAGTCCATGACCGGCGGAGAAGGGTCGTACACGATGGAATTCGACCACTATGACATCGTGCCTCCGAATGTGCACAAGGCGATCGTGGCCGAGTACGAGAAGGAACAGGAGCAGAAATAGGGGCGCGGAGCTTCAACGGATGAAGTCTTTTGCCGTATCCCGTTTGTCGTAGCCGCTGAGGATGTGAAAAACGCGGATCTTCTGCAGCCGGGACGGGGAAAGAGCCCCCTTGGGAATGTATACGATCCGGCGACGAAGCCTCTCGGCGAGGGTTCGCATGATGGACCGAGGCGGTTTGGACGCCACGTAGACGACCTGCCTCTCCAGCGAATAATCCAGGGCCGCGGCGAGAAGCACCTCCGCCTTGGACCGGAAGAAGCGATAGTCCGGGTCCCGCCACACATCGTACAGCCTTCGGGGCGGATAGGTCATCAGGAAGCCCCCGTACTCGCATCGACATATGCCGGGTCCGACAATGTTCTCCTCGGGAGGGGTTGCATAGAAGGCCATGTCGGATTCCTGCTCATGTTCTCCCAGCCAGGTCATCCGGTACGGGTAGCGATGGTCGTTTTCGTCTTCATCGAAGATGAGGACCACCGCTCCCGAACCGCCTTTTGCCGTGTCCCGGTTCTTGACGTAGATGCGCTTCTCGTGCCGTTTCCGGATCGTCTCCCGCACATCGATGCCGTCCAGGAGAGAGGTGGTAAACGGCTCGCTCCGGCTGTGTTCGTCCCTGAGGATGTGCCGCCACTGTTCCCGCAGGAAGCGGCCGTAGTCCTCCACAACGAGATCTTCAGGCGGGTAGGAGCAGAGGGCGCTTCCGTCGAAGCTTTCGAGCCACTCCCCCGGGTATTTCTCACGCTTGCGGGGTCTGCGAAGCACACCCGGCAGCCTCTGATTTTTTCGGGGCCTCCATCTGCGGACATGGAGCCGCCGGGTCCCGAGCCAGACCTCCTCTCCTTTGACCCGCAGGGCGGGCGCATCGGAGGATTCCTCCTGCCAGGGATAGAAGCCGCCGAGACGCCAGAGACTGTAACAGAAATTGTCGTCCACGCAGGATCGTGCGCCAACGAGCAGATGGTAGAACTCAGGCAGCAGAAGGCCCTGGATGAGGGCATAATTCCGAACGAATTTCCAGAAGAGCCTTCTCTGCCACCCCTGGACCCGGTCGCCCGTTTCGTCCCGGTAGTGCCTGGCTGCCTCTTCGAGGAGAAAGAAAAGGGCCCGGTTCCGGTCGATGGGGCCCGGCGGGGCATCCGCCTCGCCTTCCGCGGTGCCTGCGCGGCGGGCGATCCATGCGAGGGATTCCTCGAGGGCGGCCCTTTCGTTGTAAACGGCGTCTTCCTTTCCGTACAGGGCGAAGGGCCTGGATTCGATGCGGAAGCTCCTGCGCAGCGTGAACCGGTTCCTTTCGGGTTCGGGGGGCAGGCCTTTCCGGCGCATCTCGTAAACCGCGCTGAGCATCGGGAAGGTTGCCATGACCTCATCCAGGCAGGAGGGATGCAGGTGGAAGACCTGCAAGGGCGGCGAGTGGACCCGGTGCAGCGGCGTCGTCTGGGGCCGCTCGAGTTGTTGGAGTACGCCTTCGGCGTGGATCATTCCGCAGACGAAGAGAACCTTGCGGTGTTTCTTGAGCAGGTCCTGAAGGCGGGCGGCCATGCCCTGTTCCCTTCGGACATCCAGGGGGTGGGCCTGGATCCTCTCTTTGCGGATGGACCGGAAGGCCTCGTAGTAAAGCTTCGGCCCGATCTCGTGGATGGCGTAGGGATCGGGAACGGGATCATGAAAGGGGGGATAGGATTCTTCCATGTTGATGTCCACGAGATGCAGCGGAATTCCCCGTTCCCGTGCGGAGCGGGCGGCCTCTGAGAAGGGATCCACCGGCTCTACGGGCAGGTAGACGGTCTGCCGCGCGGCATTTTCGTAGAGAAGGATCGAGATCTCCGGAAGGCGCGTGATTGCCCGCTTGTAAGCGTCTGCCAGGTGGGAGGGCAACTCGAGGGCGATACAGTCCGGCGGGTCTTTCGCCAGTTGAGCGCGCACCCCTTCGGCAAACTCGAGCCGGTAGTGACAGACGGGCAGGCAGGCGAGGCCCCCCCGCGATATCGTCCACGGGTCAGTCGCCGACATAGGGCAGCGCCTCCTCGCCGAGGATGAGGCGAAGCGCCTTCTCGACCATTTGCCTGGCGCCTCCCTGCTCTTGCTCGAGCAGCTTCATCGCGTACCGGACGATATTGATCCCGTCCCGGACGGTGTACCGCTCGTCCGCTTCATGGGCGCGGGTCAGGAAGGTCAGGACATAGGCCAGGATTTCCTCGTCCGCGAAGGGGATGTTCGACTGCAGGATGGCGCGCTCCTCCTCCTCTTCCGGGAAATCTATGTGAATCTGCGGCTGCAGACGGGAGTGGATGTATTCCGGCAGATCATAGGTCGAGGCGTCTTCGTTCATGGTCGTGACAAACCGGAAGTCCGGGTGTGCGGGGATCTTGACCCCCGTCACCATGCTTTCCAGGTAGCGGCGGTGATCGAGGAGCGGGGCGAGGGAGGCCCATGATTTTTCGTTCATCCGGTTTCCCTCGTCCAGGATGCAGACGCCGCCGTTGACGGCAGCGGCCACGATCGTGGAGGCCATGTACTGGACATCCTGTTTCGGGCCGAGAACGGGCATGACGATCAGGTCCTCCGGCCTCGTGTCCACGGTAGCCTGAAACAGATAGATCGGTCTTCCGAGCCGAAGGCCCGCAGCGTATGCGCAAGTCGTTTTCCCCATGCCCGGCCTTCCCACCAGCCGCGGGTTCAGGGGAAGGTCCTTTTCGTCGAGGACCACCCAGGCCGCCATGAGCTGGTGGATGACCTCTGCCTGGCCGATCCACTCGATGTCCATCTCGGTGGGAGGGGGCAGCACGAGGAGGACGTCATCGACGGTGAAGGTCTTCTGTATGGCCATATTGGGTTTCCTTTCCTTGGCCTTCTGCTGGTTGGTTCCTGGGACGATGATCCGCCGGGAGGGCGATTCTGTCAATCTCACGGCGCCGCGGGAGGGAGGGCCGCCGGCGGTTGCCCGGGGATCGGAGACTGTGGTAAGAGGGTCGTGACGACCCTGTGAGGAGGAAACGAGTGGCGCTTCAGCAGAGGACCGTGAAGATCCCCGTCGGGACGATCCAACTCGAGGCGATGGTGGGATTCACCGGGGGGACAAGGGGCGGACCGGGTGTAGCGATCTGTCATCCCCACCCGCAGTTCGGCGGGTCCATGGAAAACAATGTGGTCTGGGCGCTCTTTCGAGCCTTTGCCGAAGGGGGGTATGTCGCCGTGGCCTTC